>QQVN01000003.1:311405-622811 GCA_003352285.1 Thermoproteota archaeon | reverse complement strand
CTGCAGCTGATACACTTCTTGCATCTGTTCAATTCAACCGTGCAATAACTGATTCACTATCCACAGATGATTCGATCTTCCGAGTCATTACATTTGGCAGAACAATAACTGATTCACTATCCACAGACGATTCCATCACAAAGGTCACCTCATTTGCACGTCTATTCACTGATGCTGTCTCTGTAAATGACATACTTGTTCCATCAACTTCATTCAACCGCTTCATGACTGACTCACTAGCTGCAGCTGACACACTTCTTGCATCTGTTCAATTCAACCGTGCAATGACCGACTCACTATCCACAGACGATTCCATCACAAAGGTCACCTCATTTGGCAGATTATTCACTGATTCAGCATCATTGCAGGATTCTATATCAAAATCTACGTCATTTAGAAGATTCATGACCGATTCCATGTCTGTATCTGACCCACAAATATTGAGAACATTTGGAAGAATATTGCAAGATTCTGCATCCATTAGCGATTCAATAACTGTTTTGCGTACAAGATATCGCTCAGCTGATGATTCACTAAGCATTTCAGATTTGGTAGGTCTTAGAGGAAAGCTCACTATTGAAACACGAAACAATACATTGATTCCAGGTGCAATATACCGTATCACTCCAAACCCATACACTGGATTTGGAACTCTGACAGTAAGTGATGGCCTATCACCTGATTCGGATCTATCAAACAATGGCTCGATCTCGTTGCTAAATGTACTGCTAGGTAGTTACAAACTAAATCAGACTCAAACTCCATCAGGTTACGTACCTATAACAAAGAAAGGACTAGTCACTGTACACGGCACTAACATTAATGCACTAATGAAATTCGTTGTTGTAACAAATACAACGAATCTGCCTAATTCAGGAGTAATTGACATAGATAATGTCAATATTGATAGTAATCAATTTGGAACATTGCTTAATCCAATAAAGCTAACGAAAGTTAAGAACGGAGTACAGACTCCAATTGTAAAGGTAAATGATCTACCTACACCAAAACTCGTAGGTAAGAACAATACTATTGCAATTTCAAATGCAACTGATTCACAGTATACTCTACTTTACAAATCACTTGCAGAGTTGTTACCAAACGAATCTCCGGATTCTATAATCAATGCATTTAGATTAAACGCAACCGATGCTGGAAATTCAACATCATTGTCTTATGTTGGTATATTGGGAGCTACAGCACAAAGCAATGTCTATGGTCAATATCTTGCAACCCAACCTGTTGAACAATTCAACTGTGGTCAAAGATACATTTACTCACTAGATAACACACTAGTTCCAACATATGGTGGCATCAAGAAGGTTGACTTCACAATATTTGAAAACGGTACATGTCCTGGAACTCTTGATTATGTAACATATGAAGTTGCATCAAAACCACCTATAGAATCAGGCATTCCATCTATCACTGAGAAGGACCCAACACAGAATACATTACTATACATTAATGCAAGATTCCCAGCCGAATTGTCAAATGGTACTGGAATAGACTTTGATAACTCTACAAATACAGAATCATACACCTTTACAGTCTTGACAGCAAAGCCTGAAACAAACAACATTGATGATCTTACAGTGTACACATTTGATGAGATAAACAACGTGTGGACGACCTCTGGAATAACTGAGGTTTCAAAGTATGAAATTGAGTCAGGAATTCATTCTGGCAAAGTACAGATAGAGTTTGCCGTAGAGCACACATCCAAGTTTGCAATTGGTGGAAAGAAGTCTCCAGTAACCAGCACTTCTGGCGGTGTCTCATCACAAGCAGGTCATGGTAAAGTTGGTGTTGGACCTGTTGGAGCCGGCGCTGGAGCTGGAAGTGCATCTGGTGTGTCTCAAGAGAAGCCATCAAAACCGGCTGGAATAACAAACATCGATAGTGTATACTATAATGTCTGTGATGATAACATTGTCAAGGTAATGGTTTCAGGCGAATCATTCCCAACAAATGTGGTCTTACAAACAAAGCATTCAGGCATAATTCCTGCAAAACTTGCAGACTATCAACCATATGCATCAGATAATCAACATTCTGATGTTGCAAGATATGTCTATGAGGCATACATTAATCCAAATGAGACGTACTTTGTTGTGTCTGCCGACGGAGGGTCATCCACTTCTAACACAAGTATTCAGATAATAGAATGTGAAGGAAACGTGTATCTAGTTAAAGAAGATCCTTATTCCAAACCTCAAATCTTTGACTTTAAGATTCACATAGATGATCAAAACAGGCTCATTACTGATGCTAGTTCATACGAGTATGTCACAGAACCTACATCTGTTACTGTCTCTGCACTAATTGATAATGCAAAAAGCGAGTTACGCAGAGCAGAGCTTAGATTGATTACAATGGGTGATGATAACATCGAACGTAATTACACCGGATTAAAGATGAAAGTAGAAGAATTGACTGGAATTTCAAACACCACTTCTAGAGTATACATAACGGTTCCAGCATCTTTACTAAAATCCCCTGCAACTGAATTCTGGATACATGCATTAAATGCAGACGGTAAAGTAAACGACTCTGAACACCTATTCTTGGGATTAACACCAAACAATATCGATATGAGTTCATTAAGTGTAAAATTAGAGATGGATATGCAGACAATTAAAGCTCAAGGAACCATTCTCAAACCCCACGCATACATCAACAACCAAGAGTCTACCTCAATGTATGGTATAGTGACATTATTAGTAGATGGAAGATCTATTGATGCAATTCCGTATTTGTTCAAACCAGGATTCAACGACGTTGAATTATCTTGGATGATTCCAAAGAATGTTCAAAAACTAGATTACAACATTAGTGCCAGGGTGGACTTGTATGGTAATGATTTGTCTACTAGTACTGGTATATTGAATACCTTTGTTAGAACACAGTCTAAACAAATCCAAGACTTTGTCGAGTTGGATTTGATTAGAAATGCTAATGGTGATGTAGTTGCAAGACCCTCATTGATTTATGCATCAAATAATGATGATTCTGATATGAGATTTAGGGTAGTATCTCCACAAGGAACCTGTGTGATTGGATCTGATGATTCTTGCTTGGTTAGTTCATCTACATTTGGAAATCGTGGTGATTTGACTAGTGTTCAGATTGATGGACAAATATACCGAATCAAATACTCTGGTGCAAATAACCCTCTAGAGCGATTCTCAATAACCTCATTTGACCCAATAGTGGGTGATTGGTCAGTCCAATTAGAATCCACAAATGGTATAATTCCATTTGCCCAAGCAACCTCGGATGTAAATATCAAGGTAAAATACAGGGCAGAACTATCTGAAATAACTACCTTGAATTCATAATTTATGAAAAAATCCTTCACTTTTGTGCCTGAGATTAATAAAATCTGAGTACCCGTCTGTTCATTTTTTACAAACTAATTCTAAAAACTACTGCACCAACTATATGAATAATGAAAACTTTGGACCCAAAGCATTTTGGATTACTATTGGTGGCAATAGTAGCTGTGTCTTCAGGTGCAACATATGCAATTTTAGAAGGAGTTTCAGTACAACCCACTATCAAAAATGGCGTTCAGCTATTAGGTCATGTAGAAGTAGTAGTTAGCGATGCACAGGGCAACATCAAGGCGTATCGACAATCTGATAACATGATTGTTACTGATGGAATGGAGCTTTTAGCAGAGAATTTGTTTTCAACTGTAAATGCATCTTCAGCCAAAATCAGCCATATGGAAATTGGAACAGGCGGTGAAACTGCACCAGCAGCAGGACAGACTGATATTATTACAGTAATATCATCATGTGCTAGAGAAGTAGCTGCATTTAGTTCTGTTAATGGCACTATGAATGGTTCTCCAAATGCAAATGTTACAGCAACTGCAACATTTGAGGGCGGTAACGTGGGACCAAACGATTGTGATGATAGCAGCATTGATGAGGCCGCAATATTCAACCATGCCACTGGCGGTGAAATGTTTGCAAGAAACACATTCACAGCAGTTGAACTAACTGCAGATGATACATTGGCATTGACTTGGACATTCCAATTCACTGACACTTAGATCCAAATCTAGGTGTCTCAAAATTTTTATTCTTATCTTTCCTACGAAGGCATTATAAACAAAGCAAATTTCAAAATAATATGTCTGGTTCTGCTCTTCAATCAAGATTAAATTTGGGATTTTTGTTTTTGGAATTACATTGAAATCCTTAATCTTTTTACTGATCTTTGGATTAATTTCTATGATCCCAATTACAGCATATGCGGAAATACTGAGTTTCTCTTTAAACAAATCTCAATATGTTTCTGGGGATTCTGTGATTCTTAATGGTCAGATAGACTCCCCACAACCTGGCCAATTTGTCATTATGCAAATTGTAAATCCTCAAAATTCTGATTTTGCTGCAGTAGATACCTTTCTTGCAAATTCTGATGGTAGTTTCTCTAAATCCTACAAAGCCGATGGTCCAAAATGGTTACAAGAGGGAACTTATACTGTCAAAGTATTCTACCTTGGAGAAGAATATCAAAAGTCATTTCAATTCTCGTTAGGTGATTCCTCAGAAACTATGCCTAAGAATACACAAAAACAACCATCAAAATCTTTGACTCCAAAACACTCTGTTGATGTTACTAAAGAGCCTAAAACCCATATTCCTGGCTTTCCAGCATTTGATAAATCTCCACAATACTATATTGATAGATATAATTCTGATTTAGCATTCAAGGATTGGTTTGATTCTCAATTTACTGGGAAAAATATTGAAGATGTTGTAGGTTATCCTAATACCCACACTCCCGATTTTCCAAAGTCAGATAGATCTCCTCAATACTATGTTGATTGGTATAACAGTGCAAATGATTTTAGAGATTGGTTTGAATCTCAATTTCCTGGCGAAACCATCTACACTGTTTTAGGATTTCCCAATCCTCCTGCAATTCCAGATTGGATACGCAATAATGCTGGATGGTGGTCTACTGGCAAGATATCTGATAAAGAATTTGTGTCTTCAATTCAATACATGATTGATAATCAAATTATCTTTATTCCAAATTTATCTAATTCAGAAACTGTTAGTAATGATTCAATTCCAGATTGGATACGCAATAATGCAAGTTGGTGGTCTGTAGGTCAAATCACTGATGATGAATTCATTACTGCAATAAAATTTCTAGTTGAGCAAGGAATAATTCGAGTTTAGATTTTTTATTTTACCATGACTATCCCTGTCATCCAGGGATGTGTTTGACAGTAGTAAAAGTACTGACCTGATTTAGAAAATACCTGAGAAAAATTTTCCTTTGGGAGAATTTTTCCACTATCAAATAAACCGTAATGGCCTACTTCGGCGCTTCCACTTACTATGGAATGAACTTTGTTACCTGCATTATACCATGTGACCTCTTGCCCAACATTTATCACAAGACCAGTTTCAGAATAACACGATTCATTGATTTCACATCCTTGAGTGTCTGCATTTTTTGCAATTTCTATCTGAATATCTCCAAATGCAAATGAAGAGCTTCCTAGCAAAACTATGGATGCAATGGCTAGAACTCCACACACAACACTTGCAAGTCTGAGTCTCTGTTCCTTGTCATGCTGAACTATCTGTGACATGATTTGGGAATCTGATTAATTTCATATATCGAAATCTAATTTTTGTTTGTCCTGGATGGTCTTTTTGCTTATACTGGACAAACCTGACATGTTTTTACAAGAAAATCTACCGAATTTAGGCACGATCTCAGAGAAACTTTTTATCAATAGGTTCATGAGATACCTCATGAACGAGGCCTATGTTCTTCTAAACGTTGATTACAAAAATCAAAGAGAAATTATTGAAGCATCCAAAAAAATTTCTGTAGTAAAATCAGTAAAGACCGTTTATGGTATTTGTGATATTTTGGTTATTCTTGAGTCTGATGACATGCAAAAAATCAAGGATGCAATAGATAACGATCTACATAACATGAATGGTATCAAAAACTTAACTTCGTTAATCTCTGTAAACTAATTTAGAAATTGGCCCAAGAATATGAAATAATTATAGTTGGAGCAGGTCCTGCTGGTCTTTCAGCTGGAATATACATTGCAAGACAACAAGTTTCGGTTTTAGTCATCTCAAAAGATTTGGGTGGACAGCTTAATTTGATTCCGAAACTTGAAAATTATCCGGGTACTATAATGTCAAGTGGTCCGTTACTTGCTAAAACTTTAGAGAGTCAATTCTTGTCATTCAAAGGTGAGATGACATATGATACTGTGGAAAAAATTGAAGAAGCAGATGGTAAGATGAGAGTTAAAACATCTCGCTCAGAATATTTCGCAAAAGCTATAGTTGTTGCTGCTGGTAAAGTTCCAAATAATTTGGGATTAGAAAATGAATCTCAATTTGCAAACAAGGGAGTACATTATTGTACAAAATGTGATGCACCATTTTATCAGGGACGAACTACTGCATCAGTAGGTGTTGGCGCTTATCTTTTAGAATCCGGTATACTGCTTTCACGAATGGCATCAAAGGCATACATGATTTACAAAGGCGGAAAACTTGGTGGCGATAAAGATCTAATTGCATCCCTTGAGAAAAAAGAAAACGTTGAATTAATTCCAAGCTCTAGCATTAAAGCCATCTCTGGTAATGGAACTCTTCAACAAATTACTGTAGTTGACGCTACCGGTTCAGAAAAAACACTGCAAGTTGATGGTCTGTTTATTGAGATGGGTTCTAAAATTAATTTGGATTTTGTAAAGGATTTGGTAACAATTAACACTAAAGGTGAGATAGAAATTGAATCTGGAGGAAAAACTTCACATCCTGCAATTTTTGCCGCTGGAGATGCAACAAGCATTCCCTATAAGCAAATTGTCGCTGCATGCGGAGATGGTGCTGCAGCAGGGCTTTCTGCCTTTAATTATGTCGAAAAGCTAAAGGGAAAACCTGGAATTCGTGCCGATTGGAAAAAACAGATTGGCGATACAGTATTCCATTACTAGTGTTAGATTTTTAATCTCAATTTACTAATGTATTGTATGAAGGCTACATTTGCAGCTGGGTGTTTTTGGCATGTCGAGGAAATCTTTCGTAAAACCAAAGGTGTCTTAGATACTACTGTTGGATATATTGGCGGAAAAGTTGAAAATCCTACATATGAACAGGTCTGTACTGATAAGACTGGTCATGCAGAAGCAGTTCAAGTAGAGTATGATCCTCAAAAAATCTCATATGATGAATTATTAGACATCTTTTGGAATAATCATAATCCTACTACTCTAAATCGCCAGGGTTTTGATATTGGAATTCAATATCGTTCTGCAATATTCTACCATGACTCTACTCAAGAAGAATCTGCCAAAAAATCTAAAGAATCCTTAGAAAAATCCGGAAAATTCCAAAACCCAATAGTGACTGAAATTGTTCCTGCTCCAACATTTTACAAGGCAGAAGATTATCATCAAAAATATTTTGTAAAGAATGGTATGGTATGAGATTATTTTACTATTAAAACTGGAATGCTAGATTCATGTATAACAAAGTTTGATGTACTTCCCAAGAACATACTCTTAAGGGAACTTCTGCCTCTTGATCCAATAACTATTAAATCAAATTTATTATTTTTTTGATGAGCTGTTTTTACAATGTTGAATCCGATATTGCCTTGTAGGATTTTTGTTGTAAATGAAACTCCTGCTTTTCCACATGTCTTCTTTGCATCATCTAGAACAGTACGTGCCTCTTTCCTCATTTCGTTACTTACTGAAGCTACACCGCGTGTTTCAGAATATGATTGTGTGTACATACAATAGACTCCAGTAATCTTTGCCTTGCAGTTTTTTGCAATTGTAATTGCCATTTCTAAGGCTCTAATGGAATTCTTGGAACCATCAATTGGTACAAGTATTTTATTGATGGAATTGCCCTGCATGACAAAATTTTGAATTCACAGGTTAAAAACCTAGAGATAGAATTTGCTAATTTGTAAAGTTCTGGTGGACCCAAGGGCTAACTATGGTCTGGCTGGGAAGGGTGTTGGCAGCGGGTCCAACAGACTAGTTATAATTTCATTAAATAGAATCTATGTAATTGTGTGTTCAAAACAAACGAACTATGCCTTTCTGATGTTTAATTTGGGGGAAAAACGTTTTTCTTATGAACACTTTTTCATAAATCTGATATTTTTTTAAACAATTTCTAACCTAATTCTTAATTGATATTAAATAACATAATTTGATAATTATGCTGAAAATGGCATCAGCATACGTGTTAATCAATTGCGAGTTAGGTTCTGAAGAATCTGTTATTTCTCAACTAAAAGCACTTGATTCGGTAAAGGAGGTACATGGAACATTTGGAGCATATGATATCTTGGCTAAAGTTGTTTCTGATGAAGTAAGTGCTCTAAGGGAGACCATTACATGGAAGATTAGGAAAATCGATAAAATCCGTTCTACCCTGACATTAATGGGAATAGAAGGCCAAGAATAATGCCTACAACCTATTTTTTACTAAACGTAACTCTTAATCAGGAACAATCAGTTATAGATAATATCAAAAATTCTCTTTCCGAAATTGCAAATATAATATTTGACATACAGGGTGTTTTTGGTGTGTATGATATTGTACTCAAAGTTACTTCTGATTCAGAAGATTCCCTACGAAATACTGTGATGAGCAAAATAAGATCTATTCAAAACATTCAATCTTCCATTACAATGATTGTTAATGAATGATGTCCACTAGATTATGTCATTTGTGAATCTTAATTTTCATATTTGTAATTAATATCTAGATTGCTTCTCTAGTATGGATATTCTTGCGATAGCCGAAGAAAACTTTCTAATTTCATACGGTGTGGTTTTTCTCATTGGAATTTTACAGGGCACAATACTTGGACGTGGTATAAGAAAACGATTTCCAAGATTAAAAATTCATGCAAGGATTACTTCGATTGTTTTGTTACTATTATTCTCAATTAACGCAATTTCAAACGTAATTAAATTTGCAATTCCCGAAAAAATCACCGTTTCTGAAATTGTCGTCCCTGCTACTCCTGAGGAAGGAGTTGCTTTTTTAATTAATGTCCTTGGGTTAAATGCTGGATTTGGAACTATAGTTGCACTTTTTGTTTCTGTCACATTGGTCTTGTTTTTTAAATTTGCCGAGATACCAAATGTTGCAAGATATTTCATGTTTGGATTAAGCGTTATTGTGCTTTTGGTTGCTATTCTAAGCCGATTTACAGAATATGTCCCAAGTTTCTTTCAAGTAATGATGTATGCATTTTATCAATTTGGTATAACTGGCGGAATATTTTTTGTAACTAGGCGTCGTGAACACGAGGAATTACCTGAATTCAGATAATTACTCCATACATTTTGGCAGTTTTCCTTCGTGTCTATTTTTGTAATCTTGGATTAATTCCTGATAGATTTTTTGATATTGTTCTGATATGGTATACCTGAATCTAGTAGCCTGGGCGGTACAATCATTGGATAACGTATCTGCTAGTTCTTTTCTAATGTTTTCAGTTCCTTGAATTAGTAATATCTTCATTGCAGCATGCATCATAAATACACCTGGTTTTGTTGGTGACTTGTTGATAGTTTCAGAATTGTAATCTAGCCAATCCGACCATGATATGCTTTCAGACATTCTAATCCTGAAGAATTTTCCTTAATCCTGCACATCGATTCCTAATTGTAACTTCTGTCACTCCAGATGCAATTGAGATTTCTTTTTGTGATTTTGATTCGCCACCACTAATACATGCAAGATAAAGTGCGGCAGCTGCTATTCCCATAGGATCTTTTCCTGCAACTATTCCTAATTTTTTTGCTTTATCTAATATTGCCACTGCCTTGCGTTTTGTTTTTTCGCTTAATTCTGCTATGCTTGCAATTCGTGAAACTCCTTTAACAGGATCTACTACTGGCATCTTTAGCTCCAGCTCTCTAAAAATTAATCTGTAACATCTTGCAACATCTTTTCTTCTAATGTTGATTCCTTTTGCAACATCATCTAAAGTTCTTGGAGTTTCAGTATTACGACATGCAGCGTATAAGCAGGCTGCTACCAATCCCTGAATTGATCTTCCTCTTACAAGTTTTTTCTCCATTGCTTTTCGATAAATATATGCAGCCTTTTCTACTACTGCATCACCTAAAGCGAGCTTGTCTTTTAGCTTGTCCATTTCATTTAGTGCTTGTCGTAAGTTTCTGTCTGCTGATGAATGTGCTTGTGTTCTACTGTCCCATGTTCGTAATCTCTCAATTGAGCTTTTCATGCTTGCAGATAGTGGTTTACCTGTAGAATCCTTATTGACTGCTCCAATGATGGTTGATAGTCCCATATCGTGCATGGTGATTGATGTTCCAGCTCCTGCACGAGCTCTGTTTGTTTCATCATTTGCAAATGAGCGCCACTCTGCTCCTGTATCCTCTAGTTTGTCATTTACAACAAAACCACAAATGCCACAGATTAGCTCTCCCGTGTTTTCATCTGATACCATTTTTGATTTACCGCAAGAGGGACATCGTTGTGCAGATATTGACGTGTTCAAAGGACAGATAGATGGGGTATTTTGACTTATTATCCATTTTACACATATTCTTAGGGTGATTTGTGTGTAGGTTAAGCTAACCTTCATTCTAAGTTTTTAGAATGAGATTTTGTGGGTAATTTTCTATCAGAAAATTCTTTCAAATTCAAAACTTCATTAATGCGATCAGATTTGCGATCACAGGATTAGGTTTGAATCTGTGAATTTTACGCAAGACAAAGATCGTAAAATGTTTGTCAAAAACACACAAGAAATAATATTGTAATTTTTCATTTTCATTCTTTGTCTGATGAACCCTGAAGAATTATCCTCCCACCTTGAATACTTTGGATTAGACCAAGTTGATTCAAAAATTTACATGGGATTGTTGCAACTGGGTTCCATCTCTGTTGGTACGATGGCTGCAAAATTAGAAATTGATAGAGGAAAGGCATATCGTTCATTAAACAAATTAAAAAACTTTGGAATCGTCACAACAACTTTTTCAAATCCTACAATATGTACAGCTGTTGAACCAAAAACTGCATTAGCATCAATAATTGAGCGACACGATGATGAAATCACCACAATGAAGAATCTTGCAAAAAAACTTACAGAACAACTATCCACAGTTACAAAAACTGCCGAATCTCCAGACATTACGTCCTTGTCAATCATTCAGGGAAGAACCAACGTCTATTCGCGCATTGGAAAGATGATTCAGAGCGCAAAAAATCAAGTTTACATCATGACTACTATTGAAGACCTTACGATGATGTATCATACTTCAATTCCTGAGAAAATATCTCTTGCAAAAAAGAATGGTGTTGACGTTAACATCTTGACACAATTGAATAATGACAAAGATTATCCGTTGATTCATAGATTAAACTCCTCAGACGTCAAATTAGGGAAACTTCCCTCAAAAAGTAGAATTATAGTGGAATGTGATAGGCAATTGATTATGTCTGGGGCAATTAGTGATGCAGTGAATCTAAAGGATGAAGGAGATTCGATTCTATTTACAAATTCTTCGGAGATGGTAAATAACATGTTTAGCTTATGTTCACTTTTGTGGAAAAAATCTAAGAAATTAGAGTTATCTGTTATTTCCCAACGTGAGTAAGAATTGAAATTTAACCAAGTTCAAACACTGGAAGATAAATCTAAAAAATTATTATCCCTGAATCCTAATTTTACTCAAGAACAAAAATATCTGATTGATACATTGGTTGACCCAATTCACGTTATATCCAACTCTAATGAGTTGCTAAAGCAGAAAATACTTCCTTTTGTGGATGCTCCAACGAAAGAATATTTTTACATGATAGAAAGGGCACAAAATAGACTACTTGAGACTCTTGAAAAAATTAGAGACAATTCAAATCCTAAGGCTTTTTAATTCCATCCTATAATCGCCTTTAATGACTGATTCAAAACCAAATGTCGTTGGTATTGAAATTCTCAAAAAAAATGGCCTTAATGTGGATGAATTAGTGAAATCTTTGGTTGTAAATGCTGCAGTGGAATTTACTGCCTATTACTATTTCACAAATCTTAGGGCTCATTGTACAGGAATGGATGGTGAAGGAATAAAGGGAATAATTGAAGATGCACGACTAGAAGACCTTAGTCACTTTGAATCTTGTATAGAGAGAATCTATCAATTAGGTGGAAGCCTCCCCAATGATGCAACCGAATTCATCAAAATATCTGGTTGTGAATTCCTTCAATTGCCTCCTAATCCAACTGACTTGAAAGCAATTTTGGAAAAATGCCTAAAAGCTGAACAGGGTGCAATAGTAAACTGGGATAAAGTTTGCAAGATGACTCATGGAAAAGATCCTGCTACATACGAAATAGCAAAAGACATTCTTGCCGAAGAAATTGAACATGAATCTTGGTTTCTTGAATTATTGTATGGTCGTCCATCAGGACATATGCGAAGAAAATATTCTGGAGAACGTCCTCATACTCGTAAACATTCAAGAGCACTTGATATGGCTTAGGCCTTTCATTTTATTTTTACATTAATTCATTGAACGTAATAACGGCCTTGCAATTATTGGTGTAATTATAGTTGTTATAAAACAAATTGCCACACAAATTGAAAATAGCGCCAAATCTAACACACCTACTGAATAAGCTAATGCTGTAATTGCTAAACCAACAGTACCTCTCCCATTAAGTAATGTTGAAATTGCCAATCCTTGTTTTTTAGGAAAATGAAAAATCCTTGTTCCTACATACCCTCCAAATGTTTTTCCAATTATTCCAAGTATAACTAACAATATTAGGAATGGAATGTGATCTTCTAATGATTGGGCACTAAATTTCATTCCAACAATTGCAAAAAATAATGGTGCAAATATCCCAAACGTAATTTTTGTCATTGTTTTGAAAACTTTACTTTCTTCTCTTTTGGGTAATAATTTTTCACTAAAAATTAACCCCGCAAAAAATGTACCTATGATAAAATGCAATCCTGCTAAATCAGCAATTATTGATAAAACTATTGCCACTGAAATAAATATGATAAATAAAATTTCCTTTGATTTGAACTTGTTAAATTCTTTTAATTTTGAGGGTAACCAACGATTTGCTTTGTAAACTACAAATGTAATGGCAACAATTCCTAACAAATAAGCTACTATTTGAACAACTGATTCTCCAATTTCATAATATGCAAATTGCATTCCGTCACTTAGATGAAGTTGTAAAATAAATGCCAAAATAATCAATGAAATGATGTCATCAATAATTGCTACCGACATCACCGTTGTGCCAATTTTAGTTTTGAGAATCCCCAATTCTCGTAAAATAATTGCACTTACTGGTACTGAAGTTACTGATAATAACAATCCGATGAACAGTGACTCTGATAAATTTAGACCAAAAAACACTGAAAGCACGTACCCTGTAAAAAATGGGATTATCAATGAAAGTATAGAAATCACAAACCCTGATTTTCCGGAATTTTTTATCTCTCTTAGATTCATTTCAATACCGATGAATAACATTACAAAGAAAATTGAAACGGTAGAAAGAAGGTCTAGCATCTCATTTGGATGGACAATTCCAATTAAAGTGGGGCCTAATATGATGCCTGCAAGTAGCTCTCCACCCAAAGATGGTTGTTTTATTTTTTTAAAGACTATTCCAAGAAGTCTAGCACTAACCAGTAAAATTCCAACGGCAAATAATATCTCCAAAATTTCCATGATCTTCTAGATTCTTGATTCTTGATATACTATGCACTAAATTTATTCAATCTCTTTATTCAATTTTTTAATTAAGAATACAATATGCATAAGATGGCTTCAATGATGGATACATTATGTTATTTTCATCTGTGGTATGCTTTAGTCCAATTGAGTGTCCAAGCTCATGTGTCATTATCATTTTGACTGTCTGTACATCATACAGTTGGAAACTACCATCACATGAATAATCTCCAAGTGCTACTTCGACTACTCCCTTACCTAGATGAGCATGCCCTAATACCCCTGCCCCTAAATCACGTACAACCCATGTGGTCCAAATATTTGCCTCATGCTTTTTGTTTGTATATGTGAATTTTATTTTTGCAGTTTGATTATTGACTTTCAAATCTTGAGTTTCCCAAAAACTTAATGATTCACTCAGTGTTCCTACATGATCAAGTGGCAATCCAGAAGGTTGCTCATTTACAAATATTTTGTAATTGATAATGTATGTTCCATTGATAATTTGGTATGTTGGATCTGGAAATTTATCTGCAGCTGATTTTGCTTCTTGTTCAAAATTCCACTTTACATAGTCTCTGAGGAATTTTTTAATCACATCTCTACTTGGATTTGGATATTCGATGTATCTTTTTTCATCAGAGATGTTCTTTGATATCGTTGAAAGATATTTTTCAAACGTATTGTATTCTTCCTCTTGCCTTTGTTGTATTTCATATGCCGCAGGTTTACTGTTTATTACTATGAATCCTTTTTCAATCATAAATTGAATACTTGAGACAAATTCTGTATCTGAAATTTCTCCATTTGACCACCATCGTGCATTATCTTTAATCCATGATGGAATTGAGCCTGTTTTGTTTTCTTCATTGTATGTGCTGGGAATTTTTATTATTTTATTATTCACCATGTATCCTATGGATGATAAAAACTCCTCATCGCTTATGGTTTTTTGACTCCACCATTCTGCATTCTGTTTTACCCAGAATGGAATCTCAATTAAAGTAGTTTTTTGTGGTGGCAAGGGTTTTGGTGTAGGAACATATGGATATTTTGAAATCGTTTTATCGATAAACTGATAATAGTTTTTTGCAACTCTATTTTCAGGTTCTATGTCTAGAACTTTTTCAAAATATTTTTGCGATTCTGTATATTCACCCAAGTTCCCAAAACCAATTCCCATGCCAAGTAATGATATCACATCCTCTGGCTCCTTTTGAAGGGCCTTGTAGAATTGTTTTAGTGAATTTGGATGTTGTTCCAGATTGCTTAACGCAATGCCCTTCATTTTCAACGTTGAGACATTATCTGGTACAATTTTTAGAATATCATCATAGATTTTTACCGCAGCCGAGTAATCTCCAACTGCAAAATGTTTTTTTGCCTCATCAAACAATTTGGCCGGATCTTTTTCCTCTTGGGCAGAAACTGTGTCTATTGTTACTAGGGACATGAAAACACATACCAATAAAATTATGATGCTATTCAATAGAACATTTAGAAATTCAGATTTAGATATGTCTTATTCATAATTTGTATGGTTTCATGCATCAATATTATGACCTGAGTTAAGGAAAAAACTTTAACAGCCAAGACTAATTCCTGATTATATGAAAAAAATGGGACTCGGAGCATTATCTGGCATCCAGCTAAAAATTAAATCTGCAAAAAGTGATCTTAAAGAAATTGCTGACCTCTCTCAACCATTGCCTGAGCTCATAACTTCTGCAAATTTGATTAGAGCAAATGAACATCTAACCAAAACAAACAGCAAACAGTCTGAATTAATTACTTATTACGATGCTTATACTCAACATTTGGAAACTCTCTTAGAAACTGTCTTTGAAATTCAAGATGATCTGAAAAATCTTCTTCGTGAACAATCAAAATTGATAGAGAAAACACCAAAAAAAGCAAAAAGAACACGAAAATAATTATCTTAAATGGATTGCGTCTCCTGCAACAATCCTTTCGGTCTTGTTTCCTTTCTTAATTACTAGTGCTCCATCATCATCAATTCTAATGGCTTTACCGCTGATTTTTTTACTCCCGCTGATTTGAACATTTTTTCCTATGGTCGCAGATCTCTTCTTCCATGCATCAAGAATAATTTTTGAATTTTTCTTGTTTAGTTCTTCAAAAATATCTTCTAATTCATACAGTAGTGCTTGGAAAAATTTTATTGGACTGCTTGATTTTGTCAAACTTGTAATTCCATACGCGTTGGGAGTACCTTTGATTGATTTTTCAATTTTTTTTGTATCTACATCAAAATTTATTCCAATACCAATTACCACATTGTGGATCTTATTTGATTCCATTGATACGTCTGTGAGAATTCCTGCAACTTTTTTGTTATTTAACATGACGTCATTTGGCCATTTCAGACTAGGGTTCTGATTCAACTCTTTTTCTATTGCAGTAGCAATTGCAACTGATACTCCTAATGGCAAAATAGTAAGTGCTTCTACATCAAATTTTGGATGGATAATGATTGATACCCATATGCCACCTTGGGGTGAAATCCATTTTCTTCCCTCTCTTCCTTTTCCCAATGTTTGTTTATGCGCAATAACGACTGTACCGTTTTCTTTTGATTCTTCAGAAATTTTTAACGCAAAATTCTGCGTAGAATCAATGGAATCAAAAAAGTATACTCTTTTTCCAATTTTTTTTGTCTGCAAGCCGTTTGTCACTTCCCATGGCAAAAGCATCTTTGTGTTTTCTACTAGTTTGTATCCTAGTTTTTGTTTTGATTCAATTTTATATCCTAATTCTTGTATTTTCTTGATGTGTTTCCAAATTGCAACTCTGCTGATTTTTAGAACATCGCTAAGGTCTTGACCTGAAAGGTATTCTTTGTTATGTGTTTTTAAAAACGACAGTACTCTAACTAATCCAACATTATCATAAGAATTGTATATCAATTAACCGTGGTTAATAAGAGGAAGAATTTATTATTTCATGGCTAAAAATATCGTACAAAACATATACGAATACATTCCAGTTTTAACATGACAAAAAATTTCTGGCATGATATTGATTCTGGCCCAGATATACCTGATATCATAAACGTGATAATTGAAATTCCAAAGGGTTCCCAAAATAAGTACGAATACGATAAAACCTATAATCTAATGAAACTTGACCGTGTTTTGTTTTCACCTTTTCACTATCCTGGTGATTATGGAATTGTTCCTCAAACATTATCTGATGACAACGACCCATTGGATGCCATGGTTCTAGTTACAAATCCTACGTATCCTGGCATCTTAATTGAAGCAAGACCTATTGGTCTTTTACAAATGAAGGACCAAGGTCAAATGGATGATAAAATAATCTGTGTCTCAACAAGTGATCCGCGATACTTTCATACTAATGACATCCATGATATTGAAGATCATTATCGTTCCGAGATCGCTCATTTCTTTCAAGTGTATAAAGATCTAGAGGGGAAAAAAGTAGAAATTATTGGATGGGAGTCTTCTCAAATTGCAAAAAAAGTCATAGTAGAATCTGTAAAAAGATATCGTGAGACATTAAAGCAGTAATTTTTTAAAAACCAATATCAAAATCAAATCCTCCGCCATCGCCATCACCAGAAAAGTCGCTTTCTCCTCCGGTATCTGTTCCTTCGGGGATTTGGTCAGCTGGTACATAATCATTCATCTGTGCACCAATCATACTAAACATCATTGAAAACATCATGATGTCCATAATTCCAAAAAACATCATCATTGGTAAAATTGATCTGTTGTTATCCATGTAATCGTTTAACTTGTCTTTGTTTCCTGCTTTGTATAGGGCAACCATCTCTCCCCAATTTGCTTCTAACTCGTGAATTCTATGTTCAATTTCATTATCTCCTTTCTCGGTTGTCTTTATCTGGATCTTTTTACCTAGCCATCCTTTCTTCTCTTCAACTTTGATTAGTCCTCTTTCTTCTAATTTTTCTAAAATTTTGTTTAACTCTTCGGGTTCTAATTTTGCAATTCTTCTAATCTTATCAAAGTCTTTTGCTCCACTTTTAATTGTACCAAGCACAATCATGTCTTTTGGCTCATTTTCCATATGCCCAATTGACAATATCTGTATAAAAATTATTCAACTTTTGAAAAGCAATATTCTTTACCCTCCTTTGATAAAACTGTACATGGAGCAAGATCAACACTCTGATGAAGAGATTAGAAATATTCTATCTATGAAGAATGTCGCTGTTGTGGGGATGTCAAAAAATTCTGCAAAGGCGGCTCACTATGTTCCAAAATACCTTATGAATAATGGCTATAACATTACTCCAATAAACCCAACTGCTAAAGAAATTCTAAATAAAAAATGCTACCCTGACATCTCTGCTGTAGATGAACAAATTGACATTGTGGATGTTTTTAGACCTTCTGAGGATGTCTTACCTGTAGTGCAAGAGGCAATTAAAAAGCAACCCAAAGTCATCTGGTTGCAGGAAGGCATCCATAACAAAGAAGCCGAAGACCTTGCTAGAAAAGCTGGAATTACTGTTGTTTTTAACCGATGTATGCTAGCAGAGCACCAAAGGCTTTCCTAAATGACTACATTTTCTGAATTTAACAAAGAACTTGAAAAACTAGTTGAATCATTTTCAAAAAAAGGTGTTCAACTAAAAATCGAAAAAAGCGATGATGACATTATAAAAATTTTCGGTGAAAACATCAACTCATTATCTAGGGCACAAAATGGATTGGAGGATGTGACGGAATTATCCTACACTACTGCTGAGCACCACCCTTATTGGAATCTTCTTTATCATTGTACACAAATTTCAAAAAATGTTTTGGACAAGTGGAACACAAATTTGAACAACGATGATTTGGATGAAATTCGATGGTCAATTACTGAGATGCAAAACTCTTGTGATAAGATCTCACAAGGACCACACGACGAATAAACATCTCAGGCAGAGATAAATATTCAATGGCTGATTCCTAATCATGCCGATTAAAATTGGTCTTATCGGCAAGACAAATACCGGCAAGACTACCTTTTTCAATGCAGCTACGCTGTCTTCTGAAGAAGTATCAAGCTATCCATTTACAACAAAGAAACCTGTTTCCGGTATAGCAAACGCAATCACCCTCTGTGTTCATCCTGAATTTAACGTGCATGACAATCCAAATAATTCAAAATGTGTTGATGGCTGGAGATACATTCCAATTGAACTAATCGACCTACCCGGATTGATTAAAGATGCATGGAAGGGAAAAGGATTGGGAAATCAATTTTTATCAATTGCAGCTCAATCCGATGCATTACTACATGTTGTTGATGCTTCAGGCGGCATTGATTCTACTGGTCAAATTAGTGAGGTAGGGTCTGGTGATCCAATTTCAGATTTTGCTGACATTGAAGAGGAGCTAATCATGTGGTATCAAAAAATCTTTGAGGGAAATCGTGACAAAATTTCTAAACTTGTAAAGTCTGAAACTGATTTGATTGATGCACTAACTGATCTTTATCGAGGTATTGGTGTTACAAAAAGTCATGTAAAAGATACTTTGAGAATCTCTGAATTGGAGGAAAAGGAAGTTGATGACTTTGGAATTGAAGACAGTAAAAAATTTGCATCCCACCTACGAAGAATCTCAAAACCAACATTAATTGTAGCTAATAAAATTGATGTTGAAGGAGCTGACAAAAACTTTGCTCGCTTGCGTGAGCGCTACATTGATACCATAACTGTTCCTGCCAGTGGGGATAGCGAATTAAGCTTAAGACGTGCTGAACAAAAAGGATTGATAAAATATTCTCCTGGATCAGAACAATTCGATATACTCCAATCAGATGCATTAAATGAAAAACAAACCCACGCATTGAATTTAATTAAAAAAGATATCATGGGTGAATACATGCGTACTGGAGTACAGTTTGCAATTAACGTTGCAGTGTTTAAGCTACTAAAGATGAATTCTATCTATCCAGTTGCAGATGAACAAAAACTTGCTGATCGAAAAGGAAGAATTCTTCCAGATTTGATTTTGATGAAAGATGGCGCAACGATAAAAGACTTGGCAAAGGAAATTCACACTGATCTTCCAAAAGGGCTACTTTATGCAAAAGACCTAAGATATAATCTACGATTACCTGTCACATACCAACTTCGTGATCGTGATGTTGTGTCTCTAGTCAGCGCTTCAAAAAAATAGTAATTTACAAAAAACTCAATTAGGAATTTTACTCAGATTTTAATGGAAATTAATAATATTTTCTAATCAATACTACTATTCCGTTATATCCTAAATTGACTTGTGATGCTTATGCCAGATACTTCTGAAATATGGGTAACCAAAATTATTTCAAAAAAACCTGATGATTCTAAAACTAATCATTCTGATTTACAATCAAAACTATGAGGTTTTGATTGCCTTCTTTTCTTACTATGATGATTCCTTTCTCTTCTAGTCTCTTTATCGTACGCCATACTGTGGTTCTAGGCTCATCGAGCTGATTTCTAATATCTTTTTCATACACCTGACCTCCATTTGCATAAATAAATGAGATAATCTTTCTGTCACATTCTCTGAGACTTTTGATAATTTGATTAATCTGCTCAATCATATGTTTTCTCTCTCTTCTTTGATGCTGCCTCTAGTGCACAGGAAAAGGAACAGTAGTTGCTTGCCCTATTTTCAAATTTTTTACAGCACCAGTCGCATGTTTGAATCAATTTAATGACTTGAGCCTCTTAATTCATTTAAGGAACGCTAATGATTCCTATTTTTTGTTGCAAATTAGACAAAATCAGATACAAAACGTCTTGTTTTGAATTAAAATGGAATTTTTTAAAATCTATCTGTCTGATTTAATTCTCTCTTTTTTCATCCAAATAGTTCTTGATTTATGATCGATTAATTCTATTCCTCTACTAGAAATTTCGTCCCTAATTTTGTCTGCCTGTTCATAGTTTTTCTCTTTTCTGAATTTCTCTCTATCTTCTAGCATTTTATTCACCTTTGTGATTTCATCGTCTGAAATTTCTGGAATGTACAAACCCAAAATTCCAAGCATTCTATTAAACTCTAATAAGAAAATACCTGAAATTGATTTTGTTAATTCTTCTTCGGCTGCTATTCGATTAATCTCTTTTACCAGTCTGAAAAATGCGGCTGTTGCCAAGTGCGTATCCATGTCATCATTTAACGCATCATCAAAGCTCTTTTTACAATCCTCTACAAACCTCTCTAAATCTTTAGAATTCCCTTGTGATTTTGAGTGAATCATTTCATAGTATGCTGCTTCTACTTGCCTCCACTTGGTAATGTTTTCTCGTAGAAGGTCTTCTGAATAATCAATTGGTTTTGAATAGTGTCCTGATAAACAAAATAGCCGAATAATGTTTGGACCCCAATTCTTTAAAACGTGTTTTATGGTCTTGATGTTGCCAAGTGACTTTGACATCTTTTCCCCATTGATCGTAACCATTCCAACATGCATCCATGTTTTTGCAAATTCTTTATGTGTAAAAGCTTCAGACTGTGCTATTTCATTTTCATGATGTGGAAAAATCAAATCCCTCCCCCCTCCGTGAATCTCAAAAGAATTACCAAGGTATTTCAGACTCATTGCAGAACACTCGATGTGCCACCCAGGTCTCCCTTTGCCCCAAGGGCTACTCCATGTAGGCTCTGAATCAGAAAACTTCCATAATGCAAAATCTAATGGATTATTCTTTTGCTCATCAATTTCAATCCGTGCACCAGATTGCAACTCATCAATTTTTTTCTTTGAGAGTTTTCCATACTCCTCAAATTTTGATACTGCAAAATACACTCCGTGTTTTGATACATATGCAATTTTTTGCTCAATTAGACCTGAAATAAGGTCTAACATGTCTTGAATGTGCTCAGTCGCTTTAGGGTATACTGTTGCCCTTTTGATGTTTAGTGTATCAAAATCAGTAAAATAATTTTGAATATACTTTTCTGATATCTCAGAAGCAGAAACTCCTTCTTTAGTGGCCCTGTTAATTATTTTATCATCAACATCTGTAAAATTTTGTACAAAATTGATCTTCTTTCCTTTATTCTCAAGAAATCTTCTTAGTACATCAAAAATGATTATCGTTCTTGCATGACCAATATGTGACTCATCATATACTGTAACTCCACATAGGTAAATTCTAATATTTTGCGTATTTACTTCGTTGAGTTTTCCTGTTAATGTATCGTGTATCATCATGGCAATTCTATGTGGGCTTTGGAGCAGTTATTCGCTTGTGTTCACTAATTTTGTATAATGAATGGATTTTTTCTACTGTTTGAATTGGAATCCCTGTTTTTGTTGATGTCTCTTGAATTGTTAGTTTTTTATCAATCAGGCAATATAGTATCGGATCAATTTCTTCATATGCTACTCCTATTTCGTCTTCAGCAAAATGATCTTTCAGCAAATGCGGACCGCTTTTTTTAGCGATAATAGAATCTGGTACACCCAAAAACTCAGCTAACTTTCTTACTTGTAGTTTGTATAGTGATATGATGGGCTGTATGTCTGCGCTACCATCTCCAAATTTTGTAAAGTAACCTAGGAGATACTCACTCTTATCACTAGTTCCTACGACAAGATAATTTTTTGAATTTGCATAATAATAAAGAAGATTTGCCCTGATTCGTGCCCTGAGATTTCCTTTAGCTTTCTCATTTGGTTCAAGGTATTTTGAATATTCATTTACAATTAGACTGATGTCAATTAGCTTATAGTCCATCCCGAGCTTATCTATCATCTTTAGTGCATCCTCTGTTTCACTTTTTGGGGAAATTTTTGTATCTGGCATTATTAGTGCAGTGACCTTTGATTTCATTTCTCTTTGGCATAGATATGCTACTACTGCCGAATCTATTCCTCCACTTAGTCCAAAAATTAATCCTTCAGACGATGTATCTTGAAGTTGTTTTGCAAGGAAACTTTGAATGTTCTCTGAAATCTTTTGATAATTCTTATTTGTTATTTCTGCAATGATTTCTTTACTCATTATGAGTACTCGTAATGCATTGTCATAAAAGTTATCTCAGGGTATTTTCCCCAAAGACTATAAACTGATGTAATCTACTAACTTTCATGAATCTTACCCCAGAAGACAAAAATGAATTAGAATCAATTTTACTAATTGTTACAAACCAGATCCCAAATTACTTTAACCTGATAAACCCATCAAAAAATGACTGGGAGATTGAAAACGTAGAGGATTGTGTTTTTGGCATGGTCTTTAATTCATTTGTTTCAAAATCAACAGAGTATTTGAAAAACATGATAATTGATAAAAACCACGAATCAGATCTTAATTCTAATCTTGAATATTTTGAAACAACGATTAATTTTTTTAACGCAAAAATTCCTCACGTAAAGCAGGCAATAGTTGCAGTTTCTAAATCTTAATTATTTTAAACATCGACATAAATGCCGTCGTCTTTAACTTGAACTTCATACTTTTGGAGTTTTACATCCTTTAGATAGTCAATTAGTTCTCCAGTCTTTATGTTGTAGTGCCAAAAGTGTAATGGACACTCTACGATATCTCCGTCTAGTTTTCCGGGTGCAATCGATCCATCTTGGTGAACACATAATGCATCTAATGCATGGAATCCATCTTGGTTAAACACTGCAATTCGCTTTCCATCAATCTTGAATTCTCGGCCTTTTCCTGATGCAATTGCATTCTTTTCTGCAATCTTCTTCCATGCCATGAATTTAGTCAATTTTTTGTCATTTATTTAGATTCGCATGTTTACGTGATAGAATTTTATAGTCATGACCTTTGGTTTTTTCATTGAGTAAAGTAAAGAATCCGAAATTAGCCAAGCAAGGTAGACTTTCATATGAATGGGCACGAAGTCATATGGAAATATTAGATAATACTCTAAATCGATTAAAAAAATCAAAACCACTAAAAGGAATTACTTTGGGTTTTTGCCTTCATATCACTAAAGAAACATCAGTGTTGTTAATGGGTGCAAAGGAGTTAGGTGCAACAGTAGCAGCATGTGGTGGTAATCCATTAACAACTCAGGATGATATTGCAGCATTTTTGGCATCACAAGGAATTCATATCTATGCTTGGACTGGACAAACCAACAAAGAATATGATTGGTGCATAGAACAAGTTCTGAATCATAAACCTGATATCTTAACTGATGATGGCGCTGACATGAATGTCAAAGTACATTTTGATAAAAAATATCAAAAATTAAAAATTCTTGGAGCAACTGAGGAGACCACAGCAGGTGTAACAAGAATCAAAGCTGTTGAAAAACAAGGCAAACTAAAGTATCCAATTATTGTTGTTAACGATGCATATACCAAGCACATGTTTGATAATCGATATGGTACCGGACAGAGTACCATTGATGGCTATCTTCGTGCAATGAATTTGCTGATTGCATCAAAACGTGTTGTCGTGGTTGGATATGGTTGGGTTGGAAAGGGAGTTGCATCTCGTTCTCAAGGAATGGGTGCTAAAGTTATCGTTACCGAAATTGATCCGATTAAGGCATTAGAAGCTCACATGGATGGTTTTGAAGTAATGCCAATGGCTCAAGCTGCAAAGCTAGGTGATATTTTCATCACCTGTACCGGAATGACAAGTGTAATTCGTAAAGAACACATACTGAAAATGAAATCTGGAGCAATACTTGGAAATGTTGGACACTTTGATGTGGAGATTGATTCTGACTTTTTACTCAAGCAATCAAAATCCGTAAAGCAAGTTCGAGCAAATCTTGATGAGTGCACACTCAAAAATGGAAAGAAGATTTATCTTATTGGTCAAGGCAGATTGGCAAACCTTGTTGCAGCTGAAGGTCATCCTCCCGAAGTAATGGCACAGTCCTTCTCAAATCAAATTCTATCTATTCTGTACATCCTCAAGAACCATAAAAAAATGGAGACTAAAGTTATCAAAGTGCCTGATGAAATTGATAAACAGATAGCAGTTGACGCTCTCAAAGCCATGGATGTAAAAATCGATAGATTAAACGCAGAGCAGATAAAATACATGAATAGCTGGTAAAGCTTCTTAATCTTAGAATTAACTTAAGAGTATACCATGAATAAACGAGCCATCATAACAAGTGCATTACCTTATGCTAACGGAGAGATTCATCTTGGACATGTGGCATCGACGTATTTACCAGCAGATGTAACGACTCGTTATCTAAAACAAAAAGGAGTCGAGGCCTACTACATTTGTGCATCGGATGATTTTGGTACTCCCATCTTGCTTCAATCCGAAAAACTCGGCAAGACTCCACAAGAGTATGTTGAGCACTGGAATAAACGTGACTTGGAAGACTTTACTGCATTTAACATTAATTTTGATTTCTTTTACAAAACAAGCTCTCCTGAAAACATTAGTTTTGTTCAGGATGTGTTTACCAAACTTTATGACTCAGGACATATCTATGAAACTGAAATTACACAGTTTTACTGCAAGACTGATAAGAAATTTTTACCAGACCGATACGTAAAGGGGTCATGTCCTTACTGTAAAGCAGAGGATCAATATTCTGATTTGTGTGAAAGCTGCGGCAAGGTTCCTGAAGAGATTGATGACCCAAAATGTTCAATTTGCGGACAGCCTCCCACCAAAGAAAAAACAAAACACTATTTTTTCAAGCTCAAAAATTTCTCAGAACCTCTTTACAAATGGCTGGATGAGAATCAAAATCTACAAAAGGATGTGAAAAAGTACGTCCAAAACTGGATAAAATCGGGTCTAGTTGACTGGGATATTACTCGTGACATCACATGGGGAGTTGAGATTCCTTTGGATGGCGCAAACGGGAAGGTCTTTTATGGCTGGTTTGATAACCATCTCGCTTACATTTCAACTGCCCTAAAATTTCTCAACGATAAAGGAATTGATGGAAAAGAATTCTGGAATTCTGCTGACATTTATCATTTCATAGGAAAAGACATCGTGTATCACCACTATCTTTTCTTGCCTGCAATGAGAATTGGAATAAACAATGAATTCAAACTTCCTGATTTTATTCCTACAAGAGGTCATTTGACATTAGAATCAAAGAAGATCTCAAAGAGCCGAAACTGGTACATAGGATTAAAGGAGTTTCTTGGTTATTATCCTGCAGACTATCTAAGATTTTACTTGATTTCAATTAATCCCTACTCACAAGATGACTTGAACTTTGATTGGGATGAGTTTGCAACAAAGATTAATTCAGAATTAATTGGAAACATTGGCAATTTTGTCAACAGGGCATTAGGATTTACTGCCAAAAGTTTTGATGGAAAGATACCTGCACCATCTGATTACGAACAAATCGATAATGACGCCAAACAAAAGATTCTTTCACTATCCAATGAACTAGATGAATTGATGAGTCAGAACCATCTCGATAGGGCATTGAAAAAAATTCTAGAGTTTTCAGCACACTTTAATCAATACTTTCAACATAAAGAGCCTTGGAAAAAAGGTTCTGGGACAGATACATGTGTGTACCTATCAGTTAATGCAGTTAGAAGCATTGCAATATCTTTGTCTTCATTTCTTCCAGAATCTTCAGAGAAGATTTGGCAGCAACTTGGACTCTCAGAAACAGCTTCAAAACAACCTTGGGAAACTATATCTGAACTGAATATTTCTTCAGGCCATGCCCTTGGAAAATCTTCGCCTATTTTTGAAAAAATTGAGAGCGAAGACATCAAAGCTCATAAAAATAAACTAGGCACAAAGAATCTGTAATGATTACTCCTCGAATATCTACAAGAAGATATTATGATCTGCTTGACGGGAAAACTCTGAAAACAAATTCGTATTCTCTTTATCCAAAAAATTTCTTTGATACATTAGAGTCCTCAAAGGAGATTGTAGTAATGATTCATGGGTTGAGAAATGATAGCGCATCTGCGGCCAAAAAGTTTGAAATTGCAAGAAACAGACTGCGAAGAATTGGTTACAAATATCCAGTTATCGGCTTTAGCTATGATTCCAATACGCGTGGGGCACATTTGAAAAAAACTGAATTACGTGCACTTCATGTAGGACAAAAAATCGCTCAAAAAAATGGAAAGAATCTTAGTCGATTTATTGCTGATTTGAAGAAATTTTGTCCTCAAATTAAAATTCGATTGATTGGACACTCTCTAGGATCTCAAGTGATTCTAAGTACAATTGATTTTCTGTCCAAAAATTCTTCTAATAAAAATTTGATCGAGACTGCTCACTTTTTTGGGGCTTCAATAACATTTAACGATCTTAAAAAAAATAGAAAAAAAATCAATAATGTAATTAATAAAAAAATTGTAAATTATTTTGCCCCATCGGATGAAGTTTTACAGTATGCTCATGATACAAACTCTGTAACGAATCCATTAGGGCTATGTGGCTCTATGGGGGGAAAAATTTCCAAGTACGCTGAAAAAAAAGTCAAGCCAAGAAATCATAGATTTGCAAGTTATGCCTTAACAATTAGGAGTTTTCCTTAACTTTGATGAATTATTAATTAGTTTATAGTTATGATGTTATGTATGAAAATAAAATCACTCTTGCAAAATGGTCGCATCGATTCTTAGCTTGGCTAATAGACATCATTCTAGTCTCTGTAGTTGTACATTTAATTTCATATGTAATTTTTGGAACCAGCATTTTGATGATTGGATTGAAAAATCCATCATTTAATTTTGATGCGCATTTTTTTTACTTTATTGGATTTGGTTTGTTAGATGATGTTGTCTATTTGTTTTATTGGGCAATACTTGAAAAAAGAAGTGGACAATCCATTGGCAAAATGGTTTTAAAAATTAAAACTACAGATCTTCATGGTCAAAGTATTTCATTTCGGGATAGTATCGTTCAAAGCTTTGGCAAAACATTTCTACTTCCAATAGATGTAATTGTAGGCTGGATTTTTACTAACAAAAATAGACAGCGACTTTTTAACAAAATTAGTGATACAATAGTCATTAAACAATTTTCAAGTGATGAGGCGAAATTGATTATATGAAGGATTAACTCATGTTACACAAAGAAAGTTATTCTCACTAGTTATTCGCTCAGTTTCTATTCTAGCTTTGTCACCTTCGCCAGTATAGACGTCAATGTGTTTTCCTTTGATGGATGGACCGATATCCGTGACTGTTAGGACTTGTTGATTCCATGGTTCAACCAAAGTTGGAATTTTTACCTTTGAGCCTTGTTCAAGTACAAGTGGGTCTGCAGCAATCATCTGTGGAACCAATTTTTTACCATGCATATCCAATGGGGAATCACTAATGTGAAATGCAGAGTCATACCATCCAAGATAATTTCCTGACTCCATCAATCCCCAACCTTCAATTTTTACTGTATCTGTAAACTCTTTTTTTACCATTATCGTATTCCCATCGGCTTTGATTTCAATCACTTTTCCAGAAAAGTCTGACTCAAATGGTGTATAGTATCCTGTAATGTACCATCCATCAGAACAATTGTCTTCAGCGTTGAGAAGTATTAGAACCACTGCAGCAACTCCTACAATCGGAATAATCCAAAAATTCTTCATTATTTTACTAGTCTATGCATGAATAAATCTGATCGATTGATGCTGAATTTACAAAACCGTTTAGATTTGATGAGCAAACTAGACACATATTAAGAAATTTCAAGAATTTTGTGGGCATAGGGCAGTATTCTAAAGTAGAGGCGTATAACAAAATTCAAGATCTAATAGAATCCGGCAACGGTGACGTAGGCAGACTTCAATTCATCCAGAAATGCTTGCGTGAAGGAAAGACCCTGTATCACTCTGATGAAAAATATCTTTTAGGAAAACTAGAATCAACTGTAACGCCGCTTAGTCCTGCTGAAGTTGATGATCAAAAATTAATAAAAATTCTCACTCAGATAATTGAGTGGAATCTTGGTGACGTACAACGATTAGAATTCATTAAAAGTTCACTGAAAAAACACAAACCTCTATACAAATCTGATGAAAAATATCTAAAAAGTAAACTTGAATCTCTTTCAGATAATAAAATTATAGCACCAGTTCTTTTCAAACCGGAGCCCGCAAAACAACTAGGAGAGAGTTTTGAAAGACCAGGTACTGCAATACAAAAATGCTCAAAATGTAAAGAGGAGATTAAACTTTCACACCCTACTAAAAGAATCAATAACATGTGGTATCATGCAGAGTGCCATGTTGAAATTGTTCCTCCAAAACAGAATGTATCTACTAAACCTGATTCGCCCAAATCAACTACTCTGATTGAGACTGCATCGCCTGAGATTATATCAAAAAAGCCTTCCAAGAGTAGGCCTGACCCATTATTGGTTGGTGTCGCGGGCATAATCTTTGCTTTGCTAATTTATACTGCTTATAGCATGTTTACTTATCTTAGTATTATCGCAATATCATTTGCAGCTGCACTAGTATTCTATCATTTACTCTCGTCTAAAATATACAAAAAGGAAGAGCGAAACTATGGCACACATCGTATGTCTGTTTATTCTATAATGATTCTTGTATTGCCATTTGCTTTTGGTGCTATGATTGCTTTTGATGGATATGTTAACTTCATGTCTATCATTCAGGCAGTTTTTGTATGGATGCTGACCTTATCATTTTGGCAGACAATGCTGTTTGTCCCACTAGCAATTAGAAGTGTGCATCTTGAATCACAAATGAAAGATCCTGATGTCTTTCCTTTGATGAGTGTTCTTGTTCCTGCTTACAATGAAGAGAAGGTTATCCAACTGACAATTGATTCATTACTTAATGCTGATTACCCTCATAAAGAAATAATTGTTATTGATGATGGCAGCACAGATAAAACGTTAGAGATTGCAAGACTTTACAAAGATAAGGTAAAAGTACTTCATAAAGAAAATGGTGGAAAAGCATCTGCATTAAACTATGGATTGGTATTCTCCAAGGGTGATATTGTCGTAGTGGTTGATGCAGATACCGTTATTGGACGACAAGCATTGAAAAACATTGCAAAAGGATTTAGAAATGAAAACGTTGCAGCAGTAGCTGGTAATATCAAAATCAGAAACAAGGTTAATTGGTTGACTTGGTGTCAGGCCTTGGACTATCTTACCGGAATCCAAATTATGAGAAGAGCACTTGATTACTTTGGTGCTATTACTATAGTGCCTGGTGCATTAGGTGCATTTAGCAAAAAGAAATTAGAACAAGCCGGTGCATATCACAAAGATACTATTGTTGAAGACTTTGATGCCACAATGAAATTACTAAAATCTGGATTAATTGTTCAGGCAAGCAGTAACGCAGTTGCCTATACTCAGGCGCCTCAAACTTTTAGGGATTTTTACAAACAACGAAAGCGTTGGTATCGAGGAAACCTTCAGGTGATGACTAGGCATGCTGATGCACTAACTAATCCTAGATTTGGATCTCTCCAGAGATTTGCATACCCCTTGATGATCATTCACATGCTAGTTATCCCTACAACCAGCATTATGGTATGGGGCTTTGCTGCATATCAGGCATTAACCGGTCAATACGAGTTTGTAGCATATATGGTGGGCTTGTTTATCCTCCTGCAGTATCTGTTAGGTATATTGGCAGTGCGGATGGATGGGGATGAAAAAAAGATGGTTGCATTTTCGGCATTTCTCGTTATAGGATACAAGCAAATTATTGATGTATTGCAACTAAAGGCTGCCATTGAAGAACTATTAAGACGAAAAGCAACATGGACTAGTGCAGCAAGGGTCAGATCATGAAATTACTACTTTTACTTTTAATCTTCTCAATAGGAATAGCTATACTGCCAGCATATGCGCAAAGCAATTCTGCAGTATTACAAATTAAAAATTTTGGGTTTGAAATGAGTGATCCTTATGGAATCACAGTTTTTGTCTATCAGGATACTACTACAAATCTATACAGAACTATTCCATTAACTGAAAACCCTCAAACAATTAGTGGCCTACCTTCAAACCATGGATATATCTTCAAAGTTGTAAAAAATGGGATTGATTCTGCTACTACTCCTTTAATCAAATCATTTGATTCTCCAATCGAAATTTTAATCCCAAATGATGGTGGAATGAAGTTTAAAATAAAATACAAAGATGGCTCACCTATCTCAGGAGCTAAAGTAGTCGTAAAATCATTAGATAACACTGCATGGGTTACTGCAAATACTGATTCAAAGGGTGAAACCGGAAGATACTGGATTCAATCAACAACATCTAATAGCTTCTATTATGCTGAAGTTTTAATCAATGACAAAGTATCTTATGTTTATTCTCCAGTTAAAACACAATCCGGACTCCCACAGGATTTTAACATTGTAACACCCTGGCCCAAATTAATAGATAAAGTTGATGTCAACATCATAAAAGATAATCGTAAAGTTGGAACTTATGATGGAATATACCTAGTAGAACTATATGACTCGAAAAAAACAAAGATTGCACAATCAAACGTGAATAAAGGCTCTACCCTTTTTACACTATTACCTGTTGACCAATATGATTTCAAAGTATTTCATAAACAAAACCAATCTTCAACTTTTGAACTGTGGTCTGTTCATAGAGCAACATTGACTGCCAATGCTGTGATAAACATTGAACAATTATCCCAATCTCCTTCAGCAAAAAACTGCAAATGTGTTGCTTTTAGATTAGATGACGTTCAGGATTATTTTCTTAGCGCTTCTCAAAAGGCAGTACTCCAAACTTTTTCAACAAAATCAGCTCCTCTTACAATAGGTGTGATTGGGGGGCTCATAGGAGCTGACAACGAATTAGTAAATGTAATAAAAAATAATCTTCATAATTCACGCCTAGAAATTGCCAGTCATAGCTGGAATAATAGCCCAATCACGGTCTTTGATAATGAAAAACAGCAAAAAATTATCAAAGATACCAATCAAAAGATTTTTGATATCTTTGGAATAACTCCGACTGTTTTTATTCCACCCGAAAATGTATTTGATAAAAACACGATTCCTCTTTTGAAATCAAACGGAATTACCCATCTTAGCTCTTCGTTTAATTATGATTCGCCGCCGTTCCAACTTTCAAATTCCACATTTTATCGATTCCCACAGGCAGCACAAACTGCTATTTTAGATTCAACGTCGAATCTTTGGATCGTTGAAAATCGAACCAAAATCCTTAGCGATATAGAATCCAGCATGTTAAGCAACGGTTTTGCAGTTGTTATGATGCATCCTCCTGACTTTTCACAAAGGGAATTGGGCGTATACAAAAACGTCGTAAACCAAAATTCGATTAAAGAATTGGAATTACTAATTGATCAAGTGCGAGATGCAGGATATACAATCGTTCCAATAGGTCAGATTAATCTTGATGCAAAACCTATGTTGCCAAAACCTATGTTGTCAAAACCGATTTCAAATGAGAACAACTCCACTGAGATCATAAGTTGTAACTGTGTGGCCATCCGAATTGATAATGTACAAGATTTTTGGCTAAACCAAGTGCAACAAGAACTACTAAAGACATTTGAAAATAAGAAAACTGATGTTACAATAGGAATTTTAGGAAAATTTTTTGGCGATGACCCAATTACTGTTCAGGCAATCAATTCTACTCTAAATAATAAAAAAATAAGTCTTGATGTGGCAAATAGTGGTTGGGAGTTTATAGATCATACAAAATTTGGCATTGAAGAACAAACATCTAGTATTAAAAAAACAAATGACAAGATCAATTCTCTCTTAAAGAAAAAACCCTCCGTTTTTATTCCTCCTTTGGGTTCTTTTAATGAAAACACTTTATCTGCAGTTAATTCAAGCAATCTAAAATTACTCAGCTCAAACCTGCAACTAGACAATCTTTTGCATTCTGGTTCAAAGAATATCGCCCATGTCCCATCTACTTTGAGTGCATCAGATATTCTTAGCGATGATCCATTTGTTTCTGGAAGTATCAAGGAACAAGCCATTCATAAGATAAACTCTAATTTTGAAAAATACGGGTATTCTGTAATCAGTTTACAAGTTCCAGATTTTGCCCTTAAAGAAGATCAAATTAGCATAAATCAAATCGATGCCGAAAAATTCTCCAAATTAAGCCAAGTTTTGGATGCTTTGAAGGAGAATAACATCGATGTAGTTACGTTGAATTCAGTCTCAAGGATATTGTGGGAGAAATCATTGGATATTCCATCTTGGGTTAAAAATAACGCAGGATGGTGGTCTGAAGGAACAATCGATGATAATGACTTTGTTGGAGGAATCGAATACATGATTAAAACAGGAATTATAAAAATTCCAAATACTGCTCCTTCCTCAGAATCTAACTCTGTTATTCCCTCTTGGGTTAAAAATAACGCCGGATGGTGGTCGGATGGATTAGTTAGTGATGGTGAATTTGTTTTAGGACTAGAATATCTGATCAAAACAGGGATTATTCGTGTATCATAATCTTAGACAAGATTTTTCTATCGCTTTGATGGCTTTGTAAAATTGATGACTGACCTAACGGATAGGGAAATTTTAGTTATAGATGATAGTCCGGCAGTAGGAATCTTTCTTAGAGAATTTTTACTAAAGCTTGGCTTTCAAAGAGTCCATTGTTGTGAAAACGGAAAAATTGGACTTGAGGCATTCAACGAGCTGGTTGATTCTGGTAAAGTTCCAATTGTATTCTTAGATTATAACATGCCTGATATGAATGCCTTGTCTGTTCTTACTCAAATGCTAAATGTCCGACCCGATGTTAAAGTTATAATTGAAACTGCACGAGAAAGAAGTGAGGAATCAATCAAGGAAGTCATCGCACAGGGGGCATACCAGTATCTCTCCAAACCAATCAGATTAGAAAATGTTAAGGAAATAATGAAAACTCTAACTGCTGAAGAAAATTACAAAAATGTATCTCCCGATGATGATATCATACAAAGAGTAGAATTTTTAATTACAACCTCCACTAGGACAAGCTTAACTAGAATTTCACAGTATATGGGTAAAACAAAAGAAGAAATCCTACCAATTATTCAAAAACTAGAGGCAGACAAAAAAATTATCAAATTAAAGGACGTTAAAGAAATTGCATGCCCCGATTGTGGATTGGTAAAAATTTCTCAAATTTTTCATTGTCCATCATGTAAGGGCTCTAACTTCAAACAAGAAAAACTCATTGAACACTATGAGTGCTCTAATGTGTCTCCGGCAAGCTCTTATGTTGATGACATGTGTCCAAAATGTAGAAAAAAGATCAAGGTTTTAGGTTCAGATTACAGAGTTATGGACAACTATTACCTCTGTAATGATTGCTCTGAAAAATTTCCAGAACTTTCCACTGACTTTCTCTGCCTTAGATGTAACAATCGTTTTGAAATTGAAAGAGCAAAATGGGAAACTAGCCCTGCCTATGGTAGATTTAGTTAATTTAGAAAATTACTTTTGCATTAGTTCTTTTTCATAAGATTTTACTTCTTCCATGTTTTTCACTTCTTCAAGCAAATCTTCAAGAGAGTCTAGGTCATATGGTTTGTGTAAAATCGCATAAGGAGAAAGGTCTTCTAATTTCTTTGCTGTATCTACACTTACATCTGCCGTCGCAATTATTATCTTGGCATTTTTTCTCATTTTTCGTATTTCATGAATTCCAAAAAATCCATCAAAATGCGGCATCATGATGTCTAAAACCGTTACATCAGGTTTTAACCTACGGTACAATTCTGCAGCCTCTTTTCCATTATGGCCTACTCCGACTACATTGAATCCTTTGATACTTAGATATTCACTATAGATTTCAGTTGAATCTACATCGTCATCTATTAGAATAACATCCACTCTTTAATTTCTCAAAATGAGTAGATAATGAGGTGTTTGTAATCTGATTACACACAGATTTTATTATTAAATTCGATAGTAAATTACTCATGCCAATTCAGAAAAACTGCCCTAGCTGTACTAGAGTCACAACTTTACAAACAAGAGACTTGGTTGTAGTACCTGATCAGCGTTGTCAGCATTGTGGATTTCGTATGCCAAATGAAGCTGCACGACCACAACTAAAGAGCAGCGATTTTGGTGCATGATCTCATTTTTCTTTGTATAATTCATCATGTTTTAATTATCAATAATTGCTGCAGACAAATATGGTAAAATCCATTAATTTTGCTGTACTGGGTGAGCAGACAATTGCTTCGGACTTTGGCAAGAAAGGCACTGCTACTGATCTAACACTTTATGACAAAAAAGAATCTGACGTAATTAGAACTTGGGTTGCCCCAAATGGATTTCCAGACAAAATTCAACCCTTGTTTCAGGCAATTAATCTAGCAGAATATCCTATTGTGTATTTGGGCTCTCTTGACAAATTTGCAGGTGAACAAATGGTTGCACTGGATGTCTTGCAGAAAAAAGAGGGAATTCTAAGTCATACATACGAGGTTGATGAAGGCAGACTAAACACAATGATTAAAGGAACTGTTTTGGAGCAATACAGAAAGGTAGAATCTCAAAAGATTAAAGATGAACTTTTAAAATTTCAACCTTTACAAACAGACGGTAAGACAAAAATCGTAATTGACCATTGTTTTGATGTCAAAGGCGTTGGAACAGTAATTTTAGGAAAGGTAACCTCTGGCAAAATAAAACAATATGATAATCTCAAACTTCTTCCTGCAGGATTGGATATTATGGTAAAGTCAATTCAAATGCATGATGAACCTGTTGAAGAAGCTACTTCTCCTGCTCGTGTTGGGTTGTCAATTAAAGGTGCAAAACCTGAGGAGATTTCTCGAGGTGATATTTTATGTGAGGATGATTCCATACCCGTTAAATCAGAAATAGAGCTTGATTTTAAAAAAAATCCATTCTATAAAGGAGATGTTACAGAGAATCAAATGTGTATGGTAAATATCGGTCTTCAGATAAAGGCTGCAAAATTTAGCTCTGTCAATCCTCTAAAGCTTTCCTTTGAAAAGCCCGCAGTATGTGATAAATCAGACATATGTGTAATTCTAAAACCAGAATCTACCAGTATCCGAATACTAGGTAGCGGAAAAATAATCTAAGATTTAATTAATTCATAACCCTTGATTTTCATATGCGCGGTTTAATGATCGGTAGGTTTCAACCATTTCATCTTGGACACTTGGAGCTTGCAAAGATTATTCTTCGTGAATGTGATGAGTTGATAATTTGTATTACTAGTCTTCAGTTTAACTACATGGAAAAGGATCCTTTCACTGCTGGCGAAAGAATTCAAATGATTCATGAATCCCTTAAGGAAGAACACTTTGATCTTTCTAAATGCTATGTCTTAGCTATCGAAAATCAATTCAATATTGCAACATGGGCATCATACTTGCGTTCTTCACTTCCAAAATTTGACAGAGTTTACAGTGGCAATGATTATGTTAGAATGTTACTATCTGATTCCGGTTTGGAAGTAATTAAACCAAATTTTCTGAATAGAGAAAAATACAATGCAACATCAATTAGAAAATTAATCTCTGAGAATTCGGATTGGAAACAACTAGTACCAAAGGCAGTGGCAGATAATATTATCAAATTTAATGGAATACAACGAATCCAAACTATTTTGACTTCTGATACAAAACCGACTGAATACTGATGAAAAAGTTACGGGCATGCCCAATTTGCCCAAATTGTGGCTCTAAAAAGTTTCAAAGAATGCAAAAAGAAGATCAAGTCCAGGTAAAATGCCTCAAATGTAGCACAATACTATCAATATAGGATGTTTGTACAGATTAGACATCCTAATACCTATGGAACTTTTTTTACAAAAAACTCTTACAAATGAAGAATTTTACTAAAAATTCAACTGCACTTAGGTGGTACGATGGCCCAAGTAGAGCAGTCTGATTCATTTACTCAGGGGTGTGTACATTACAAAAATGAAGAATATGAGCAAGCCCTGTCTGCATTTGATTCTGTACTCGCTGAAGACTCTAAACATCTAGATTCACTGTGCATGAAAAGCATGACTCTATCAAAAATTGGAAAATTTGAGGATGCATTAGCATGCTGTGATGAAGCATTAGGTGTGGAACCAAATGATAATGTATTGCTAAATAACAAGGGATATTTTGAATCAATTCTTGGTAATAATCAAAAAGCTATCGAAGTTTTTGATCAAATTCTAAAGCGAGAGCCTGAAAATATTTCCGTTCTGTACAATAAGGCATTATGTTTTTCAAGAATGGAAAAATATGAAGAATCTATACGAATCTATAATAAAATCTTGGAAATTGATCCTGAACATACTGATTCATTATTTAACAAAGGAAACGATCTTCATAAACTTGGCAAATTCAAAGAAGCATCTCTTTGTTATGAACAAGTTTTAAAAATAAATCCTAGTCATAATGGGGCAAAAAACAATCATGTCTTATCAAACTCCAAAATTTCTAGTGATTCCCTTGAAAATTATCTTCCTAAAGTAAACGATGAATTATTTGAAAAGCTAAATAACTGGTTGAGTGCAGGAAGACCTGAAACAAAAGATTTTCCCCTGGATACATCACTTATTGAACTGCTTCCTGAAAAAAAGGAAGATGCTGTTCTTGTATTAACCAAAGCAAAAGAAATCATCGTAAAAAATTTTCCTAAGATAGAATCAACTGATCCACATGATGTAATTGCATTAGATCTTGCAAAGGCAATGTCAAAACAGAAAATTTCTGAGAAACCATCAAAAAATAAAGATAAAACTAAAACTCAAAAAAAATCAAAAGCAAAAAAATCTCACAAATCATTTTTGATTTTGGGTCTAATGATATCTGTAGTCGGATTTATTGGAGTTTATGATGCATATCCTGAACTCTTGTTCTCCTTTAATCCTTCACAGCTTTCAAACATGTTTGATTCTAGTTTGTCTTTTGTATCTGAATCTCCATTGCAAGAAAAAGAAAATCTCCCAATCCAAAACATTGCGCCTATTGCTTCATCATATCCTCAAGTCGAGTCTGACATAGTTCAATTAATTAATGAAAAAAGACTGAATATTGGCCGTGGCGCATTTTTGACTCATCCGGAATTGAGTACGTTGGCACTAAAACACAGTCAAGATATGGCATCTCGCAATAGGGTTGATCAGGCATTATCTACTGATGGATTGCCTGTTACTCGTGAATATGCAGATAAACTTCCTATATGCGTGGAGAATGCTGCAAAATATTCTGATTCAAAGGCATCTGGAAGTTCATTGAATATCTACAGTGGAAATATTCCTCTTGATGCATTAACTGCAGAAACTATAATTTCTGAATGGATTCAAAAGGATGTGAAAGAAACCTTACTTCGAGGTACTACTTACTCTAATGTTGGTACTGGAGTTTCATTTTCATCTGACGGTACACTGTATGTAAGTCAGATTTACTGTTGATCAAAAATTCATTTTTTTACACCTACATCAAATCAGATATTTTTTAAAGATCTACATTTGAATCTGATTTGCTGTTATGGTTTAATTATACTAATTTCAAACTATTATGGTGGTATCTGCCGGAGTAACTGAATTCCTAAGTTTACTTACAGTCTTGTTTGGAGGAGGCATGCTTTGTGCATGGTTGATGCACAAGATAAAATTCCCAACAATTATCGGATTCATTTTGATAGGAATAATCGCAGGCCCGTTTGGTCTTGGGGTGGTAACTGATACAGAATTAATCAACTTGTTGGCAGAATTTGGAATTATTATTTTGCTTTTTGTTGTTGGTTTGGAATTTAGCATCCAGAAATTAAGAGATGTTGGATTAAACGGAATTATCATTGGGACGGTACAACTAGCAATAGTATTTGCTGCAGGATACATACTTGGAATGGCATTTGAATGGACACATCTTGAAGCATTATTTTTGGGAAGCATTCTTGCAATTACCAGTACCGCTATCTCTCTTAGATTCCTTCGGGATCTTAATCTTGTCAACACTAAAGAATGGAATACCGTTGTAACTATACTAATAATTGAGGACCTTGCTGCTGTTTTACTTTTGACTCTATTGGGTAATGCCTCAAAGGGGTCTGGGTTCGCATTGACTGATTTTGGTTTGATAATTATTCAAAGCGTTGTATTTTTTGTCTTAACCTTTGCAATTGGAATCAAAGTAATTCCGCGACTATTAGAGCATGTAAGCAAAATCAAGATGGAAGAAGCACAGTTTGTAACTGCTTTGGCACTTGCATTTGGGTTATCAGTTTTAGCACATTTCCTAGGTCTTAGCAGTGCTGTTGGAGCATTCCTAATGGGAATGATAATTGCATCATCAAAGTTTTCAGAATCGGTAACTCACAAGATTCTACCATTAAAGGATTTTTTCATCATAATATTTTTTGTATCTATAGGAATGCTTGTAGACATTACACTTATTCCAAATGCCATTTGGATTGCAATTCCAGTAGTTGCCGTTGCTATTGTTGGAAAATTTGTTGGAAACATGTTTGCTGCATCACTATCTGGAAACAAATTCCTTAGTGCATCAACCATAGGCGTAATGATGATTCCGATAGGTGAATTTTCATTCATTATAGCTAAATTGGGAGTAGACAGTGGAAGCATCAATGAATCAATATATCCTGTTACAATAGTTGTTGCACTAGTTACAATGCTTGCAATGCCACTTTTATTGCGTGCACTACCAACAGTTGCAGATCAAAGGTCAATCATTCCAGTAAAATTACTTGATGGTATTTTCCTTGCAGGCCGATTCATCCGAGCTGGCTCTGCACTTGATGAGACAGGCAAACCTTCAAAAATTAAAAACATTAGCAATATCAAAAAACACGGACCAAACTTTCTAGTTCATTTCATCATAATAGTAACTATTCTAGTTGTTATGGATTATTTTTCATCCGATATCATTTCCCTTTTGGAGAATCCTGATGTTCCATTCTTTATGGATCCATCAATCTTTCTCGGAATTTTGACGGCAGTGATTTTAGTTTACCCTGTTTTTTCGCTTGTTGGAAAAACTGAAAATATTATCACAAACATATCTGATGCGATTACTGTTAATTTTGCACCTGATGGAAAACAGCTAGTTACCAAGCCCGTTCACAGAGTAATTCGAAATATTTTGTTTATGGGATTGATACTGGCATTAGTTGCAGTATTCATTACTTTTGTAGATTTTGAATCAGAAAACGACAAGGTCATAATTTCAACTATAGGCTTTATTGCAATAATTCCATTAATGCTGGATACCTTTATTGTCATGCGAAGAATAACCAGGACGCATCTATTTGATAATTGGATTTCCTCACAAGACAATGATGAGGATGATTTTAAAAAACCTGAAGAGACTGATCCAAAAAATTAATCTTTCACATATATCCAAATCTTAAATCAAATATCAACAAATGTAGACAATTTCTGCTTTAATCATTTTTAATGAGAAATTGAAATGAATCAAAGCATTTTTGAAAAAAAACTTCCATTACTGGTGTCTATAATTGGGGTGCTGACAATTTTGTATGGCATAGTGAACCCCGCAGTCTTATCGAACAAGTGGATTGGTAGTCAATATTTCATAGTTGTGGGTGGGTTGGTCACTACAATCGGCGTAATTTTTACTATGATTGATTCTACACAGAAAAGTTATACCCCTAGCGCTTGATGTTGATTTTGAACCATCAAATTTTTCGTAACCTAATACGCTTTAGTTAATATTTGCAAGATTTTGAGGCTAATTATGGCAAAAACATGGAAAGATGCTGATATTAGTTTGGATCCAATAAAGAATCAAACTATTGCAGTGATTGGCTATGGAATTCAAGGCGATGCTCAGGCAAACAACATGAAAGACTCTGGACTAAAGGTCATCGTAGGACTCAAGAAAGGGGGGAAAAGCTGGAGCAAAGCTGAATCTGATGGTCATAAGGTAATGTCAGTTTCTGATGCATGCAAACAAGCAGATATCATTCATGTGTTACTTCCAGATATGATTCAGGCCCAAGTATACAAAGATGAAATCGGACCTAATCTCTCAGAAGGAAAAGCTTTGTCATTTTCTCATGCAGCAGCTATTCATTGGAGATGGATTGATGCACCAAAAAATGTTGATATCATAATGGTTGCACCAAAAGGACCTGGCTCTAAAGTTCGTGAAACTTATCTAGAGAATTTTGGAACTCCATCAATTGTTGCAGTACACCAAGATCATACAGGAAAAGCTTGGGATAGAACACTAGGTATTGCAAAAGCAATTGGTAGTGCAAGAGCAGGATTAATTCAAACTACATTCAAAGAAGAAGTTGAAACTGATTGGTTTGGAGAACAAGCAGACCTTTGTGGTGGTGCCGCATCTATGATACAAAATGCATTTGAGACATTAGTTGAAGCAGGTTATCAACCAGAGATTGCATACTTTGAGGTACTTCATGAACTAAAACTAATTGTTGATATGATTCAACGATATGGTATCAATGGAATGTGGAGACGAGTTAGTGAAACTGCAAGATATGGTGGACTAACACGTGGACCAATGGTCATGAATGCTTCAAACAAAGAGGAAATGAAAAAAGTACTAAAGATGATCCAAGATGGAACATTTAACGAAGAATGGATTAGCGAATACAAGAAGAACGGCAAAAATGCTTTTGATAGATACATGAAAGAAACCGATGCACATCAGATTGAAAAAGTTGGCAAACAGATGCGAAAAATGATGTGGCCTGATTCCACAGAATAATTTTTTATATTTTTCTTAATTTTGAAACGCCCTTTGTAATGTAATCGATTATTGTTGGAAGTGGTGTGCCTGGACCAAATACTCCGTCAATTCCTCCTTTTTCAAGTCCTTTTTTGTCCTCTTCGGGTATGACGCCGCCTCCTAGAACTAGAACGTCTTTAATTCCCTTCTTTTTTAACTCCTTTACAACTCTAGGAAATAGTGTATTGTGTGCTCCATTGAGTAGGCTTAATGCAATGGCATCAACATCTTCGTCTTCTGCAATTTGTGCTATTCTTGATGGTGTGGCAAATAATCCTGAATAGATTACCTCCATTCCAGCATCCCTAAACGCACGGCATAAAACTAATGCTCCTCTATCATGACCATCTAGTCCTAGTTTTGCTACTAGAATTTTGACTCTTCTTGATGCCATTTTTTGTTTCATAATTATCAATATTTTTTCTATTTTAAAGCCTTTTTTCAATTCCTAAATGTACATAAAGCCTATTTGAGAATGCCATGCGTGAGCGCTTCTCCATTAAATTACAGTCTTGAATTTACTCCGGATCTGAAAAAATTCACCTTTGAAGGAAGGGAGAACATATCAATTCAGTGCAAGAGGCCTACAAATTCGATTACACTACATGCTGCAGAGCTCAAGATCAAAAAATGCCATGTTGAATTCAAAGGTGAAACCATTAGAGCAACTCCTAAAGTTAATTCAAAAACAGAGGAACTGACAATAAAACTAGCAAAAAAGATTAGTGGCCATGCAAATCTCTTCATTGATTTTACAGGCATATTAAATGATAGACTGCTTGGGTTTTATCGCAGCAAATATGAAGTCAATGGAAAGACAAAATATCTTGCGACAACACAGTTTGAGGCAGCAGATGCTCGCAGAGCTTTTCCATGCTGGGATGAACCACAATCAAAAGCAACCTTTGAAATCTCCCTTGTTGTAGCAAAAAACTTCACGGCAATCTCAAACATGCCAGTCAAATCAAAACAAAAAATTAGAGACAAAATTCGTTATGTATTTTCACAAACTCCAACAATGTCAACATATTTGGTTTATCTTGGAGTTGGTGAATTTGAGTACCTCAGAGGAAAAATTGGAAAAACTGAAGTTCGTGTTATCACCACAAAAGGAAAACGTTCCCAAGGAAAGTTTTCCTTAGAACTTGGAAAAAAATTATTAAAATCATACGAAAATTATTTTGGCATAAAATATCCATTACCTAAACTTGATCTCATCGCAATTCCTGACTTTGCAGCAGGTGCTATGGAAAATTGGGGCGCTATTACATTTAGGGAGACAATTTTACTTTATGATCCAAAGGTATCTTCGACAAAAACAAAGCAGTTCATTGCAGAAGTAATATCTCATGAGATTGCCCATCAATGGTTTGGCAACCTTGTCACCATGAAATGGTGGAATGATTTGTGGCTAAATGAGAGCTTTGCTACGTATATGGCCACAAAATTCGTGGATAAATTCTATCCTGAATGGGAACTTTGGGACCAGTTTGTCGAAGATGCAATGAATGTTGCAATGGGACTTGATTCCCTAAAATCATCTCACCCAATTGATGTAAAGGTAAACTCTCCATCTGAGATTCGGGAGATATTTGATGCAATATCCTATGATAAAGGAGGATGTGTCTTGCGTATGCTAGAAAACTATGTCGGTGAGAAAAATTTCAGAAATGGTTTGAAACATTATTTGACAAAGCACAAATACAAAAACGCTGCTGGATATGACCTGTGGGATGCAATCGGTAAAGTTTCAAAACTTCCTGTACGTGCAATGATGGATTCATGGATAAAACAAATCGGATTCCCCGTAGTTGAAGTTAACCAAAAAGATTCATTATTGATTTTATCACAAAAAAGATTTCTTCTAAATGCAAAAGGTACCAACAAAGGACTTTGGCATGTTCCAATCACTCTTCACTCTGATAAAAAAGATGTAAAGAAATTACTTACAAAGAAAAGTGATAAGATTAAAATCAATTCACAAAATGGTGTTGTGATTAATTCAGGACGACATGGATTCTACCGAGTAAAATATGATGAAGGAATGCTAATTGATCTAAAAATGCTTGTTGATAACAAATCAATTTCTCATATTGATAGATGGGCTATCCAAAATGATCTATTTGCATTATGTGTTTCAGGTGATGAATCTCTCCAGAACTATCTTGACTTTACTGATGCATATCATGATGAGGAGAATTATCTTTCCTCCGTAAATGTTGCAAATAACCTATATTCATTATACGATAGAACAATTGGCGAATCTTTTAATCCAATTATCAAGGAGTATGCAAGAAATTACTTTGAGAAAATATTTAATCGATTAGGATGGGATCCTAAACCAAAAGAAAATCATACAGATGCATTGTTGCGAAGCTTTGCAATACACGCACTAGGTAAATTAGGCAATGAAGAAGTAATCGAAGAATCCAAAATCAGATTCCAGAAATTCCTCAAAAATCCCTCCTCGTTACGTCCAGATTTAAGGGATACTGTGTACTCTTTAGTTGCTTTGGCAGGTGACTCAAAGATGCATCAAAAACTAACCCATCTTTACAATAAGACCAGTACCCAGGAAGAGAAACTTCGATTCCTTGGGGCAATGTGTAGCTTTAATGATGAAAAATTACTCTTAAAATCACTGGCATTCTCTCAAACCCCCGCAGTTCGTTCACAAAACATGCAGCTTCCTATAATTCGCGTAGCAAACAATCAGGCAGGCAAAAAAATTCTTTGGCCTTGGCTAAAAAAGAATTGGAGATCATTGAGCAAAAAAGTTGGACATGGCAATCCTTTGTTTAATAGAATTGTTGCAAGTATTTCACTTGTTGCAGATGAATCAATGGAAAAAGAAATTCGCAGGTTTTTCAAACAAAATCCTACTCCTGGTACTGAGAGAACTTTAGAGCAAACACTTGAAATAATCCAAATTCATTCTAAATTCTTAAAACAGCTAAGAACTGAATTCAACTAGAGTTTATGCCAAAAAAAATTTTTCCTTTATTGTCTGTTTTAGCTTTATCTTCTCTTGCAATTTTATTTTTAATCACTGCAGAATCCCCTGATCACCAAAGACTTAGAGAATCATTTTCTATTGATGCCACGTATTATCCTGAGGAACAGTACGCCGAAATAATCTTTGCAGATAAAACACAAAGAACCTCATCTGTTATAATGGAGATATTGGGAATGGAAGATTCATACCAAAAAACTTTTGATGATTATCAGTTTGTCGAGCGTGTCTTATTTTCTGAACCTCCAAAATATGGTTGGTCTATTCATCCAATTGTTTTAAAAATTAATCATCCTGATTTTGGGACAATTGAACTAAAGACCGAGATTCACTCTGTAGGTGATGATGTACCTTCAGTCATATTTAGTACTTAAAGAACATACAAGAATTTATTGTGGGAAAATTAACTTCAGACATTGACACTGCTAACTGACCTCAAAAAAGGTAAACGTGGCGCAATAGCAAAGGCGATATCAATAATAGAAAATGATCAAAAAGAAGCAAGAAAACTCATCAAGCAAATATTTTCAAAAACTGGAAACTCATCAATAATTGGAATTACCGGACCAGCTGGAGCAGGAAAGAGTTCTTTAATCAATGTGACTTCAGTAGAGCTTCGAAAATTGGGAACCAAGCCTGCCGTTCTCGCTGTGGATCCTACTAGTCATGTGACCGGTGGTGCAATTTTAGGCGATAGAGTTAGAATGACTGAATCCACTGATTCTGGCACCTATATCCGAAGCATTGCATCTAGGGGCGCAACTGGAGCAGTATCTCATTCAGTCAGAAATAGCATTCGTGTCTTAGAATATGCTGGCTTTAACCCAATAATTATAGAAAGTGTGGGTGCTGGCCAAACTGAGATTGAAATTTCCAATATTGCCGATATTACAGTTGTAGTCTTTAATCCTCACACTGGAGATAGCATTCAAACCATAAAGGCGGGATTAACTGAGATTGGAGATGTCTATCTTGTAAACAAAAGCGATTTGGATGGGGCATCTCAGCTATATGATGCAGTACGAGATTATATTGGAGCATCAGAAAAAAATCCTATCATCTTAAAGACGTCAACAAAAAAGAACAAGGGAATATCTGAATTTGCAAAGAAGCTCAAAGAATTAATGGCTTTAAAGAAGAAAACAAAAAAGAAGCAAGAACTGAGCCAATTAGAATCGGAGCTAAAAGATATTGTTTTAAATAACATTAACGAAAAAATTACTACGTTGTTGAATTCTGATAAAACCTATGCAAAATATCTTAAAAAATTACAAGCACGTGAGATTAATCCCTTTGAAGCTGGAGATAAAATTACAAAAGCATTGTTAAAGTGATTCAAATGGCAAAATCAAAAACTCCTGAAAAGCAATTTGTAACTGATTCTAACATCCCAGTAAAACGTGTCTTTCACAAGTCTTCAAAGAAGACAAAGAAGGAAGAACCTGGAGTCTATCCATTTACTCGTGGCATACATGCAGGAATGTATCGAGATAGATTCTGGACTATGCGTCAGTACTCTGGATTTGGTGATGCAAAGCTAACAAATGAACGCTTCAAGTTCATGTTAGAAAAAGGACAGACGGGCCTTAGCATGGCATTTGATTTACCAACTCAAATTGGGCACGACCCAGATTCTCCTCAAGCAGAAGGTGAAGTTGGAAAAGTTGGAGTTTCTATTGCTTCTCTAAAAGACATGATGACTGCTTTTGATGGAATTCCCTTAGGTAAGGTTAGCTCTTCTATGACAATTAATTCAACTGCATCTACATTACTTGCATATTATATCGCAGTAGGGGAATCCCAGGGTTCATCAAGCGAACAACTACGTGGTACAACCCAAAATGATATCCTCAAAGAGTACATTGCAAGAAATACCTACATCTATCCACCACAACCCTCTATGAGAATTATTGGTGACATGATTGGTTATTGTGCTAAAAAAGTACCACAGTGGTATCCTGTGTCTATATCTGGATACCATATGAGAGAAGCAGGCTCTACTGCAACACAAGAAGTTGCATTTACCCTGGCAAACGCAATTGCATATATTCAGACATGTCTGGATCAAGGATTAAAGATTGATGACTTTGCACCTCGTTTGTCATTCTTCTTCTGCTGTACAATAGAATTCTTTGAAGAGATTGCCAAGTTTCGTGTTGCAAGAAAAGTTTATGCAAAAATTCTAAAAGAAAAATTCCACGCAAAGGATCCAAAATCATTACAATTAAAATTCCATACTCAAACAAGTGGGGAGTCACTTACTGCTCAGCAACCAGATAACAACATTGTTCGTGTGGCAATTCAATCAATGGCTGCAGTACTTGGCGGAACACAATCATTGCATACAAACTCCAGAGACGAAGCACTTGCATTACCAACACAAGAGTCTGCAAAAATTGCACTTAGAACCCAACAAATTGTAGCATATGAGAGTGGAATTACAAAAACAGTTGATCCAATGGCTGGTTCCCATTATCTTGAGTATCTTTGTGATGAGATAGAAGATGGAGTCTGGACTTATCTTAAAAAAATTGAGAAGATGGGCGGCTCTATCAAAGCAATTGAAAAGGGATTCTTCCAATCTGAAATTAGACAAAATGCATACCGACTCAAAAAAGAAGCTGATGAGGAACAAAGAATCCTTGTAGGCGTCAACAAATTCATTGAAGCCAATGAAAAACCACCCGAACTATTGCGTATTGATGATAAAGTAGAGATACAACAAAATAAAGATCTCAAAAAACTTCGCTCATCTAGAAATGCCAAAAAAGTTGAGGATGCACTATCAAAGCTAAAATCTGTTGCAGATACTGATGAGAATCTAATGCCTTACATTCTTGATGCTGCAAAAGCTTATGGTACTACTGGTGAGATTAGCAACACATTCCGTGAAGTATTTGGCGAGTATAGGCCAAAGGAGGTATTCTAGATGAAAATTGATCATATCGCCATTGCAGTAAATGATGTTGAATCTGCTGCAAAACAGTATCAGGAAGCACTAGGAGTAAACGAAGTTGAGTTTGAGACAGTAGAGACTGAGGGAGTAAAGGTTGCAATCATACACCTTGAGAATGGAAGAATAGAGCTTATGGAGCCGACAAATGAAACTAGTCCGATTAAGAAATTTCTAGAAAAGAAGGGTCAAGGCTTGCATCACATGGCACTTGAGACTGATAATATTGAAGGTGAGGTAACAAGAATGGAAGGATGCGGAATACAGTTCTTAGGTAAAATTAGACCTGGTTCTGCTGGAACAAAAGTCACTTTTATTCACCCAAAGTCACTCAGCGGAGTATTAGCAGAGCTCTGCTCTCATCCAAAATAACTATTCCATCATTTTAAGAGTGTCAGATGCAGTAATTATTCCAACAATCTTTGATTTCTTTGATACCAGTATGCATTTTGAGTATCGAATCAAAGGTACCAAAACATTTGCAGGTGTATTGTAATCCACAATTGGAGGAACTGTATCCATTGTGTTTAGAATCTTTGCGTGCTTTAGTTCTGATTCTCCAACATCAGCTAAATGTTTCATAATTCCATCTTCTGATACAACTCCTACGGGATCGTTTCCTTCAAAGACAGGAATCTGACTGATTGAAAACTTGTGCATCTTTTTTATTGCATCATGTAAAGTATTGTTTGGTTTGATTTTTACAATATCCTTACTACAAAAATCTCCTGCAATGTGAGATGATGATTTTCCTTCCAGTGTTGCTAGATTATCAAAGATTTTCTTTGCTGTCTCATAACTTGGTTGGCTTCTCCCAGATTCTATCTGATTAATCATAGAGGTGCTTACCCCTGTCATGCTAGCAAGTTTTTTTTGTGTAATGCCTAATTTTGTTCTCATCTGTTTAATGGAATCAATTCTTGGCAGCATGGTATGAAAACTGCTTAATCTGTTTTAAATTGTATTGGATTATCGTCTTTTGGCTTTCTTCTTTGCCTTTTTGGCTTGCTTTTTAGCAGGTTTTTTCTTTGAGCTTTTGTTTTCTAGTACTGCTTGAGCAGCTGCTACAATGGCAATCGGTATTCTATGTGGTGATGCACTAACATAGCTGAGATTTGATTTGTGGCAGAATTTGATTGAGCGCGGATCTCCTCCATGTTCTCCACAAATTCCAACCTCCATGTTCGACTTGACTTCTCGTCCTTGTGTTAATCCAATCTTCATTAGGCTTCCAACCCCGTTGACATCAATTGACTGAAATGGACTTGTTTCTAGTAATTCCTTATTGAGATATTCTGGCAAGAACTTTCCTTCTGCATCTTCTCTGCTAAAGCTAAATGTTGCCTGAGTAAGATCATTTGTTCCAAAACTAAAGAATTCTGCAGTCTCGGCTAATTCGCTAGCAGTTAAACATGCTCTTACTACTTCTAGCATAGTTCCAAAATTAATTTTGAATTTTATCTTGTGTTTTTCTTGCATCTCTAATTTTATTTTATTATAGATTCTCTTAATCTGATTTAATTCAGCAATACTGCTTACTTGAGGAATCATTATCTGCGGTCTTGCATCAACTTTTTGTTTTGTCAACTCTGCTGATGCCTCAAACACTGCGCGTATCTGCATTTCATAAATTTCTGGATAAGTAATTCCTACTCTTACTCCTCTGTGGCCCATCATTGGGTTTATCTCTGCAAGCTCACGTGCTCTTTCAAGAATTGTCTTTGTTCTTCTAAGCTCATCAGATGCATTTTGTTCTTCTAGTTTTCTTACTTTGTTTGCAAGCTCTTCTGGATTTGGCAAAAACTCGTGTAATGGCGGGTCAAGCAATCGAATTGTTACTGGATAACCTTCCATTGCTTTTAGGATTTCAATGAAATCACTTTTTTGTAATTGACCTAATTTTTCTAAAACTTGTTTTCGTTTTTCTATAGTGTCTGCCATAATCATGTCTACAAATAGGCCTATTCTGTCACGTCCATTGAACATTCTCTCTGTTCTGCATAGTCCAATTCCTTGAGCGCCATACTCTCTAGCTAATTTTGCAGCTTCTGGTGTGTCAGCATTTGCTCTGATGCCAAGCTTCTTTATGCTTTGAGCCCAGCTTAGAATTGTTCTAAAGTCATCAGTAATTTTTGGCTCTATTGTAGGTACATTTCCAGAATATACATTTCCTGTACTGCCATCAATTGTAATTGCATCCCCTTCAATGATGGTCTTATCGCCTGCCATGCATCTTTTTCCATCATAATCTATCTTTAATTCCGCACAGCCAACTATGCAGGGTTTTCCCATGCCTCTAGCAACAACTGCTGCGTGTGATGTCTTTCCTCCTCTACTGGTTAGAATTCCAACCGATGAGAAAAACGCAGGTACGTCCTCTGGCTTTGTCTCCTCTCTGATTAGGATTACTTTGGCTCCATTATCGCCCATCGCAACTGCTCTTTTTACATCAAATACTGCTACCCCACTTGCTGCGCCAGGGGACGCTGCAATTCCTTTTGTAATTTGAGTATGACCTTTAACGCTGTTTTGATCAATTGTTCTGTGTAATAGCTGTTCTAGCTGTTCTGCTTGTAATCGTAATAATGCTCGCTCTTTGTTGATTAGTTTTTCTTTTACCATTGCAACTGAAGTTTTTACCATTCCAGCTGCATTCATCTTTGCAGAACGGGTTTGTAGTAAAAAGAATTTTCCTTGCTCAATTGTGAATTCAATATCTTGAGGCTCTTTGTAGTGTTTTTCTAATTTCTGGCATGTGTCATACAATTGTTTGTATGATTTTGGCATCTCTTGCTGCATTGCATCAACTGGTTTTGGAGTTCTAATTCCGGCAACTACGTCTTCACCTTGTGCATTGACTAGGTACTCTCCAAAGATTTGTCTTGAACCATCACCGGGGTTTCTAGTAAACACAACTCCTGTAGCACTATCATTGCCCATGTTGCCAAATGCCATTGATACAACATTTACTGCAGTTCCATCTGCAATATCTTTTGTAATGTTATATTTTTCACGATAAACTATTGCACGTTCTCCCATCCAACTGTTAAAGACTGCTTTGATTGCTAGGGTTAATTGCTCATAAGGATCAGTCGGGAATGGTTTTCCAGTTTGTTTCTCACAGATTTTTTTATACTCTGCAACAACTGCCTTTAGTGATTTTTCATTTAATGCACTATCTGATTGAACTGCTTGATTCTTTTTTGCATCCTCTAGCACTTGGTCAAACAATTTGTCATTGACTCCAAATACTACTTTGCCAAATAATTGAACAAATCTACGATATGAATCCCAGGCAAATCTTGGATTGTTGCTTTTTTGTGCTAATCCATTAACTGTAATATCATTAATTCCTAAATTCAAAATTGTATCCATCATTCCTGGCATGGATATTGCAGCACCAGAACGAACAGATACTAGCAGCGGATTGTCCTTTGAATTCCACTTTTTTCCAGTCTTTTTTTCCATCTTTGCAATGTTCTTTTTTACTTGTGAGATGACCTCATTTGGTAATTTTTTGTCATTTTGATAGTATTTTTTGCAGACTTCGGTTGTAATTACAAAGCCTGGAGGAACTGGAAGTTTTAGTCGCGTCATTTCGCAAAGTCCTGCTCCTTTTCCTCCCAAAAGTTTGCGGTCTTTGCCGTTTCCTTCATCAAAAGAGTATACTGCTTTCATTTTTCCTTGGTAATCCACTGAATTTTAGGGGGTTTTAAAGCATTGCCCTTGCAAAGTCATCTATTATATTATTCCAGTTTTTTGCCTTGATGATTCCACTTGCCACCAAAATTCCCTTAGATCCAAGCTCAATTGCTTTGGAGACATCTTTGCCAGAAACAATTCCGGCACCGCACAAAAGTTTCGTATTGTTTTTTGCAGAATGCACTGCTTTTGCTGCCTGGGTGATAAGCTCTGGCTTTTCTGTTGATACTGCCTTTCCTGAACCGATTAATTCAGGCGGCTCTATTGCAATGTAATCTGGATTTAGCTTTGCATATTTTTTTACTTCAGCAACATCCTTTACGCAAACTATGGAAATTAATTTTAATTCTCTTAATCGTTTGACAAGCTCTGCTATATCTTTGCTAGGGATTCTATGCTCACTGTGATTAATAATTGAACCATTGACTTTGGATTTTTTTATCAGCTCTGGAATTACAAAACCCGTAGTGCTTCCAACCTTTGTATTATCAACATGCTGTGCAAGAATTGTAACCTTACTGCTGGCAATTTTTCCTAATAGATGTTGAGGTGGAGCAATTGCAATTTTTATTTTATGTTTTTTGGCTATATTTTCACAAATCTTGACAAACTTTACAATATTTTCTCCAGCTATCTCTTCATAATTTTTGCAATTTATTACAAACAATCTTTATCCTGAAACCTCAATCGAATTCTTGTATTTAATATTTCACAATGCTTTTTTTCTATCGTATCTTCTCTTTAATCCAAATATGATTATCATTAGAATTATAGCTGCAATATTTGTGCCAACAATATAGGGATCTAAAATCTCAATTCCATAAATTAACCACAATAGTGCTCCTATTGCAATTAGTATCATTAGATATGGCGATACATCTTTGAGGCTTTTAGTTCTGTAACCTCGAATTATCTGCTCTACCCATCCAGATAAAATCAGTACTCCTGCGGCAATCACAATAATTGTTAGTGAAAAATCATCTAGGAACACATTTTGTCACTAATTCCAGAAAAATTGATCAAGGCCAGTCTGCTTTGGCTTGCCTAGGATTGTATCAAAGTCTAGTCCCATTGATGAAGTAATTTGGTCCAGAGTGCTCTCCAAAAACTCCATGTATTTTTTTGAATCCACTTCATCTTGTCTTGCCAATTCTACCGGTTTTACTCCTGGCTTGTTGAGTATTTTAACATAGGATATGATGTCTCCTTTCTTTATCTCCCTGATTGATTCTAGTAATTTTGCTGCACGAATGTGCTGAGGCACTGTCTTTACATATTCTGATGGTGCTTTGCTAATCATTACATTAAATGCCAGTTCGTTTAGTGGAATCTCTTTTGCTTCTACCTTTTTTCCATATTCCGCAATTTTGTTACTGATTTGTGATTTTGCTTTGTTAAACTCTTCGATACTTTTTACTTTGGATAGTATCTCTAGTAGCTCATAGAATAAAGTCCTGATAAATGGCGGCGTGTGGGATTTTTTTCCAGTTAATCCCTTGACGTCTACTTTTCCTGATTTTGTTACTCCAAGATAATTTTTCTTTCTACTGCTTAGAACGACATATCTGTATTCCTTGTCGACTTCGAGCTCTACCCCGTGTTCTTTTTTTGCTCTTTCAATAACTTTTTGAATTTGCTCTCGAGTTGGATTTTTTATAAACAATGAATCGGTATCACCATAGAGAACTTTGATTCCTGTCTCTTCACATCGCTTGATTGTTTGTAAAATGATGTATCTTCCAATTGCAGTAGTTGCCTCTGCTGCTGGCAGAAAATACAATGGAAATATCTCTGCACCCATTACACCATAGCTTGCATTTAAGATAACTTTGAGTGCTTGACTGACAACTGTGTACTGTTGTCTTTGATCTTCTGTTAGGTTTTCCTGTTTTGATAAACTCTTGTAGTAATTTACTCTAAGGTCTCTCAGGGAGCCAATGACTAGGGCAGTCATCCCGTTCTTTTTTGTACAAGCCCAGTGATTTGTATCTGGTATTGTATTTTTTTTGCACTCCTCGTGTGGGCATCTTACCGTTTCATAAGATATGTTACGAACTTTGATGATGCTTGGATACAGACTAGCAAAGTCCATCACAGTTACATCAAAGTGAATTCCTTCAATTGGTTCAACAACTAGGCCTCCCCGATATTTTTTATCCTTGATTACTGCATCATTTACCACTCCAGAAGACCTTCTCTCTAATTCTTCTCGTTTTGGAATTAATGCGCCTCTTTGCCTGTGCTCATAGTATAGGAGACTGCGAATCCATTGTGATACGCCCATTCTTGCAATATCATCAATTGGCATTCTACCTATTCGTGAAATTACGACTAGTAACTTCATTAGAATATCATTGTTAAAACTGGTCAGCTTGTAGGTGAGTCTTGCATCATTAAAGCAATAGTTTGCCAGCTGATACATGGTGAGCTTGTCTAAATCCACCCCATAATCGATCTTTTCTTCACCAAGTAACGCCTTTGAGACGCTATTTAGTGAAAAATCAGTATACTTGTTGCTAAATGCATAAATCTGAAATGAACGATTTGAGAGAGTCCTGTATAGGTCAATGTGCACTCCGTGCTTTAGAGTTGCAGAATCTCGCATCATGTATAGTGGATTATCAGAATTTTTGATTCCCAGTCTTTCTGCCCTGTTGTAAAGATATGGCATATCAAAGTCATCTCCGTTATACGTTACAACAAAAGGAAACTCTTGAATCAGTTTGAATGCTGCCTCTATCATCTCTTTTTCATCATCAAAAAATATTATTTTGACATCTTCATCTAGATCATTTTTTCCTTCTTCGGTGTTTGGATCTCTTAAAACAAAAATTTGTTTGAACTCATCTGTTCCATTGAATCCAATTGCTGTGACTTTTTTTTCTGCAATCTTTGGATCAGGAATGCGTCCAATCTCAACTTCTACTTCGATATCAAAGCTTAGTCTCTTCATTATTGGTATTGGTTGGTTTAGCAAGTTTGCCCATTCGGTAATGTACTCTTCAAATTGTTTTGTATCTACCATGCTGTCATTTTGTAACTTGTCCCAGAGCAGGCTCTTTAGTGCAAGCTTGACATCATCTGGAATCTCAACATCATGTGGTTGAATCTTGCCCTCAACTATCTCGTAAAACTTTCCAATGATTAATCTTCTATCATACAGGTAATTCTCATAGTACTTGATGTCTGACTCCCAAGTCTCAATCAGATTTCTAATGCTTTTGTCACTTTGAGTTCCTCCAATTGCCAAAGGGTCTGCTGTTATGATTTTTGATAATGTGACCTCTTCATCCCGTAGTAGATCTAATCTCTTTACTGGTTCAATTTTTAGTACATCATCTCTTTCTTGTAAAAAATCAAGCTCTTCTGGATTTAGTTTTGAGAAGCAGTATGGCTTGTGTCCTATCTCGTCAGACCATAGGATAATTTTTTGTGATGTAGGCTCGTAAAATTTTAGCACTGCTGATTTTTTTTGATTATCATATGATGCTGAAATCAACAATGAAGGCGGAAGGTTTCTAATCTCATTTTGGACTTCGGTGGTTTGACTTTGCAATCACTCACCTCATTTTGGGACCACTTTGACATCATAGCCTTCAAACAACTTTTGTGCCCAATATTGGATCTTTTCTTTGTTAATCTCAACTATCTCAACACCTGCCTCCTTGAGAAGGTCATAATCTGTTTCAGGATACGAATCAAGGCAAACAAATTTTTTAATTCCAATAGTGATTGCCATCTTTGTGCATTCTAAGCACGGAACAAATGTAGTGTATAGTATAGCGCCCTCAATTCCTGCTTCTATTCCTAAAATGGCACAATGCATTATTGCATTTGCTTCTGCATGATTGCACAGACATCTATCCAATGAAGCACCAGATTCTAATTTTCCCTGCATTCTTAGCTCACAACGCTTGCATCCTCCCTCAAAGCAATTTTTGATTCCTGGTGGCGTTCCGTTGTATCCTGTAGCTAGCTGGCGATTGTTTCTAACAATTACAGCACCGACATGTCTGGTCATGCAATTTGATCTTAATTTTGCAAGTTCTGCCTGGAGCATAAAATATTCATCCCAGTTTGGCCTTTCGAACTTTTCACTCACAGTAAAATTCTATTTTGCTACCATATATGGATATTTGACTAACACATATCAAAGAACTACACGAAACCTAAAAACGATAAGTAAATTCAGTAATTTTGATGAGTATGGCTACCTTAGAGTACATTGACAAAAAATACATTACAAAAAACTCTATTGAAAAAAGAGATTATCAGGTAAATCTAGCTGCTCAGGCAATAAATGAAAATTGCATTATTGTTTTGCCAACTGGTTTGGGAAAAACCGCAGTTGCACTGCAAATTATAGCTGAATTTTTAGCAAAAGGAACTGGCGGCGTTTTATTTTTGGCGCCAACCAGAGTTCTAGTGAACCAACATTATGAATTTCTAAAACAAAATCTCACAATTGATGATGTCTCTATAGTTACTGGTGAGGATCCAATTTCTAAGCGTCAAAAAAACTGGAATAATAGCGTGGTTTGCGCTACACCGGAGATTGCAAAAAACGATTTGGATAGGGATATTGTCTCTCCCTCACAATTTAGCCTCGTTATCTTTGATGAGGCACATCGCACAATAGGTGATTATGCATATTCTGGCATTGCAGAGAGAATCATTCACACTAGTGCTAGAATTGTAGGAATGACTGCCACTTTACCTAGTGAAAAAGAAAAAGCAACTCAGATAATGAAGACACTAAGAATTCAAAGTGTCGCGCAACGAAGTGAGGACAGTCCTGATGTTGCCCCTTATGTACAGCAGACTAACACCGAATGGATTAATGTTGATTTGCCGCCTCAAATGAAAGCAATCCAAACTCTCTTGAATCTGGCCCTTGATCAAAGATATCAAGAACTAAAGAAAAATGGAATAAACATCTCTGATCAAAAATCACTCTCTGCATTACTTCGAATTCGTCAATTTGTGTTGAATCAAAACAGAAGATCAGCAAAGCCACTCTTTACTGCAATCCGAATCACATATGCTCTAAATATTTTTGAAGCACATGGAGTGACTTCGTTTTTACGATTCTGTGAAAGAACACAAAAAAAGAAAGGAGTTGGTGTCAAGGAACTCTTTGAGGTTGATCCAAACTTTACACGCGCCATACATCTAGCAAAAGCAGCACAAAAAGATGGAATAGAGCACAGCAAAATGATAAAACTAAAAGAGATAATTCAAAACTCCCCAGGCAAAGTACTAGTCTTTACAAGTTACAGGGACTCTGTTGATGTGATTCACAAAAAATTAACTGAGATGGGAATTGAGTGTGGTTTTCTTATAGGAAAGGCAGGTGAAACTGGTCTAAAACAAAAAAAGCAGATTGAGACAGTGCAAAAATTCCGAGACGGTCTCTACAAAGTTTTGATTGCTACTCGTGTGGGAGAAGAAGGATTGGATATATCTGAAGTAAATCTTGTTGTATTTTATGATAATGTTCCTAGCTCAATTCGTTATGTTCAGAGAAGAGGAAGAACTGGCAGACGTGATACAGGAAAGCTAATTGTACTGATTGCAAAGGACACCATTGATGAGACCTACTACTGGATTGGCAAGAGAAAGATCAATGCTGCAAAGAACATGGGTGATAAGATGACCAAAGCACTAGAAAAGGAAAAAAGCGGACTCAAAAATAATTTAGATGATTTTCTCTAACCCATTCGCTTTATGATGTGATATCCAAATTCACTTTTTACTGGTTCTGATACCTGACCAATCTCGAGTTTGAATGCAGCCTCTTCAAATGGTTTTACCATCATTCCTTTGGTAAAGTATCCTAGATTTCCATCTCTTTTGGCACTGCCTGTATCTGTTGATAACTCCTTTGCAAGTTTTCCAAACTTTTCGCCTTTTTTTATTCTCTCAAGGATTGCCAGTGCTTCGCTTTGTTTACTAACCAAAATATGGGAGCATTTTATCTTGTTCATGTAATTGCATCCTTTCTAAATTCTATTTACAGTTTATGGAATTATAATCCTGCATCTTCACATGCTTTGGTTCTTTCTTTTGCCCATTCGTAGTTTTCTACAGACCAGAACAATCCACTAGAAGAGTGCTCTGCAATTTGTTCACAGTTCATTGCCTTCATTTCTATCATCTCTTTTTCAGCAATTGGAGTCAAAACTGATTCTTTGTAGACAACAATGTAAATTGATAATACTATACACAGTGCCAAAAACACTCCCCCGATAATAAAGCCTGTATGCATGTATCTTCTTCTTAAAACTGAAATAATTATACTTTTGAATCTTACTAATTATCTCAGGCCCCATGAAGTCTTTGTGAGGGGGACGATCTTTAGTATGGGGGCCTCGTTTTCTTTCCACGGATCATTTCGTACCCATGCAAATTTTTTAAAAAACAACTGATACATTTCTAAAAATTCTTTTCCACTCTCTAAAATTTTGACATTGCCCTGACAGCATACTGCCTTGTGTTTTCCTGGAGAATAAGTATCCGTCACTATTCCTGCTTTTGGATTTTTTGAAATATTTCTATACGTTACAGTCTCATAGTCTGTTGCCATAAAGAAAGCGTTATCATAAAAAATGTATGAAACAGGCTTTACATGAGGCATGTCATCCTTTACAGTAGCTAGCCTTGCTTCCTCCATTGATTCTAGATATTTTTTTTCACTAGGTGTGAATTTTATCATGTAAATATCTGACCACGAATGTCTGGAATTTTTTTGTAAATAATGTCTCTTATCTTCATTTGATCCTCGGGAGTTGGCATTCCTTTCTGTGATGCCAATAGTGCACCTGCCATGCCAAAGGCCATGCCCATAATCATTCCATACACAAACTCGTTTGGATTTTGTGATTTTAGTACATCCTGATTCTGTTTGATTTCCTCAATATGTTGTGGTATTGTAGATATTGCTCCGTTGATAGTTTGCTCAATCAGCATCTCTAATTGTTCGTCTTGACTCATGCATCTAAGAAATTCACACTTTTAATAAACTTGGAGCTAGATTTTTAATTAAGAATATTCCGATTTGAGAATATGTTTTCCTACTTTACAGTTACCACGGCAAATCAAATTTTGCCTGAAGTCATTAAAAAATACAAATTTGTTCTTTCATGCAAAGCCGAAGTAATGAAAGTAGAGCAGCAACTCCAGATGAGTGTCTCAACTACAAACTCCTTTGAGGAATATGTCACTCTAAAACAAAATCTAAATGAAAAGATTACAAAATTTTATCAAAGTATTGATGACCTGGAAAAAACAGGCGTTGTCATCAAAAGCATTGAGGAAGGGCTTTTGGATTTTCCCGCAAAAAGATTTGATGAAGAGATTTGGTTATGCTGGAAAGATGGTGAAACTGAGATAAAGTTTTGGCATGAAAAAGATGTTGGCTTTATGGGTAGAAAGCCACTTGAAGTAAGCGATGAATCTCTAGTATGACAATATCCACTTGGCTACGTGTCATTAGAATAAAATTTCTTTTTGCATCAGTTATTTCTGTATTTGTTGGATTATCTGTCCAGTGGTGGTTATATCAGGACATCAATGTTTTTCATGCCGGATTAACATTTGCAGGGGTGTTGGCACTTCATGCAAGTGTTGATCTGTTAAATGACTATTGGGATTTTAAGCGAGGCATTGATTCATCAACAAAACGAACAAAGATGAGTGGTGGAACTGGCGTACTCCCAGAGGGATTGTTAAAACCATCTCATGTGTATGGTGCAGGAATAATCTTTCTTGTATCTGGCTCTTTGATTGGCGCATATTTTGTGTTAACTAGCGGAATTACAATAGCAGTCTTACTAGGTTTTGCGATACTTTCCATCTATTTTTACTCTGGAAAAATTGTTGATTCGGGATTGGGGGAAATTTTTGTAGCAATAAAGGGGGCAATGATTGTTTTGGGAACATACTTTATTCAATCAAATGAGATATCCCTTTCAATTGTACTTGCAGGCATAGTAGTCGGGGCGTTGTCGTCTCTTGTTTTGTTTATCACATCATTTCCAGATCATGATGCAGACAAGTCTAAAGGCAGAAAAACACTGGTGATTCTATTAGGCAAAAAAAAGGCAGTGAACATATTTTGGATATTTCCAATCGTGGCTTATGCTGCAATTACACTTGGTGTTTTTTTGAATTTCTTTCCAATGATTTCACTGATTTCTTTGGGAACAATTCCGATTGCAATAAAATCTGGAATATCCCTCAAAGAAAATTTTGATAAAATTGATGAGCTTGTTCCTGCAATGAGTAAGGCCTTGGTATTTAGCAGAGTTACTGGGGCGTTATTTGCAGTGAGTTTTTTCTTGGGTTTGATGTATTAGCTTACAAATAAATTCATCAAATTGTTTCGAGTATTATGATCTCAGGTTTTGCTACTGCTAATGGGACTGATAACTTTTCAAAGAATCATCCACAAGTAAATCCCCAAAATTTCAAAAAATTCAATGATTTGACACTATCTAATGTCGGAATTGGAACCTACTTGGGTGAAGCAAATGATGCAACAGACAATCTAGTGAAAAATGCTGTAAAGTCATCTATCTTAGCTGGCGTAAATGTAATTGATACTGCAATTAACTATAGGGCCCAAAAGGCTGAGCGCTCAGTTGGTAGAGCAATCGCTGAATTATTAGAGTCTGGGCAAATTTCTCGTGATGAAATCTTTGTTAGTACAAAAAATGGGTATGTCACAAATGATGCTGATGTTAAACAAGACTTTTGGGAATATGTCAAGACAGAATTTACGCAAAAAGGTATAGTCTCATCAGGGGAAATATCATCAGGATATCATTGCATGACTGTTCCATATCTTGAGGATCAGCTAAATCGCAGCCTAAAGAATTTGAATCTTGAATGTATTGATTTGTTGTATCTTCATAATGCAGTTGAAGGCCAACAGGATTTATCAAAAGAGCAATTTCAAAAAAATCTCAAATCTGTTTTTGAGTTGTATGAGAAAAAACGCAAAGAAGGTTTGATTAAATTTTATGGTCTGGCAACTTGGGAGTGCTTTAGAGTCACTCATGATAACCCACAGTATCTATCACTTGAAGATACAGTTGCAATGGCAAAACAAGTTGGAGGAGAAAACCACGGATTTAGATTCATTCAATTGCCGTATAACATGTATTATGACCAAGCATTCATGCAAAAAAATCAGCAAGTAAATTCTGTAAACATGTCAATTCTGGATGCTTCAATCAAGTGTGGGATAGGAGTCTTTACAAGTGTTCCATTTATGCAGGGACGACTCTTAGCAGATGGCGTCATGCCAAGCTTTGATGATTTATCTGCACCATTGCGCGCATTGCAGTTTATTCGCTCAACTCCTGGTGTAATCGCTCCACTGGTTGGTCAAAAATCAGATGCTCATGTAAAAGAAAACTTGGAAATCTTGAAAATTCCACCAATACAAGAGACTGACTTTGGTAGTCTTGTCAAAAAGTTAACCTCTTGATTATTCCTTTATCTTTCCACCCAAATCTACTACGACATCTGATATGTTTGGAACAGTTCTTTCCATAAAGAGAATACTTCCTTCTGGAACTAATCCTTCAACTAGAAGATATTCTCCAGTAGATGGTTTGTCTTGCTCTGCATATACAATGGCAAGTATTGCTAGCTCGCCAACATCTATCCTTCCATCGTTATCAAAATTTACTAGCCAGTAAATGAATGCCGAAGTTCTTTCCGGTTTCTCTGCATCAACATATGGATTAACATCAATTAGGCCGTTTGCTTTTGCATCTGCCACTGCAGTCTGCATTGAATTGTAGCTGCCCTCATTTAGAGAGCCTGCATTGATATCATCATAGGTTATAGTATGACTGTCAATTTTGATGAGTTTGTAATTTATCTTAAAGTAATCTTGCTTGACATCAACTGAGCCGCCACTAGCAGCTGTCAATGGAGTTCCAGTGACTAGAATTTTATCATTTGTTACATCTGCTCTTGCCGAAATCTTTCCTACAATTTGTAGACCGTGTCTTGATTCATCAAGTGCTTCTTCCAAAACTTCCTTAGTTGCATCACTGGAAGAAAACCCTGATGCCATGATTGTTGCTGCCAAAGTTACTGCAATTGCCATAAAGCTAACTAGTGCAATATTATACCAAAATCCTACAGCTCTATGAGAAGTCATAGTATGAGAAAATTTCTCATCTGATTACTATTTTCACTAGTGTGTCTATTATGATCAGATTAATTTTTGAAATTGTAAACTGATTATGCCATGATATAAATACCAATTATCAAAGTTTTAGATTGTGCCAGTAGATCCTGTCTGCGGAATTGAATTGGATGAGGAGCTTGCCCTAATTCATGAGCATGATGGAAAGAAATACTATTTTTGCTGCAATGGCTGCAGAAAAATTTTCATAAAGAAACCAAAAAAGTGGAAAAAGAAAAACTAGACTGGAAAGGCACCGCACATTCTGCAGAATTTTGAATCGTGTATGGTAAATTTACAATAGGGGCACTTGGTACTCTGATCTGAATTCCTATCCATTTTGTAGTATTTTCTATAAATTTTATAGTAATGCAGTGATTCTTTGCTCCTAATTATCACATCATCTGTTTCTTGAATCGATTTTTTCTCCTCTTCAAACTTGTCATCTGTGATAATTGATTCAAAAAGATTAGTCAGCCCCGACGTTCCAGAGCCATCTTGCATGGCTGCCTTGTCTCTCCAAATTATCTGTCTTGGGATTTTATCCTCAAATGCCTTTCTTAAAATAAATTTTCCATATTTTTTGTCTTCATTTTTACCAATTTTTGATGATACAGGAAGTGACTTGGCAAATTCGATAATTTTTTTATCAAGAAACGGAGTCTCAATAGTTATTCCTAATGCCTTTCCGATATCGATACTTGGAAAATGCATAATATTCAAAATCCTCTCCAAATCTTTTGCAATGTCTTCTTCTGATTTGTTTTTTAGAAAATTATACCCTGCAAAAAGCTCATCTGCTCCATCTCCTGTGATTATCTGGTTTTGGTTTAACTTTTTGAGCTCCTGCAAAACAAGATAGATTACAACTGAATTTCTAATCTCAATGTCATTGAACATTTTTAAAATTTTAATCGTCTCTTCAATTGCTTCTAGCAGTTCATTTGTCTCTGCAGTTTTGATTTTAAGATCTACACCAAAAGTCTTTGCTGCTAGTTGACAATATGTAAGATCTGATGCGATAAAGTCCTTGGCAATAATTGTAATTCCTTTGACTTTTCTCTTCTCTAGTAGTGATGCAAGTATGGTGCTGTCTATTCCTCCTGAGAGTGCTAGAAAATTTGATTTACAGTTATTCACTGACTCTTTGAGTAGATTTTGAAGAGTTGAGATCTCTTTCATTGCACTATTATTTTATCACGAATTATAATAGGTTGGCCTAATCCTTACTGCCTTGAATTTTTCTCATTTGTTGTAACTTCTATTGATAACTTTAAATTCACAAAGTTGCCATTTGCAAATATGCTGTTACCTGCAGAGATTGAATCCAAAACATTAATCCCCGCACTTCGAGCAATTTTGGCAAAAAAACTTGCAGAGGATCACAACATTAGGGAAGATGAAATTTCAAAGATGTTGGGTGTTACACAAGCAGCAATCAGCAATTACATTCGTGGAACCCGTGGAGATCCAAAACTAATTGAAAAATTACTTTCTGAAGAGCAAGTCTCAAAGATGATTGGGGAGCTTAGTGAGAACCTTGCATCCGATATGGCATACACTCCATCTAGTCTTTCACAATTCATAGGATTATGTAATTACATCAAATCTAGTTTGTTGATTTGTGATATTCATCATAAATTAGAAACCAACATCGATGAAAAAGTCTGTAAAGAATGCGAAAACATGTTACTAAAGGGCCCTGGCTCTGTTTACTAGGATTTCTTTACAACAATAATTTCTATAGTTGATAGCATTCTACCAATTCCTGCTGGATTGGCACTATCTACAATAATTTTTTCTACCTTTGAATTTCCTTTCAATAGTTTCTCTGTTATGATATTTGCAATGGCAACTGCATTAGGTATTGAATTTCCCTTTGCTCTCAAAATGACTTTGCCGTGTTTGCCAAGTCTTTCTAGTACATCAATAGCATTTCTCATTACTGGGTCATCATGTACATTATACACATACTGATTAACTCCTTGCTGATCGCTACTGGTTTCCATACTGTTTAGTTTATCCATTAACATTTAGACAATCTGTGAGATTTGTTAATTCTTTTAAATTTTCGGGATGATTCATCCATTATTGAAAGTAATCAATGGGAATATTTTGAAAATCTCCATTGGGTAATACACGTCGTATAATAATTGGAATGACTTTTTTATCTAATTCTTCCATTGCTATATCTAAAGAGGTTCTTGCAGTCTCTGGAATTGCAATAAATGGTGGAGCTCCTAATGATAATTGTAAAGCTCTTGCTCCCATGATTCGTGCTTTCTCAAATCTTGTTAGTGTTGGTGGGCCAATTGAAATTTTATTTTTCTCAACTGGTATTTCTTGAGCTTCATGAGCTTGATCACGTTCAATAATTTCTCTGCTCTCAATCTCTTTGATTCTTTTTTCTAATGCTGATTGTTCAACTTCTGTTAATTCATTTGATTCGATTAATTTTCTATAAGTGTCTAAGGCCTTTGTCAGTCCTGTATCGATTTCGCCTTCTGAAATCTCTACAGACTCTTCTGTCTCCTCGACTTGAGGCTCTTCCATCTCGATTTCTTCTACTACAACCTCTTGATCATTATCTGACAAGTAATGCAGTTTCCTAAAAGCGGTTATATATTCCAAGCATTCAAAACTACGAAATGTCTTCAGGATCTGTCTCAAAAACCATACTGATCCTAGAAATCAAGGGAAAATCTAAACTGACATTTGAATTAAAACGACATCTGTCCCCTAGAACCGTTGGCTCTATTCTGAGGAGTCTTCCGTTATCTGGAAACGCACATCAACTTGGAACTAGCATTTTGTATCTGGAGACTCCGATTGATTCTGGAATCGAGCGAGCTAGAAAAGAATTCAAAAAAGGAGATGTTGCATTCTTCCCAACTGCAGGAAGTATTTGCTTTTTTACAAAGGATGCCGAGCCAGGAAAAACAATGACGCCTGTTGGAAAAATTCTATCTAACATTGAAATTTTAAATGATGTAAAACCTGGTGATATGTTTTCTATTTATGCTGAAACTGGCTGATAAACGACGTGACCGCTATGTCCGCCAACTTTTTTCACAGTTCCGTTCTTTAGTGATTGTCTAAGATATGCATTGGCTGCAGATACTTTGACACCTGTTTGTCTTGCAAGTTCTTGAACGGTGATTACTTTGGCACCCTTGAGAAATTTACTTGCTTGTTGGTCAGTCAGTGTAACAACAATCTCTGCTTTTGGTGATCCTCCTTCTACTTTGTCTCCTTTCTTTCCTTTCTTTCCTGGTTTCTTTGAATCAGAAGATTGAGCTTTATCTTTTTGTGCAGGAGATTTGTTCTTAGTTCCACCCATGGAAATTTTTTGTAATATTCCTCTTATAAACGAACTAGAGAAATTTTCATTGCAAGTATAAATATCATCTATGTCAAATAGAAATCATGGGAGTAGTCTCTAAAGGCGCAAAATGTAATGTTGAAGGATGCTCTAATGATGGCGCACGATCTCTTAACACCGGCAAAGTTGAGAATGCCGGATTACGAGTTAATTCAACTGGAAAAAAATCAGTTCTATGCAAAGACCACTACAAAGAATGGAAGAAAGAAACAAAGGATGACAGGGAACTGGAAAGAGCGCGCTATGATAAGTTCTAATCTACTTTAATTTTGGTTTCTTTAAATCACTAGTTAACGCATCATAGTATCTGTCTGGTTTTATGAAATAATCTTCTTTTAGTTTTTGATAGTAAGTGTTTAGTTTCTTATACAGTCTCTTTGGTTTTCTTGGTTTTTGGTTGCTAAGAACGTAAAGTGCTAAAATTGGAAATGCAATTGTAGAATCTGCATATACTGTAACAACATCATTGTGTGCATCTTGAACTTTTCCCCAACTCTTTCCTTCCTGAAGAGTTGCACCTGATAGTCCTCCTGTATCTGGTCTTGCATCAGTAATTTGAATGATATAGTCTTGACCTCCATCATCTCTTCTTAAAATTTGATCAAGTAATGGCCCTGTTTGTTGTGCAGTGTTCTTTGGCACTCCTCCTCCAAGCTCTACAATTCCTGATTTTTTTGAATTGTATAATATTGCGCCTTGCTCAATAATCTCCCTTACAAAGTCCAAGTTGTATGGTTTGTCACGTAATCTGTGAACTGCAAGATTCATGGCCAATGAAGAGTCCTTTAGTGTAGAGATGTAAACTGGTACATCATAATCATATGCTGCAGTGACAAAACTTTTTTCCGGAAATTTTGCCTTTTCTTTGCTAATTTTACCCATGAGATTACAAAATTCTGCTGTTGTAAACGGCTTGTCTGTTAGTTTATCTTTGAACATCTTTTGAACAACTTGGTCCTCAGCTTCTAGTGTTTCATAGAATTTGATGTACACATCACGAATTCTGACGATTTCTTTTTCGTATAGTACCATATCGTCAACTTCAAAATGACCTTGCTTTACTGGAAAACCCCAGGCAAAATGATCTTCATGATATACATTTGCACCAGTAGTGATAATCCAATCAACAAATCCTCTCTCAATTAGGGTTTTGAATATTCCTCCAAAGCCTACAGGTGTCATTGCGCCTGCAACTGTAAGACAAATTGTTGCATTTTCTTTAATCATTTTTGCATATAGTTTTGCAGCCTCACCAAGCTGTCTGCCATTGTATCCTGTGCTGGCAAAGACATCTACTAGATCCTCTATTGTCATTTTAGGATCGAGTTTGACATGAGGTATGTCTTTTCCTTTGAAATGGTGGTGATTCATTTCAAATATTGGAAATTCTTTTTGGTAATATTGGTTTCCATTTCTTTTGCTGTTTTTAATTCTGAATTTATTTTAAAATTTCGAATTCAATGACAACACTCTTAAAAGTACGCACAAGATCTTTTGCATGCCTCATATACTGGTGTCATTATTCAAGGATAGGAAATTTTGAATTTAGATGGCTGACAAAATTAACAAATATTTGATAATTGGTGGCGGAGTTGGAGCAGCTGTAATAATTGGCATAGTCTTTGGACTTTATTCCTTTGATGCCACCCAGCCAGCTGAAACTCCAGTAGAGGATTTACCACAAATCATTTCAAACTATGAATCTGATGATTTACTCAAAACAAATTCAGAGTATCGAATAAACGAGCAATGTGAAATCTTGTATGCAATGACTGCAAGTGTTTATCCTAATGATGAACCACTGCAACCACTAAGTCTTTTAGAATTAGTTGACAAATATCCTGAAAACTTTGCTAAATGGAGCAATGAGTTCCAAAATGAAAATACTACACAAGCATTCTTAGAAGCTGGACTTTCACCAGAATTCTTAAGCTCCTTTACTGATGTAGTAATGATAGAATATTCAATTAATCCGGAATTAAAGCCAACAGCACTCTTGGCATTTTTGCCTGACCCTTCAACTGGAGAGCGATTAATGGAGCTTTATGAGGACTATGAATGTGAAGCATACTATAATGAAAGACAAAACATTCTAGAACCATAAACACAATAACTAACCATACTACGATTAATCCAATGAAAATAGTTGATTCAACTATAACTAACCGTGTATCAAGTGGCCCAAAAAACTCTACGATAATTTTCTCAAATGGCTCACTAGTCCAGGATGAAATAACAATCAAATCAATTTCCCTATTGCAGTATATTGAAAAAAATGATGAAAAGCTAGGCCCATACTCTTTGCTGACATCTTTGGTGGAGACAGATATTGGCTCAGTTGAGCTATTGTATGATGAAGGGTACAGAGGAGATAATGCTTTGAGTGATGCTGAAAATTTTTTAAAACAAAATTTGGGATTATCTGGTTTGATTCTAAGATCTATCATAGCATTGAGGGATGAGACCAAAACAAATATCGAAAGTTAAGCAGTTTTTACAAGAAAATCTTACATTCAAAGCCAAAGGTTTAATTCAATAATTCTAACTTTTCACTTTGTTGAGGATTTTACAATTACACTGTGACAGCATCGAGTATGCCCCTACAAAAAAAGAAATCAAATCTGCAGAGGAGATAGACCCAAAACCAGAAAAGATTGATGAGGTGGTTGTAGCATTTGTTGCAGTTGAGGAAGGAGATGACTCATCTGTTGGTCAAAAGGCAATTTCGGAAATCAAAGAATCAATGAATAAGGTTGGATGCAAACGCTTGCTCTTGTATCCATATGCGCACTTGAGCTCAACTCTTGCTGCACCAAGCACTGCATTATCCATCCTCAAAGAAATGGAGTCCTCTGCATCTGATATTGAAGTGTCTCGTGCACCATTTGGTTGGACAAAATCTTACAAAGTTCAAGTCAAGGGACATCCGTTGGCTGAAAACTCCAAAATTATCACAAAAGGTTCTTCTGAGGAAAAAACTTCTGATGCACTAAAGTCTGAATCAAAGATCAAATCTTACTGGTATATCTTAACTCCAGATGGAACCATGACTGAAATGTCTGATTTTAATTTCTCAAAGTATCCTAATTTAGAAGTACTATCAAAATATGAAGCAGCAAAAAAGAGAAGTGTTGATGAGCCACCTCCACATGTTTTGCTGATGAAAAAACTTGCAATTGCAGACTATGAGCCTGCATCTGATTCTGGAAACATGAGATTTTTCCCAAATGGACGATTGATAAAATCATTAATTGAAAGATACGTAACTGATAGGGTTCGTGATTATGGTGGCTATGAGGTTGAAACACCAATCATGTATGATTCACATCATCCAAGCATGGAGAGTTACTTTAATCGATTTCCTGCAAGGCAGTACAATATCAATTCAGAAGGAAAGAAACTCTTTTTACGATTTGCAGCATGCTTTGGGCAATTTTTAATGGCAAATGATTTCCAGTTATCCTACAAAAACTTACCATATCGACTATACGAATTGACTCGGTATAGTTTTCGACGTGAGCAGTCTGGTGAGCTAGTTGGTCTTAGAAGATTGCGCGCATTTACAATGCCTGATTGCCATGCATTTTGCAAAGACATACCACAGGCAATTGAGGAGCTAAAGGTACGATTTGATCTTTCAAAGAGTGTCATCAAGGAGTTGGGAATCGATGAAAGCGATTACGAGATGGCAATTAGATTTACTGAGGACTTTTACAATGAAAACAAATCTCTAATCCAGCAAATGGTTCAAAAACACGGCAAGCCAGTTTTAGTAGAAATGTGGAAAGAAAAATTCTTTTATTTTGTTTTAAAATGGGAATTTAACTACATTGATAATTTAGGAAAGGCATCTGCGTTATCAACTGACCAAATTGATGTAGAGAATGGAGATCGTTATGGAATCAAATTCATTGATGAGCATAATGTTTCCCAGCATCCAATAATTTTACACAACTCCCCTAGCGGGGCAATTGAGCGTGTAATCTATGCAATATTAGAAAAAGCTGCAATGGACTCTAAGAAAGGCAAAAAGCCAGAGCTGCCACTATGGCTTGCCCCAACACAGGTGCGAATCATTCCACTCAAAGAAGAATTTCTAGATTTTAGTCAAAAACTCTGCCAAAAAATATCCGATAAAGAGATTCGTGTTGACATTGATGATAGAAATGAAAGCATTGGCAAAAGAATTCGCGAGGCTGAAAAAGAATGGATTCGATACATCATAGTGATTGGAGAAAAGGAGGTTGCATCATCTAATTTGAGTATCCGAGATAGGATGACTGGCCAAACCACTGATGTATCCTTTGATGACTTTGTAAATAAAATCAAAGAGGCCACCAAAGGAAAACCATTTTCAAAGCTAAACGTTCCATTATACTTGTCAAAACGACCACAAATCATGGTCTAAGCTAGTGCGTTCATATCAAACAAACTAAGGCAGAAAATCCATTTTTACTCTGTAAAATCATGAGTATGAATATTCTAGTTGCAGAAGACAGCGATTCCTTTGCATTATTGTATAAAAAATCACTAGAGGCAAGAGGCCACAAAGTGACTGTTACAAAAAACGGATTGGAATGTTTTTACAAATATTCTGATGATTTCAAACACAATGAAGGAAAAACTGGAAAATCTCCATACGATTTGGTTATACTAGATCATCAGATGCCAAGGATGAAAGGGCTAGAAGTTGCAAAACAAATTTTGGATCTTAATCCATCCCAAAGAATTCTTGTTGTTACTGAATATGTCAAGGCAATAATGAAAGGCGTTCGTGAACTAGGATCCAAGATAGAATTACTTGGAAAACCCTTTCCATCACTTGCCATGGTTCGCCAAGTGGAAGGACTAGCCACGTACAGATGGCGACAAAAGATGTCAACTGGTCTAAAAGACTGGGATGGCGAAACAGGACTGTCTGATTTTTACTAATGAATCGATTTATTATACAGTAATTTTTCTAATCAAGCTAAGATTTGAGATGAGCTACCTTGAATTATACATGAATAGAAATCCACTGATTACTAGTGCTGGAGGAGATGATCCTAAAGCAATTCTGTATGGAATTCCATTTGATTCAACTCATTCTTACAAGCCTGGCACCAGATTTGGACCAGATGCGATAAGAGATTCATTTAACAACATTGAAATTTTTCATCCAGAGTTACAAGTCGATTTAGAGGAAGTAGAGGTAGAAGACCTTGGCAACACAAAACATACTGTCGTTGCAACTGAGATGCTTGATATGGTTGGAAAGATTACAACCGAGTTACTAGAAAGAAAAAAACAACTCTTCATACTTGGGGGTGAGCATTTAATCACTTTAGGAACATACATGAGCTTTCCAAAAGAAACAGGCTATGTGGTCTTTGATGCACATTATGATTTACGTGATGAATATGCAGACATAAAGTTGAGTCATGCAGCATATCTTAGAAGAATCGTTGAGAAGAGAGGGGCAGACAACATCATCCACGTTGGGGCGCGCTCCTTTGTCAAAGAAGAATTACAATTTCTAAAAGAGAATAACATCAAAACAATCGCTGATAGAGACATTCGAGATGGCAAGGGTCCAAAATTACTCAAAGATGCAATATCAACATTTGATTCCATTTACACTAGCTTTGATTTGGATGTAGTCGATCCTGGATTTGCACCAGGTGTTGGTAACCCCGAAGCTGCAGGAATCACATCTAGGGAATTGTTTGATTTGATATACTCATTTGAAAACAAAAAAGTTTCTGGAGTTGATATCGTTGAGCTAAATCCAAACTATGATAATGGCTCTACTGCATCACTTGCTGCAAAGATTGTATCTACAATGCTTGCATTGAACATAGCACAAGCTAAATAGACTAATAAAAATAAAAAATTTCTTAAAAAATTATTGTTTTCAGAAACACAAAGGCATCTTAAACTAATTTTTTAATTATTCGACTTTCTTTACGTTGATAGCGTTTGGTCCTTTTGGTCCTTCTCCAACTTCAAACTCGACTTTATCTCCATCTTTTAGGAAACCTTCAACTCTTGATTTGTGTACAAACAAATCGTCGCCGGATTCTCTTTCGATAAAGCCAAAGCCCTTAGTACGGTTGAACCATTTTACAGTGCCTTGTTCCATATACTGCTATTTCCTTCTGAGGGACGTATATTAACATAACAATTGACTTTGATTGTGTAACAGCTATTATGCCTGTTGAGTCCTTGAATTTTTTATATTACTCATTTATGGGAGAATCAAATGCTAAATAATTTCAGAGAATCCCTCAAGCCTCATCTAGAAAGGATCGGAAAGGTTTTTGCTTCTACTGGTTTGTCACCAAACTTTTGGACCAGCGTCGGTTTGGGATTTGCGTTTCTTTCTGCATTTGTATATGGTTGGAATTTTGAGTATGCGTTTATTCTTGGAGGTGTATTGATACTAGTATCAGGATTCTTTGATGTTGTTGATGGCCAAGTTGCGCGAGTATCAAAGCAGACATCAAAGAAAGGGGGCTTTCTTGATTCAGTCTTTGATAAGATTGCCGAAGTAGCAATCTTTCTAGGAATTTTGATTGGAGGATACGCCGAACCCTATCTTGTTTTGTTAGCTATAACACTTTCACTACTTGTTAGCTATGCCCGCTCTAGAGCAGAATCATTGGGTGTCAAATTACAGGGAATTGGAATCGGTGAACGTGCAGAAAGATTACTAGTCATTGCAATTATTGGTATGATTGGATTCATGGAGTATGCTGTAATCATTGTGATAATTATTGCAGGAATAACTTTGATTCAAAGAATAATCTTTACTGCTAAAAACATCTCAGACTAGCGCAGTCTGCCACGTTGGCGTCTTGAAGCCTCTGATCTAATCTTTAGTATTCCAAAGTGAATTGCACATGAAATACAGTACCACTTTAGAACTTTGGGTGATGCAATGTATGCTCCTTGTGCACGCAACTCCTTTGCCAAAGCATGTTCTACCAAGTTTAATCTTGATGTAACCTTCTTTGCCTTGTCTTTTGGAACAGTAGAGCCGCAGTTTGTACATTGAACAACTCCAGAAGAGCCTTTTCCTCCCTTCTTTCGTCCTCTACTGGCTCGTTTTAGTGGCATAATCTTCTCAGGTCTCTCCTCCATATAATCTTGCTTTTAAAATTTGGGGTCGTACTATGTATGTCCAATCTGAACACCGAATTTGACATTACGGGTATCTGTGATTTTACTATCATGGCAAGGCGATATCTTGGCCGTCAGACAGAGGACTCTATAGATGATAAAGAGACTATGGATTCAATTGAAGAGGATCCATTTGGTGAAAATAAACGCAAGTTTAAGCTCCAAGACAATGAATCAATGTCTTCTGGAACTGATGATCTAAAGGAAGAGTCAGCTGAGACACAAGAGGAGCTCAAAGAGACAACAGAGTTTATGAAAGTAAGTAATGAGGATTTTAAAAAGAGAATCGAGCGAATTAATCACATTAAAAAATTACACGAAAACTTTGATCGTGAACTAAAGATTCTACAAGAAGATGAAGTAATTTCTGAGCTAGACTCTGATCCAAACTCTTCTAATCCAAACTCTGAGGTTCATAAAATTGGACGCGATGTTTCTGAATTAATCTCTAGTAACAACAAACAACGACTAAAGGTTATGGAGTTGCAGATAGAATCTGAAAAGAAACAGTCTGCAAAACTCAACAGTAGAATTCAAGAAAAGATGCAAAGCATCAATAATTTAGAAACTGTACTGCGCACAGAATTAAGCAGTGAAATCAGCAATATTATCGATGACTCTACTGCAAGAAAATTAAAGATAATGCAAATGCAACTTGATTCTGAGCGGAAACTATCTGAGGAATTAAATGCAAAAATTCAGGAAAACATGGCTACCATAATAAAATATGAAAGAGAATTAAGTGAACAGCGTGACAAATTAGAAATCGAAGTTCAAATTAAAACTAAAAAATTACTCCAAGCAGAAAGATTGTCTGCAATTGGAGAGCTGGCAGCACGTGTTGCCCATGATTTGAGAAACCCACTATCTGTCATCAAAGGATCTGTTGAATTAATCAAAGTAAAGAACAGCTCAAACGCAAGTGAATTCATTGTACGACAGATGAATCTAATTGAGCGAGCAATCTCTCGAATGTCACATCAAATTGAAGATGTTCTTGATTTTGTAAAACCAATTCCACTAAAGACAAGTAAAAACTCTATCAAAAAGACAATCCATTATGCTTTGGAGAAGACTAAGCTATCTAGTAACGTTAAACTAAACTTGCCTGAAAATGATATGGAGCTGACATTTGATGCAGACAAGATGGATGTTGTCTTTGATAATCTACTAACAAACGCAAAACAGGCAATTGATGATTCTGGTGAAATCACAATAAAGTTTTCAGAAGATGAGAAATATGCATACATTGGCATTACTGATTCGGGACCTGGAATTCCTGAAGACATTCTGCCAAAAGTTTTCGAGCCATTAGTTACAACAAAACAGACTGGAACAGGATTAGGGCTTGCAAGCTGTCTTAGTATAGTAAAACTACACGGCGGAAAGATTACTGTAAAAAATAATCCTACAACTTTTACAATAAAGCTACCAAAATAGCTGAAAAATTTTATCACTTTTTACAAGTTTTAATTCTAGCATGATCTATTATGTTTAGTGCGAGGACTCTGTCATACCTGCCTGACATCTAATCAGGAGTTGATAATACACAAGGGCAAAATTATGTGTAAATCCTGCTATGATGGAATTAATGCAAAAAACTAAATCCAGACATTATGGCATTTTCATTAAATGAAACTGGCGCTCTTTTCTCACTGTACAATAGACAGCATTGTTCTTGATGGCAATACCAACGAGCAAATTGGTGGTGCTGCTTGTTACGGTGGATTAACTGCGCGAAAATTCAAGTTTGATGTGGAATTGTTTACAAAATTTGGCAAGGACTTTCCTTATCGTTACCTATCTGAGAATCAAATAAAGTTTGAAAACGCATTATCTGAAAAACCAACTACCAGATTTCGACTAGAGATTACAGGCGCTGAGCGTCAAATGTTTCTTGAAAACAAATGTGATGACATAGAGTATACATCATCAGATGCTGATGGTTTTCTTGCCAGCCCCCTATGTGGTGAAATATCTAGTGATTTGTTTGAAAAGATAAAAAATGATGCAAATTTTTTATTTCTAGATCCTCAGGGATTTTTACGAAGAACTGATGCACAGAAAAAAGTCTTTCTTGAAAAGACATCTCTAAATCTTCAGGGAGTTGATGCAATAAAGCTAAATCCTGAGGAGTTAGCTGCAATAGAGCCTGGCGATTTTGAAATTACACTAAAGGCAATTCAAAAACAAGGTCCAAAATATGTTCTCTATACTAACAAAACTGAGATATCTCTATTGTATGAAGACAAACTATACTCGTTGTCTTTACCAAACAAAGAAGTGTATGATACAACAGGAATTGGCGATATCTTTTCAGCTACATTTGCATGCACTCTACTAAAGGAGAAGGATTTTCTTTGGGCATTTTGTTTTGCTGGAGGTTCTGCTCAGGCAGCTCTTGATACAAAAGAGATTGGACTGCTCAAAGTTCCTGAGCGTGGGGCTACTGAAACAAATGCTTCTTATTTTTATAACACAATAAAATTCAGACAGATTTAACTTCTAGTCGATTGATGAGTCATTAAACTAATGTCTAAATCTCTTAATAATAAATCAAAAAATGATATTACGAGAAAGACTGAGACCTTAAAAAAGATCCAAATCAAACAAAGGTTTTGAATTAATTGATACTAGATTGGCTAACTAAAGACGGAAAATTACTTCTAACTACAAGAATGGTAAGAACATTCTCGTATGGATTTTTGAGTATTATACTTGCTATTTATCTGAAACAAATTGGGTTTGATGATATTCTAATCGGAGTAATTCTCTCAGTTACTCTACTAAACAGTGTGTTTTTCACGTTATTTGCAAGCTTTTACGCAGACAGATTTGGACGAAGAAGAATTCTGATAATTTATGCTGTTTTAATGTCTGTGTCTGGAACTATCTTTTTGCTTACTGATAATTATGTGGCTTTGATTGTTGCTGCATTAATTGGAACGATTAACGTCACTGGTTCTGAAACGGGTGCGTTTCTTTCATTAGAGCAAGCTATTCTGCCACAAACGGTAAAAAAGATCAAAAAAAGGAACACACTTTTTGGATTTTATAACATGGGTGGAACATTTGCAATGTCTGCTGGAATATTACTATCAGGAATTCCGCAAATATTACAAAATACTGGATGGTCAAATATTGAATCATTCAAACCGCTTTTTGCTGTATATGTTATAGCTGGATTAATAGTTGCAATTTTGTATCTACTTTTGAGCAAAAATATCGAGGTTGGAAATAAACCCACAACAAAGACACAGCTCAATCCATTGAATCAATTATCTCCAAAATCAAGAGGAATAATTGGGAGATTGTCAGTATTGTTTTCCCTTGATTCCTTTGCAGGAGGATTTGTCATACAAAGTATAATCTCATTTTGGTTCTTTACTAGATTTGGGGTGGATTTGACTACTTTATCATTGATCTTTGCAATAGCTGGCACATTGACTGCATTTTCATATGTTTTGGCTACAAGAATCGCAGACAAAATAGGATTGATTAACACTATGGTTTTTTCACACATTCCTTCAAATGTTTTACTTGTTTTACTTGCGTTTGCACCAACATTTCCTATAGCGCTAGGATTGCATCTTGCTAGAATGACATTATCGCAGATGGATGTACCAACCAGACAATCATACATTGTTTCAGTGGTGAATGAAAATGAAAGAACTGCAGCAGCTGGAATTACAAACACCTCTCGAAATATTGCTCAGGCAGTAAGCCCATCCATTACGGGATTAATTATTCATTCATTGTGGTTGTCCGCGCCTTTTGTGATTGGCGGAGTACTGAAAATTGCTTATGATGTCGGGGTGTATCTAAATTTTAGGAAGATAAAGCCACCTGACGAAGCAATATCTGACTGAGAATTTCTGGATTTATCCTTTTATTGAGCCGATTTATGATTCAATTGTGCACGTTGGAATCTATGGTAAAGGATTAACTGTTTCTTCATCAAAACTAATCAAGAAAATTTTTGAAGACAAGGGAATCTCAACATCACTTGTTTCTAAAACAAAATCAAAACCATTTGATTTTATTATCGTTTTAGGAGGGGACAAGGGAGTTCGAAATTACTTTCACAGAACATTTGATTCAACAACACCAATTCTTGGAATTAGTGAGGCTGAAATCAGTGGGTTCTTGGCGCAAATTGATCTGAAGGAGATTTCCTCTTATGTTGAGCGCTTAAAGAATCAAAAGTATACCATAGAAGAAGTACAGCGCCTTGGAGTCAAAATCGATGGAAAGAATGTCTATCCTGTGTTAAATGATGTCTCTGTCTTTGCATCAAAGAGTGCAATGCTAATGGAGCATACGCTGCGTGTCAACGGTGAAGAAGTTTGGCATGATAGCAGTGATGGAATTATAGTGTCTACTCCAATTGGTTCATCAGCATATTCAATGTCTGCAGGAGGTCCTGTAATATTTCAGGATTCATCTGTATTTGGAATCATTTCAGTAAACTCTCTAAATGTTACAAGAAGGCCTTTGATAGTTTCAAATGACAGCTCTATTGAGATTGATGATATCTCATCTAGATTGCACTGTGAGGTGGTCTTGGATGGAATTGATAGGTATAATGTCAAAAAACTAGTAGAGTGCACAAAGTTTTTGCCACCTGCAAGAATTATTCGAATGAAAAAGGACTCTACTGCAATCTCTGCATTGGCAAAGAAGGTTCATCTTGCAGAAGAACTACTCAGTATGCCTCCTAGCTCAAAGTTATTGCTAAAGATTCTAGAATATGAGGGACCCTTGACTCAAAAAGAACTTGCAAACAAAACATTACTCCCTGATAGAACAGTCAGATTGGCAATTAGTCATTTATTGGATAAGGGATACGTAAAACGTAAGGTGTCAATTCGTGATGCAAGACAAAAAATTTACGAAATCTCAAAGATAGAATAAATCAAAAATAGATTTTGCTTCATATTCGGAATTTGTTATCATCATAATTAAGAGGAATCAGAGAGAACCCGTTGGAATAATCATTAGCAAATTATTTTGTTTCTTCCTGTAATTAATTCTATAATATTTTGCACTAGAAATTTTTACCGACTTCTGTCCCAGTGACAATCGCAGTTGCATCCTTTTTGGCATCTGATGCGCTTGCAATCAGAACAAACCTTACTACGCCAATATGGGGCAGTGTTCATGTTTCTAGTAGCGTTTCTAATTATAAAAATTCTATAGGGTTTTACCTGTTTTGAGAACCTATCTCGATTATTTTTGGGCAGCAGCACTTACAAAGGCTTCAAAGACATTTTCAGGAAATCCTGGCCTGCTGTTAAACTCTGGGTGATACTGTACTCCTATGAAGAACTTATGAGATGGAATTTCAAGAATTTCCATTCTTTTTCCACTATCACTCTCGCCTGTAAAGAATAATCCCTTTTCATTGAATTGCTTGATGTAATCCTTGTTTACCTCGTATCTGTGTCTGTGTCTTTTTGATATTACTTTGGATTTGTAAATTTTATTTGCAATGGAATCTTCCTTTACAAAGATTTCATTTGCACCCAATCTCAGTGAACCGCCCATATCTTCAACATCTTTTTGCTCAGGCAATAGATCAATGATTGGATTTTTTGCATTCTCTTTAATTTCAGTAGAGTTTGCATCTTCTAACTTCAAAACACTTCTAGCAAAAGCAACTGCTGCTAGCTGGAATCCAAAGCAGATTCCTAAATATGGGATGTTATTTTCACGTGCATATTCTGCTGTTTTGATAATTCCCTCAGAACCTCTTGTTCCAAATCCTCCAGGAACTAATATGCCATCATAGTTTGATAGTATCTTGTAATCGTCTATGGATTCTGAATCAATCCAATCAATCTTAACTGATTTTCCAATCTTTGCACTTGCATGATGTAACGCATGATTGACACTAACATAGCTATCAGCTAGTGTGACATACTTTCCAACCATTGCAATCTTTACTGATTGGTCCTCATGATTCAGCATTGATTCTACTATTCCATTCCACTTGTCCCAGTTAGCTGATGCATTGACCAGTCCAACTTTTCCAAACTTTGTAAATATTGAATCAACTATTCCCTGATCATATAGTATCTGTGGTACTTGGAAGATTGACTTTACATCATGACATGATAACACATCATCTTGTGTGACGTTTGTAAACAGTGCAATCTTCTTTTTGGTCTTTTCCTGTAGTGGTTCCGTACATCTTACTGCCAAAAAGTCTGGCTGAATACCAATTCTTCTTAATTCTTGTGCGCTATGTTGCGTTGGTTTTGTCTTTTGCTCCCCTACAACATCAAGTGATGGTGCTAGTGTTACATGAACAAAGATTACATTCTTTGGTCCCTGCTCAACCCTAATCTGCCTTAATGCTTCTAAGAATGGCAGGCTCTCAATGTCTCCAACCGTTCCACCACATTCAACAATTAAAACATCTAATTCCTCTGATTCTGCTACTTGGAAAATTCTATTTTTTATCTCGTCTGTTACATGGGGAATAATCTGAACACATGCACCAAGATACTCTCCTTTTCTTTCTGCCTCTATTACCTTAGAGTATACCTGCGCTGTAGTAATGTTGTGGCTTTTTAGAATATTTTGATTCAAGAATCGCTCATAATTTCCAATATCCATATCACATTCCCCGCCATCTTCTGTGACGAAAACCTCCCCATGTGCAACAGGATTCATTGTTCCTGCATCATAGTTTAGGTATGGGTCGATCTTGATACAAGATACCTTTTGATTTGATAACTGTAATAATTTTGCAATGGATGACGTCACGACTCCTTTGCCAAGGCCAGACATTACACCCCCTGTTACAAAAATGAACTTTGTCTGCACATATGTGAATGACATATCGGGTTTTTAATCGTTTATCTTGATTTTGTCTGTACTTTCAAACTTTTAGTAAATTTGAAAATTTTATCTTGTAGTTTTGATGAGGGCGTGCTCTCCATTATTCTGAGAAATGCACTGCCAACAATTACTCCATTTGCTCCAGCTGCGACGTATCTTTTAACATCTGATGGGGTGGATACTCCAAATCCAATTCCTATTGGAATTTTATTTTTTGTTATCTTTTTTACCGTTTTTACAGCTGTTATGGAATAATTTTGAATGCTTGTCTTGATTCCAGTAGTTCCATACACTGCTACAAGATACAAAAAGCCAGAGCTTGCCTTTAGTATTTTTTCAATTCTATTTTTACTAGTATTTGGTGAAACCAAAAAGATTGTATCGACTTTGGCTTTTTTTGCAGCCGCCAAATACTCTGAGGATTCTTCAACTGACATGTCTGGTAGAATCAAGCCATCAATTCCTGCCTTTTTTACTTCATTGATGAACTTTTGATATCCTTTGTGATACAGAATGTTTGCATATGTCATAAGGACTAGTGGAATGTCTGTCTCTTTTCTAATCGTCTTTACGATATCAAGAAACTTTTTCATCTTTGTTCCCTTTGATAGTGAAACAGTACTTGCATTCTGTATAACAGGACCATCAGCTAATGGGTCAGAGAATGGAAATCCTAGTTCGATAATGTCTGCACCGCCCTTGATCAGTCCTCGAATAGTTGAGATGGTGTCTTTGTCTGGCAGAAAACCCACCATGACATAAGCAATTAGTGCTTTTTCGTTCTTAGAGTCTAGCTCTTTGAACTTTAATTCAATTCTTGACATTTTTCTTCATGTACTCTTCTACTACTTCGACGTCTTTGTCTCCTCTACCTGATAATGTAACTACAATTGATTCAGATTTTGGACTGTTCCTTGCAACTTTGATTGCCTCTGCAATTGCATGTGATGATTCAAGTGCTGGAATTATTCCTTCAGTTCTAGTTAGGAGCAAGAATGCATCAATTGTTTCTGAATCCTTTGCACTGTGATACTTTACTCTGTTTTGATCCTTTAGATACGCATGCTCTGGTCCAACACCCGGATAATCTAATCCTGCAGAGATGCTGTGTGTCTCTTTGATCTGCCCTTCTGCATCCTGTAAAAGATACGTCATCATGCCATGAAGGATTCCTTTGCTTCCTGCAGACAGAGTAGCTGAGTGATAGTCTGATTTTAGGCCCTTTCCTGCTGCTTCAACGCCAATTATCTTTGCATTGGAATCCACTAGTGGGTAAAATGTTCCAATTGCGTTTGAACCCCCACCAACACATGCAATTACCGTATCAGGTGTTTTATTCTCTAGTTTTTTCATCTGTTGTTTAATCTCTTGACCTATTACTGATTGAAAGTCTCGTACCATTACAGGATATGGATGTGGTCCTACTGCAGAACCCAATAGATAGTATGTGTCATTGACATTTGTAATCCAATCTCGTATTGCTTCATTGATTGCATCCTTTAGTGTTTGAGAGCCTGACTTTACTGGATGAACTTTAGAGCCAAGCAAATTCATTCTAAAAACATTTAGCTTTTGTCGTATGGTGTCCTTGTATCCCATGTAAACTTCGGATTTCATTTTTAGACAAGCACATGCCATTGCAGTTGCAACACCATGTTGGCCTGCACCAGTTTCTGCAATGATTCTCTTTTTGTTCATCCTCTTTGCAAGGAGTGCCTGTCCCAGTGTGTTGTTTATTTTATGAGCGCCACCGTGCAGCAAGTCTTCTCTTTTTAGATAAATTTTAGCACCGCCGATCTTTTCTGTTAAATTCTTTGCATAGTATAGCGGTGTGGGTCTTCCGGCATACTCTTTTAGGTAATAATCAAGTTCTGCCTTGAATTTTTTATCATCCTTAATCTTTAGATAATTTTCCTCTAACTCTTCAATTGCTGGCACCAGTGTTTCAGGGATGTACTTTCCACCAAACTCCCCAAATCTGCCATTTTTTGGATACTTCAATATGCACTCACCAATTTTCTCACATTCTCTCTGATATTATCGCTTTTCATTATGCTAGAACCAATTAGGAATCCATTTGCACCACACTTTCTTAGATACTTGATATCATCTGGTGTCTCTATACCGCTCTCTGAAATTATCGGTCTGTCTTGCTTGTAGTCTTTGAGCAGATTCTCTGTTGTTTTAAGATCAATATCAAGCGTGTCTAGATTTCTATTGTTTATTCCAACCAAATCTGCATCTGTCTTTAGTGCACTTTCTAGCTCTGATTTTGTATGGACTTCAAGTAGAATCTTTAGCCCATTTTTGTGACCGTAATCGATAAACTCATCAATCTCCTTTAGGTGGCCCTGCTCAAATAATGACTGGATTAGCAGCATGTAATCCGCACCAATCTTTCTTGCAGTATCTATCTGGACCTTGTCAATCATGATGTCCTTCATGAGCATTGGCACCTTTACCTCGCGCCTAACCTGCATGAAAAAGTCTGGACTACCATTAAACAGGTATGGCTGCGTCAATACAGATAATGCACTAGAGCCTCCCTCAATCATTGCATTTGCAATTCTAACAGGATCTGATGTTGTTCTGATTTTACCTAGAGATGGTGATGCAAATTTTATCTCTGTGATTAGAGTGGGATGTTGATTAACTCTAATAGTTTGAAGCAAGTCTTGGGTTGACTGTTCAAGATTTGCATCAACTTCATACACTCCATCATCAATTGCAGCTTGTGAATTGTTTACAAGCTTTGTTAGTATACTATCTATGATTCAAGCACCTCTTTGATCTTTGTTTGGTCTCCAGTGTTTTTTATAAATTCTGTAAACAATTTGAATGCCTTACCGCCATTTATTGATGATAATGCAATCTCTACTCCTTCATCAAAGCTGTTTGTGATTCCATTTACAATTAATCCGCCTGCTGCATTTAGCGCTGTAGTTTCTATCATAGCCTGATTTGCAGTACCGTTTAGTACATCAACAAATGATTTGATTGCATCTTCTTTTGTGTTTATTTGAATATCTGTAATTGATGACATGTGTAATCCAACCATTTCTGGGTTTACAATATTTGTTAGGATTTTACCATTTTTTAAAAAAGAAACCTTGTTGTTTGCACTGGTTGAAAATTCATCCATTCCATTTTCTGATTTTACTGTCATGATATATTCTGCACCATTTTTTTGCAAAATCCTTGGTAATCTTTCTAGTAGATCATCAGAGGATACTCCAATTAACTGATTTTTTACTCCTGCAGGATTTGTTAGTGGTCCTAAAATGTTAAAGGCAGTTCTCTTTTGTAGTTTTTTTCTAGCACTTGCAACATGCTTCATTGCTGGATGAAACTTTTGTGCAAACATAAAGCAGATGTTAAAATTTTTCAAAACCTTTTTGATAGAATTTGGTTCCTGCATCAAGTCATATCCAAAGTACTCAAAGATGTCTGCACTGCCAAAGATTCCTGAATTTGACCTGTTTCCGTGCTTTGCAACTATTCCGCCTGATGCTGCAATAACAAAGGATGCAGTAGTAGAAATGTTAAAGGTCTGCAGTTTGTCTCCTCCAGTACCACACACATCAATTATTCTGCCCTCATTTTCAGGCGTAATTTTCAGGGAAAACTCCTTCATCTTCTCTAACATCCCAAGCAACTCCTCATCTGATTCTCCCTTTTCGGTTAATCCCAAAAGAAAGTCATAGTTTTCTTGCTCTGATGTCTTGCCAGAGAGAATCTCTGTCATGATATTAGCAATTTCATCATGTGACAAGCTAGTCTTTTCTTCTAATTTTTTTATCGAGTCTGAAATCATTTTTGTGCCTTCACCTGTTTGATAAAATTATTGAGAATTATCTTTCCATCCTCAGTCATTATTGATTCAGGATGAAACTGTACTCCCTGTATCAAATAGTCCTTGTGCTTTATTGCCATGATTTCACCATCATCTGTTGCAGTTGCAATCACTTCAAGTGAATCTGGAATGATTGTCTTGTCTCCAACCAATGAATGATACCTTGTAGCCCTAAATGGATTCTTTACTCCTTCAAACAATGAATCTTTTTTGTATTGCACCTTGCTTGTCTTTCCATGTCTGACACATCCTGCATTAGTTACTTGTCCGCCAAATGCTGAAATGATTCCTTGATGACCAAGACAGACTCCTAGAATTGGTTTTGTTGGACCAAGCTCTTTGATAACACTGGAGCAAATTCCAAAGTATTTCTCATCATCAGGAGTACCTGGTCCTGGAGAAATTATTATTGCATCATAGTTGTTTTGTTTTATCTGATCAATTGTAATCTTGTCATTGCGAATAACATCACAATCAACGCCTAGCTCCCCAAGATACTGGGCCAAATTGTACACAAAGGAGTCATAGTTATCGATAATCAGAAATTTCATTTTGTTGCCTCCTTTAGTGCCGTAAGCATTGCATTTGCCTTGTGTTCTGTCTCCTTGAATTCGTTTTCAGGAATAGAATCAGATACAATTCCAGCCCCTGACTGTACAAATCCATTCTTTCCATCAAAGAAGATGCTTCTAATTGCTATTGCAAAATCACAGCATCCATTGCATGAAAAGTATCCGACTGCTCCTGCATATGGGCCTCTTGACTGTGGTTCTAATTCCTCGATGATTTCCATTGCCCTAACCTTTGGTGCCCCTGAAACCGTTCCAGCAGGAAATACTGCCTTGAATGCATCAAACATGTCAAATTTTTGATTCAGTGTTCCTACCACGTGTGATACAATATGCTGAACGTGACTAAATCTTTTGATCTTCATTAGTTCCTTGACTATTACAGAGCCAAATTTACACACTCTGCCGATATCATTTCTTCCTAAATCTACTAGCATTGTGTGTTCTGCTAACTCCTTTTCATCATTGAGTAGTTCTACTTCGAGACTCTTGTTTTTTTCTTCATCATCTGTAATCTTTCTTGTTCCTGCAATTGGAAAGGTCTCTACAATATCATCTGTAACACGAATTAACATCTCAGGGCTTGCACCAATTATTATTTTTTCATTCATCTTCATATGATACATGTATGGTGATGGGTTTATCTTTCGCAACACATCATACACCTTTAGAAAGTTTCCCTTTGCAGTAAAATCAAATCTTCGTGATAGTACAACTTGGAATATATCTCCATCATGGACGTATCTTTTTGCCTTGTCCACCATTGACTCAAATGTGTCCTTTGAGATGTTTGGTGTAAACTCTGATATCTCAAAGGAATCCTGCACTTGTGATTTAATTAATTCTGGATATCTGTTGGTATCATAATAAAAGTAGTATGGCTTGTTTTTCTTGTTATCAAAAAATATTCCATCATGGTATATTCCAAATTCCATTAGGACCTCATCTGATTTGTTTTTGATTGGAATGTTTTCTACCAGTCTGATTGCATCATAGTTTACAAATCCTACTGCCCCACCAAAGTATCTGTATGATTTGTCATCAGTTTTCTTGATTAATTTTTTAATCTCTTTGAAAGGATCATCTGTTTGAATAGTCTTTGTTAACTTGTTATCCTGATAGACTTCAATCTTGTTTTTGTACCCCTTGATTACAAACTCTGGCTCAAATCCGATAATTGATGTCTCTGCTAGCTCCTCAGGACCTGTAAGTGATTCAAAGAGAAACGTATGTGAATAATTTTTTGAAATCTTTTTGTAAAGTTCGAATTGGTTTTCAGATAACTCTAGGGGTATTACTGTTGGTTTTGCTTTTCCAAAGGTGTTCACCCATGAATAAAATCAGATTTGAAGCCTATTTAAAATTTTGAAACACAATAGTGTGTTCAGGTATAACACACACAAAGTTAAGGCAAAATTTTTCGTATATTCATTAAAGTCGAGGAGTTTCCCAATGCCCAAATGCCCCTCCATTCTTTGGGACCCTCGGCCCTCTTTTTACGGTATGGTACGGTACCTTTATATCTGATCGCTTCGTAGTATAACCATGAGCCAAATCCTAGAGAGACCAAGAAACAATCGCATTCTGATTCAGGATTTACTGCCATTTCAAAAACCCCTGGTAAAATCATCTGCAACTAGTCTTAGTTGTTACATCTGTGGCAAAGGACTAGAAGATGGATTGTCCCTTACTGCAAAGCATACCCCAATGGGTTCATTATTCTTCTGTGGTTCTCACTATCATCTAAAATAATTCTAGCTAGCTGGAGATGTGATTGCTCCTTGTGCTGCAGAGCCTACAAGTGATGCATATTTTGCTAAAGCACCATGTGTATAGTTTGGATTGGGTCGCTTCCATGCCTTTCTTCTTGATTCTAATTCTTCCTGTGATACATGAAGATCAATGATGTTAGTTTCAGTGTCTATTGTTATTTCATCATCGTCTTTTACCAATGCTATTGGTCCGCCAACAAATGCCTCTGGTGCAACATGGCCAACCATGAATCCTCTTGTTCCACCTGAAAATCTTCCATCAGTAACCATTGCAACTTTTTTTCCTAGTCCTTGACCTACTAGTGCTGCAGTAGTAGCTAGCATCTCTCGCATTCCGGGACCTCCCTTTGGTCCTTCATATCGAATCACAACAACATGACCTTCATCAATCTCACCCTTTGATACTGCATCAAATGCATACTCTTCTCTATCAAAGACTCGGGCCTTTCCAGTAAACTTTGTCATCTCGACACCAGCTGTCTTTATCACTGCTCCTTCTGGTGCAAGTGAGCCTTTTAGAATTACAGCTGTTCCAACTGAATGCAATGGTGCATCAACTGATTTTACAATCTTTTGTTCTGTCTCTGGGAATTTCATTGCAGATAGATTTTCTGCCATTGTCTTTGCAGTAGCTGTCATGCAGTTACCATGAATCAATCCTTTATCGTGTAATTTCTTTAACACAAATGGAATTCCACCAATTTTATCTAGTGAATTCATTACGTAATTTCCACCTGGTTTCATGTCTGCCAAGTGCGGTGTCTTTTTTCTTATTCTCTCAAAGTCATCATATGTTAATTTGATTCCTGCCTCATTTGCTAATGCCAAGAGATGTAAAATGGCATTAGTAGAGCCACCTACTGCATTTAGCATAGTAATTGAATTCTCAAATGCCTCAAATGTTAGAATTTCCTTTGGTCGAATGTTATTTTCTAATAGTTTTGCGCATGCAAGACCTGTATCATACACCATCTTTTTGCGTCTATCATCTTCTGCAGGAGGACTAGCACTTCCTGGCAAAGCCAATCCAATTGCTTCTGAGATTGATGCCATGGTATTTGCAGTAAACATTCCACCGCAAGAGCCTGCAGTTGGGCATGCAGTGTTTTCAATATTCTTTAGTGCTTCAAGGGATAACTGTCCTGTGTCATAAGCTCCTACTGCTTCGTATACATCAACTATTGTAAGCTCCTTTCCATCTAGCATTCCTGGCATTATTGTTCCACCATACACAAACACAGATGGAATGTTTAGTCTAGCCATTGCCATCATTGTTCCTGGTAAACTTTTATCACAACCTGCAATTCCAACTAGCGCATCATACTGATGTGCTCTAACCATTAGCTCAATTGAATCTGCAATCACTTCTCTTGATATCAAAGATGATTTCATTCCCTCATGTCCCATTGCAATGCCATCGCTAACTGCAATGGTTGAGAACATTCTTGGTGTTGCACCGCCAGCTGCAACTCCATCCTTTGCGCTAAATGCTAGCTGTGGAAGATGAATGTTACATGGTGTAGCTTCATTTCCTGTATGGCAAACTCCAACAAATGGTTTGCCAAGATCTTCATCTGATAACCCCATTGCCTTGTACATTGCTCTGTGAGGTGCTCGTGAAGTTCCTTCTACTACATTTCTACTAGAAATTTCCATTATTACTTATCACGACTATTCTGTTTTGGCATAATTTAGAGTTTCTTTAGAGATTCACACAACGAATTATGTGATTTTCTTCATGCATCTTTTACAAGTTAATCCTTTTTGGGGACGGTCTGTCTTCATATCGATATTTACTTGATAGCCCATCTTGCAATTTGGACATACGACAAATGTTGTGATGCTACTCTTTTTCTTGAACATTGTGGCCACTGTATAACCTTGTTCTGATTCCATCAGAAATATTCCCTGATTTACTTAGCAACCCAATTTTATGTAATAATTTGACTCTCCTATATGCAGATGCTATAGGAATTTGGCATTCTTCGCTAATGTTTTTTACCGTTTTAGGATGTGTTAGACTTGATAAAATTCTCATAGTTATTTTTTCATTTTGAATATCTGATGATGTGATTTTCTTCAATCTAGTCACGTTTTCCTGATGATAAACTGCATGAGTGCCTCTTTTGAATACTCTATACCATGTTCCTCAGCAGTATGCCTTGCAAATTCATCTATCAATTCTGATGAATTGTCTCCTTGACAGGAAAAATTACAGTCAAATCCATAGTCATTACACACGAATTTAATTGCCATCAAAAAACAATGATTTCTGAGTTATAATGAATTACTTAACATTGTTAATGGAGCCTACCCTTAATTATAACTCCTAGGTTTTTTCTGTATGTCAGTATCCAAAAAATATCGGGATAAAGTCTACATCATTAAGGATATTATATTCACTTTAACAGAACACGGCGAGATAAATCAGACTTCGCTTTTTAGTTATTGTGGGCTAAATCTCACAAAGCATAAACACATACTTGATGAATTAGAGGATAAACAATTACTGGAAAAATATCAAAAACCACAAGGAAAACGAAATATTACATATTTCAAAGTAACACACAAAGGATTGGAATTTTGTAGAAACATCTTGGATCCTTTTGAGGAATTATTCCCTAGAGTTTCAAATGATAGTAACTCTGAGAAAAAACTTGGATTACTTTTCTTCTTCTAAATTATATTGTGATGCAATTTCGTCATTGATCTCTTCTCTCTTTTTCAAATAATTGGTGTATCTATTATTCCAGTTTTTTAATTGTCGATATTCACGTAGACCAAAATACATCCATATTCCAGAGATAACAAATATTCCTGCAAATAATACTGTTAAAGCGGTTCCAAAATCATCATGTTCTTCAAGTATGACAAAGAACTTTGGATGAAATAGAAGGTAAATTGACAATCCCGCTGCAAATGGCGCCAAGAATAGTCCTGATAATGATACTCCGAGTAGAACTTTTCTAATATTTTGAATATTGTCAATAAAAGAATCCATCGAGTTGATTATTCCGACTCGTACAGAATCTTCATCGTTTTTCATCGTATGTGTCTCCATTTGGAATTACTGTACATTAATGATTCCCCTCATTGCAGGATTGTATGAATCATAATATTCAAAATTTCCCTTTTTGTTTGCTAGGAAAGTAATGGATGTTGTTTGGAAATAGCCCATATCTCCAGTATGAACATTAAACTCGTCAATATTTAGATTGATTTTGTTGCCTACATTTCTTTCATTCTTTATTTCATTTATCAGATGAATAGTTACTAAATTCCCTTCTCCAACATGATACGTTGGATTAAGATGTCCTCCGCTGGTTGTTTTACTTCCTTTGGTTGATTGAGTTGCAAACGCAAAGCTTCCATCTGGATTCTTAATCGTTTTAATGAATATGTTTGATGGTGCACCAAAAACTGGATACCCAACGTTTACTGGAACCATTGTTAGCAGGAAATAGTATCCTACTAGGCCTATTACCACACCTATGATTGCTACCCACTTGATCATACTGGTCTTTTCTCTGATTGTGGTTTTTCCTTTCTGCTTATTCACGAACATGATTATCCTGTGAATATATAGCCAATGCTTAACATAGTTAATCGAGTTTTATTAAAAATCAAAACATTTTGTTATTGTGCGAGAAAAAAAGAAAATCATAGATGATGATGAAGACTATGAGGCAATTTTAAAAGAGCACCCAAGATACCGCCTTGAGAAATGTAGACCTGGGAGGCGAAACTTTTCTTAAAAAACCATGTCCTTACATTGTAAAGGCATATGCACTAGCCTTCGTGCTACAACAACAAAGCTATGTGATAAATACAAACAAGGACAAAAGCGATGCTCTTGCTGTAATGCTTATTTTGTCACTGATGATCTCAGATGTCCATGTTGTAATTCTATTCTACGAATGAAATCTCGACATTACAAGCCAAGTCATAGATATTAGATGAGAACAAGTGCAATATGCAAATGAAACTAAACCCTATCACGAATTGTTCTCATCTGAATTTACTATGTTGTATAATATTTAGAATTGAATGAACTTTGTTAAGCATTCCATAAATAATCTAAATCAGATTTTGTATCGATGCCAACAGCATAATGTTTACTGGTATGTCGAATCATCCACACCTAGTCCGGAATTCAATGCCATGTGGCATACCAGTAAACAAACTTGCTTTGTATGGTTTATCTTGAAAATTATGCTAGTATTTGTTGGGAATCTAGTTCTCGTAATTGCTCTTCAATCTCTTCAGGGGTTTCACTGCCATATGATATCAGAATTCTATCTTCATCATTAAAGACATAATCATAGATGCCAGATACTTGTTCGTGATTTACATAGTATTTCAGGGTGTAATCCTCATTTGTACAAAACTGTCTTCCATCAGGGAATATGAAGCACTCATCTGATACTTCGATACTTAGTGTATCAAAGAGATATCCTAGGGTTACTCCCTCTGCATGTCTGTGAATTGTTGTACCATCTTGGGCCTCAAAGTGAATCCAGCTACTCTTTATCTGATATGCTGGAAGACTGAAATCAAATTTATCGCCAAAAATTTTCACTAGTATAGAAGAGTGCACATGTTCTCCTCCAAGCATTCCTGCGCCTGGTGGTGCACCTGGTGCATTTGAAAAGTTTGTTGCAAAGTTGTATGCTGAAAATGCAACGATTGCAACAACTACAGCTAAAACACCACCTGCCATGAGGTATGTCTTTCTCTTTTGCTTGCTTCGCTGAGCTGCAAAACTTTCACGTTTCTCTTCGCGCTCTTTTCTGGCTTTTTTACCCATGATTAACTCCTGATGAAAAAATTACCCTACTTAACTCAATCGATGAAACAATAAATAAAATACAAAAATCCCATAGATTCATGGGATGCATCTTTTGTGATATCATCAAAGGTGATCGTTTAGGTCATTTAATTTACGAAGATGATGAACATGTTGCATTTTTAGACAAATATCCAATTGATGTTGGACATAGCCTTGTTGTACCAAAGAGACATCATGAGAGAATTACAGATATGGAGCCAGAAAATGTCGGAAAACTTTTCTCTCTTGTTCCAAAGATTGCACGCTCTATTTTACACTCAACTAAAGCTGATGCGTTTAGTCTTGCTCAAAACAATGGCAAAGCAGCAAAACAGATAGTTCCACATGTGCATATTCACATCATTCCAAGATTCAATGATAAGGGAACAATATGGACAAAGCGTGAGATATCAAAGGACTCGGACTTGGCTGAACTTGCTGAAAAGATACGAAACGGGATTTGAGCAAATTAGTTCGTCCAAGCCAAACAAACTCGTTTTAAAATGATGAAAAAATCATTTGGTATTCATGACAATGAATATTTTGATTGCAGAAGACAATGAATTTACTGCAAAACAGTACAAGACTGTTTTAGAGAAACGTGGTCACAAGGTCACACTGACAAAAGACGGTGTGGAATGTGTGGATGAATTCATGAATGAGGCAAAATATTCTGAACTATTTAGAAAAGACAACTCACCTCCATTTGATATTGTTCTGATGGATCATGACATGCCTAGAAAAAATGGTGCCACTGCTGCTCAGGAGATTCTAAAGTACAAACCAAACCAAAGATTAGTATTTCTTTCAGCATATGGCCATGGTATTCTAGGTAAGGTCAATGAGCTAAGAGATGATACTGTTCAAATTATTCAAAAGCCATTCTCACTTGAATTCCTAGTAAAGAAAATTGAAGGCAAACTAATTGGACAACGAATTGTTGGTGAACAACAAGGAACTCCATTATCCATAACACAGGATGCTGCAGCAATTAGATAATACTATTTTGCGTGTCCTGGATTATATCGTAAAATGGCCCCAACTTTGCCAAGACTAGCTAACATTGCACCATGCTCTGCACTACCTGAAATGACTTCAATCTTTGCACCGGTCTTTGCAGCAATTAATGATAGATAGTCTACTATATCTTGCTCATTTGCTGTCAAGTCTGCTGCCTTACATCCAGGACATGGTGCACTTAGTAGCTCTGTTCTCTTTGGAATGACCTGTGGTCTTTCTACAATTTGTTCTTGAAGATGCTTGCATCTATTACACACAACATCTAGCTTGATTAGATTTGTATCATCTGTAATGAGCAAAGTATCTACTACGTTATTTTTTAGTAAATCAATTACCTCACTTAGGCCATAGGTACCTAGTCCAGAGTGAGAGTTTATCTTTTGAAATAGTTTCTCAACAATTTGTTTTTCTTCAACCATTCTAAAATCTGATAATACATCAGATGCTTTTGCAAATGCTTCTCTGATTCCTTCTGAACCAGAATATGACGTATCAAGTGTTGCAATGATATTTTCTTGTAATCTATACTCAAGATAGCCTCCATTGACAAAGTCTTCTTTTGTTGGACCTGGTCCTGAAACAATTAATCCCTTTACTGGGTAAATATCAACAAAGTATTCCCGTGTGGTTTCAGCTACACGATTAAAGTAATAGGTCAACTCCATCTCTCGTAATTTTTGAAATCTTTTTGCAGACTGTCCTCCCTGTCTGTGCTTTCCTGCAACGCCAGAACCAGTTTCTGATAACACCTCTATCTTATCACCATGCAACAGCCCCCATCCTGCATCCTTGGAGTCAATTGCAAGAAAGCCAATGAGATTGTCATCTTTTAGCATGTCCTTTAGGATATCAACATGAAAATGATCATCACATCGATACAGAAACGTCTTGAGCTCTTTTGGTGGGTCAATTTCATACACCTTTACAACTTCACTACCAATTGGACCGCCACCTTCTGGTGGAAGTGCACCACAAAACATTACCAAGCCCCTATCAGGAGTTTTATTGTACAATCTGAGTCTTTGAATTACTTTTCCAAGTGAATCAACTACGTGACCTCTTGTGAGATCTGACTTTATGTTGACTGCAGTTCCCTGCTCCTCTTTTAGTACGCTGATAATTTCATGTAATTGCTTTCCAGCAGGAATGTATACGCTGATTAACTCAGTGCCGTGACCTGATTTGTTTGATAGCTCCTCAAGGGTTTTTCTAATCTTGTATAGCTTTACAGAGTCCTGTTTATCGACCTGAATCTTTCCCATGTTGAAATTTTTTCAGATGCGAATATTAAGTTTGGTTGATATCATAAAATCATCATTGGCATGCAGAGGAATATGCGAACGATATAGATCGGAGAAGAGCCGATATCAGGGCGGAGCTAAACGCTGTACTTACTGCAATGTGTACATGTTTTGTGAAGAAATTCACTGTCCATGCTGTGGAACTCAGCTAAGAACAAAGCGCAAAACTAAGATTTCAAATCATCAATGACTCGTTTGAATACATCAAGAGGCTGATTTCCTCTTATTTTGATTATCTTTTCGTCATTGAATATGAAAAATGATGGAGTTGCATCAACACCAATCTGTCTTGCAAAGTCTTGATGATCTAAAACTCTTTTGTTATACTTACCAGAATCAAGACACTGGTTAAACTCTTCTAGATTAAGGCCTACAGTTTCTGCAAATGCATTAAGGGAATTACGAGTAATCCATCCTGTCTTTTCTCCAGCCCAGTTTGTGTATAATTCATCGTGATACTCCCAGTACTTTCCTTGGTCTTCGGCACAATATGATGCTTCAGCAGCTAGAACAGAGTCTGGACCGTTTAGTGGAAAGTCTTTGAAGACTAGTCGTATGTTTCCTGAATCGATGTAATCTTTTTCTAGTATCTTTAGTGTAGACTGGTGAAACCTAAAACAAAACGTGCATTGATAATCTCCAAATTCTAGTATTGTAATATCGGAATTTTTCTCACCCATTATTGGGGAGCCATCTTTGATTAGTTTTTGAGCAGAAAGTAAAATGCCATCCTCTTTTTGATCTGTTTCAAAGGTTACTGCCAAAACAATTCCTGTAATGACTCCAATTACAATTGGAATTGCAAGATACTTTATCATAACCTATCGCGTAATGTTCTGGGTAAATAGCTTTGTTTCAATGATGTTCATGAAGTGCTATAGTGCTTAGTGCAGAGTTTTTAGCAGAGACTTCGGCAACAAATGCATCACTTGCAGTTGCAATTATTATGACATCATTTTCTTGCGGTTTGAGTTTTTTTACCAATTCTTGTTTTAGCTCAGATTCTTCAGTAAAGAATTCTTTTGCTTCATTTGGAAAGACAAATTTTTCATTTGAATAAATTAGGGTGATGACACCCGATGCGCCATAAAGGATAGCATAGTCTCTTTGCTCCATTCCTGTTTTTATTGCACCTGCATAGTTTCTAAGCAGAATCACATGATTGTGGTTTGATTTTAGAATCTTGTTTTTTGTTATGGTACATTCTGCTGGAATCTCTGCTAGTATCTTTGAGACAAATGTGTCTCCCTTTGGTGTAAGATATGTGCCTGACTTTGTAGAATCTACCAGTCCAGCTTCTTTTAGGTGAAGAATTAGTGTCTTGACAGCGCCTTCTCCCAAATGGAGAAACTTACAAAAACTTGATCTGCTTACGTATTGATCTTTTTTTAAAAGTTGTAAGGCCTTAAAGACATGTGGGATACTAAATGTTAGAACTTTACTTGAACCCTTTCTTGAAACGACATTCTGTAGTGTTTTGATCTGTTGGTGCAGATCTTTCAATTGGTTTTTCCATTATTTATATTGGATAAATTATCCAAGAATTTAAATACAAAACAAAATTGTTTTGTTGTATGTCTCAATCAAGAGAGATAACAGTAACTAAATCTAGTGTTCCAATTGGAGCAGTTATTGCACTCGCTGCAATCTTTGCTTTTGGTCTATTCCTTGTAGGTTATGATCAGGGACATTTGTTTAGCATGATTCAAGGCGCAGAAGCTTTTGATCAACTTTACATCCACGAGCTGACTCATGACATGAGGCACGCTGCAGGATTTCCCTGCCATTAGTGATTCGTCATGAAAACGGCACTTTTTATTATTCTAGTATTGGTATCAGGTGCCTTTGCGGGATTAATTCATGGTGGAGTGAATTTAGTAATCGTAGAACCCTACCTTGATGATGCAATTAACATAGAAAACCAGAACCTCTTTGCTTCTGGTGAGGAAAAAGATTCGCCTGAATTCTGGGTAGAGTACAATTCTTATCGATACTGGCAAAAAGGCGGGCAAGTATTAGCAGGTGCGATTCTTGGAACATCAGTTGGTGCATTATTTGGTATAGTATTTGCATATTCTAGGAAGGTTCTTCCAGGAAATAACAATATCAAAAAAGGCTTGATTCTTGCAGGAATCATGTGGTTGACAATCTATTTGCTGCCATTCCTAAAGTATCCTGCAAATCCTCCAACCGTTGGTGATCCTGAAACTGTAGTGTTACGCTCTGTTTTGTTTTTGGCATTTATTGCAATCTCTGGATTTGCAGCAGTTGGATTTTATCAATTATCAAAAAGATTCCAAGGAAAAAAGAAACTTGTTTCAGTTGTAGGATATGGCGTATTAATTGGCGCATTGTTTGTTGTAATGCCTGCCAATCCCGATGAGATAGGTGCTCCAATGGATTTGGTAAATGGATTTAGAATGATGTCTGTTCTTGCAGTGTCCTCATTTTGGATATCAATTCCAATAATTTTGGGTGTACTGTGGAATAAATTCCAGCCTGACAAAGAGATGTACGTCTCTTCTAACTGATTATCAGTTATCATTCTAAAAATTTAGAATAACTAGGCTTTCGTTTAAATAACTCAAGAATTACCGAATTACACTTGGCAAAAAGACTGACATTACCGCAATTAAAAAAATATGATGTCACACAAAAAGTTCTAGAATCATTAGCAGACGCAGAGTCAAGAGCAATTTTATTTTCCATGATCAAAAAAGGAAAGACTGCTGCTGATTTGTCGTACGAGCTAAAAATTCCATTAAGCTCAGTCTACAAAAAATTAAACGATTTAGAAGAGCTAACACTTGTTGAAGTTGTAGAATGGATGATTTCAGATAAAGGAAGAAAATACAAAGTATATCGTTCAAGAATTAGTAAAGCCGATATCAGTATTAAAAAACCTGAACCAAACTTGGTGTTAATACCAAACCCGTGAGAAACATGACCAAACCAAACATAATTCAATTAAGCGAATTTGACATTACGCAAAAAATTATTGAATCTCTAAGCAATGTTTGCACGAGAGCAGTTTTGTTTTCAGTAAAGAATCAAGCAAAAGATGCTACGCAGATAGCCGATGAGCTAAAGATTTCTCTTTCTACAGTTTACAAAACAGTGTCTCACTTAGAAGACCTTGCGTTAATTGATGTTGAAAAGTTTGTAATCTCCAATGAAGGAAAAAAAATTAAACAGTACAGAAGCAGAATAGGCAAAGTTGAAATCACAATAAATGAAACAGAGCCGACGCTGAGTCTTTATCCAAATACATCTAGCTGACAAAACTAAAACTTTCATTTTAATTTCTTGTTCTAAAAAATTGGAATTGAATAAAGATAATAATACTGGATTAATTGATGCATCTTGTTGAAAATAAAATCCATTCTTGCAATGTTTTCAATCCTGGTATTAGTGGGGGGAATTATTCCAAGCTCTTTTGCAGCTACCCATTCAACACTAGGGGATGCATGGTCTTCAATCAAAACTTCATTAGAGAATGCAGAAAAGGCAGCAAACATTGATGATTCAATAAAGCATCTAAATGACGCAAAAAAGACATATGTTGACCATTTCCAGTCAGCAGCACAAGAACTAGATGCAGAGAGCCATGACTTGATCTCTACTGCATTTACAGACATTGAGAATTTACTCAAAGAGGGAAATATCGACCAAGCAAAACTTGAGCGACAAGTAGTTGATAAGACAATTTACAAAATTGCATTTGTAAAGATTGAACAAGCACTTGAGAATAATGATTCCGACGGTCTCTTCAAATGGTATGATGTAATGGAGAAAAAATTCAAGATTTCTGAAAAATCAGACTTTCAATCTAATTTGGCATTTGAAAAAATAAAGGCAAACTCTGCTGAATTACAAAATCACTCTGAAACCATCACTGGTGAGTTACTTGGCATCTTCAAATTAAAGACAATTGAGGAAATCGAGGAAGCAATTGGTGCATTAGAGAATGATAACGTAGCGGATGCCAAAAAATTTGCTTATGAAGGATTATACTATTATCGAACTTTACATCCATCAATCGAGGCTACCCTAGGTCCAGAATCTGCAAATGAACTATTGCATGAGATGGAAGAAGTAATTGAGGTAGTTGAATCTGATATGAGTATCGATGAAATGAAAGATGAATTAAATCATATCTTAGATGAAGTTGAATTAATTATTAGAGAGTATGAAGGTGGAGACACATCTGAAGTTGGATTGGCATTATCTGGAATTTATGATAGACTAAATCTTGTTGAAGAAGAATATGCAGCAGCTGTTACTGATGGAAAAATAGTAGACCAAGAAGAATATGATGAGACCGTTGTATTTTTGGCAAAAGCAACAGAATTGTATGAAGAAAACAAGGATGCATTTACAGAATTATCTGAAACAGACTCTGTAAATCTTGCAAATCATCTTAAAACCCTAAATGAAATTATCACAAAGTTTGAATCTCCTTCTAAAGTTAGCATTACAGTTGGTAAGGCACTAAACAATATCTCTACACTACAAGAGCTATCCGGTGGTGCAGTAGAGACCGATGTGTTTGGATATATTGATAACATTCAGAGCCTACTAACTCAAGCAAAAGCTGAATACAGAAATGGTAATTCACAAAAGGCATATGATTTAGTCAGTTCTGCATACTTGGATAACTATGAGTTTGTAGAGGATCCACTAGGTGAAGTTGATCACGAATTGATGGAAAAAATCGAAGTCAACATGAGAGAAGAGTTACGCTCATTAATTCAATCAAATGCTTCACCTGATGTTATTGATGCAAAAGTTGACTTGCTCTTGGCTGATTTGGAGGTAGCAAGATCTGTAGTGCCAGAGTTTGGCACTATTGCAATGTTGATACTAGTAATCTCTATAGTTTCAGTAGTTGCATTGATGAAGAGAAACACTCTAGCAATCAAGATTTAGTGGTTCTCATTCTATAATCATAGAATAACTATCTCATTTAAATTTAGGTTACAGAGAATTTGCCGTATGGCTTTTGGCAGATTTGTTTTGTTGTTTCTTGCCGTATCGCTAGCCTTTACAGGAGTCAACCAAACAAGTTATGCACAATCTGCTGATTCCAAAGCATATTCCGTGATTGAAATTACCAAAGTAATTCTCACATACACTGATGAGCAGATTTCACAAGGAAACACTGCAGATGCAGAGGAATACTCCAAGATTGCATCCGCCCAATTTGCAAATAACCTGCTTCCATTAAGGGAAAATAATCCTGATACTACTGATGAGATTCACCTACTTCTCCTTGATTTACCATCTACGATTACATCAAACCCACAGGAGGCATCTACAATCATTGGCCAAATTTTGAATTTACTTGACACATATTCTATTTCTGATTATGCGGCAGAATTTATGATATCAGATATGATGATTATAGCTGATGAAGAATATCAAAAATTTATCGACAAGAACAAAGAATCATCATACAAATTAGCAAAGACGCTTTTTTCAGAATCTGAGCAGAGATTTTTACAAGAAACTAGTTTTGATACTAGACTGCATGAGGAGCTAGTATCCTTTTACAAAGAATTACTAGAGATGGTTGAAAACAAAGCTAATTTTGTTACAGTGGGGGCAATGACTTCTGCAATACAGAGGGATTTGGTTGGAACAGAAAACGTCTTCTTTGATGAAAAGTCTCTTTATGATAAAATTTACACTTTGTATGATCAACTACTAGTGAAATTAGATGAAGGAGATTATGCCGCAGCAGAAGAGCTAGCAATTGAAGCATATCTTGAAAACTTTGAGTATCTAGAACCAAACATTGAGCGAGTGGACTCTGAGTTACTGTATACTTTGGAGTGGGATATGAGAGAAGAACTACGTGATATGATCAAAAACAAGCAAGATGCTAACCGAATCAAAATTTTCTTGACTGAATCAATCATCCCTGATCTAAACACTGCAGAAGGAAAAGTCATGGAACATTTGCAGAATAATCCAAATCCAAATGCTGCATTTGCAGAATCTCGTGTACTCAAGGCAATGGGTGATGCATCTGATGATGCAAAGTCTAGCGTGAAAAACGAGATTGATTTCATTAGAGACAGTCTTCAGGAAATGATGATTCACTATCAAAATGAAGATTATCAATCAGCATATGCCACTGCAAGAACTGCATACCTTGATAGCTACGAGTATGTTGAGATTCCATTGCGTCCAATTGATCCTGATTTTACATTGGAGGTGGAATATCTCTTTGCAGAGCTTAGAAACCAAATAAAAGAGCAAGCTCCATATGAAGAAGTACAAAAGACTGCAATTGAAATCAAAAGAAACCTTGATGAGTCAGAGAGACTAGTCACAGGAACAGGTACACTTGCACCAATGATTGCATTCTCTGCATCATTTGCACTAATATTCAGAGAAGGTTTAGAGTCTGTGTTAATTCTTGGTGCAATTATTACTTATTTGGAGGCATCACGAAATATCAAATTTAAAAAATACATCTATTATGGAATCATAGCTGCAATTGGTGCAACAGGTGCAACATGGGTTGTTGCAAATTATATCATCTCAATCTCGGGTGCAAGTAGAGAACTAATTGAGGCAATAGCTGCGTTGTCTGCAACGGCTGTTCTGTTTTATGTCAGCTTCTGGATTCTAAATAAGATTGAACACAAAAAATGGATGGAGTTTGTAAAAGCAAAGGTCTGGCAGGCAACAACTACAGGAAGTGTGATGGTCTTTGTTATGCTGTCATTCTTTACTGTATATCGTGAGGGATTTGAGTCTGTATTGTTCTATCAGGCAATGTTTGGATTTGCAAAATACATGGAAGCATATGTTTTACTGGGATTTGTCTTGGGAATGGCATCATTACTAGGATTGTACTTTTTCATGAGAAAGATTGGAAAGCGACTTCCACTGCGAGTACTGTTTGGTTTAACCATGGGCATTGGCGCATACCTCTCAATTGCATTCTTGGGCAATGCCATTCGAGAATTGCAGATACTAGACATAGTGCCCTACACCGGAATGATTGGCATTATTCCAAGGCTTGATATCACTTTGGCACACATGACTGGAATTTACCCCACACTTGAGACTCTAATTGGCCAAATAGTCCTACTTGGTATCTATGTGGCCGCAGTATCATACATACTAGTTATTAATCCAAGAAAAGAAAAGAAGATCGCTCAAATGCGAAAATCTTGGAAGAAGGAAAATGTCAAACAAACGAGTTAGAATCGGAATAGATGTTGGTGGAACCTTTACAAAAGCAGTAGCAATTGATGTACAGACTGGTGCAATTTTAGCAAAATCTACTGTTCCTACAACTCATCAGGCAAAAAAAGGCGTATCTGAGGGAATAGTCATTGCTTTACAAAATATTCTAAAAGAATCTCAGATTGATATTGCAGACATTGAGCTAATCTCTCATAGTACAACACAAGCAATCAATGCACTACTAGAAGCAGATGTGGCAAAGGTTGGAATTGTTGCAATGGGTGTTGGGCCAGAAAAACGTGATGTTGTTAAGAGAACAAAACTGCAAGATACAAAAATTAATTCAAAAAATGATCTTAAAGTTGAACATGAGTTTTTGGATACATCAAAGATAGTTGGTCCTGAGGATGTACAGCATACCTTGGAGAAACTACGAGAAAAAGGAGCAAAGGCAATAGTTGCAACAGAGGCATTTGGTGTAGATGACCCATCAAATGAATTATTCATTATGGAGAATGCAAGCAAACTTGAGATGCCGTCTACTTCATCACATGAAGTGTCTGGAATTTATGGATTAGAAATTAGAACTTTGACTGCAGCAGTAAATGCAAGTGTGTTACCAAAAACTTTTCAGGTTGCAAACTACGTTGAAGAGGCAATACGAAATACTGGTGTAACATCACCATTAATGATCATGAAAGGAGATGGTGGAATAACAAGTATGGATACATTCAAGACAAAACCCATTCTAACAATTTTGTCTGGACCGGCAGCCAGTGTTGCAGGGGCATTACTGCATCTAAAAGTAACAAATGGAATTTTTGTAGAAGTAGGTGGCACAAGTACCAACATCTGTATTATTAAAAATGGCAAGCCTGAGATAAAGTATGTTACAATTAATGAGCATCCAACATGCATTCGTTCCATGGATGTGAGAATTTTAGGTGTTGCAGGCGGAAGTATGATTAATCTGAAAAATAATTCGGTAAACCAAGTGGGACCACGAAGTGCACATATTGCGGGCCTGAAATATTCCTGTTTTGCAGATCCTGAAGAGCTAAAAACAGGAAAAATTGATACCATAAAACCAAAAGAAAATGATGAGGAGTATGTCGTAATCAAATGTAAAGAAAATACATATGCGATTACCAATACGTGTGCTGCAAATGCACTAGGAATGATTGAAAAAGATGATTACTCCTATGGAAATCAGGAATCAGCAAAAATTGCGCTGGAACTGCTTGGTAAAAAATTAGGCGTTTCGTATTCTACCGTAGCAATGTCTGTCATTCAGACCTCATCATTTCAGATTACAAAGACCATCAGCAAGATTCTCAAAGAGTTCAAGCTTAACCCAAATAACACAAAGATAATCGGAGGTGGCGGTGGTGCATCAGTTTTGGTTCCCTTTGTGGCAAAACAGCTTGGAATCCAATACTACAAAGCAGAGCATGCAGAAGTAATCTCATCAATTGGTGTAGCCTCATCAATGATTCAAGAAGAACTGGAAAAATCGATGGTACATCCCACTCCTGAATTGATATCAGAGGCCGAGAAGCAGATTCATGATGTCATGGTGAAAAAGGGAGCAGTACCTGAATCGATAGTTATAGACACCGAGTTTATCCCTGAAAAGGCAGTATTGCGACTCACTGCCATAGGAAATGTGGAGCTTGATAGTGAGTTTACAAACAAAACGGTATTTACACTTGAACAGGCCACGACAAGGGCAGCTGAAATCATCGATATTTCTGAAGAACTAGTTGACCTTAGCTTTGAGTCTGATCATTATTTTGTGTTCACAGGACACATTGCGGTCAAGAAATTATTTAGCAAAAAGGATAGACATCACATTATAGTTTTAGATAGATATGGTAAACAAAAACTCTCAATTAAAAACGGTCGACTCTTTCAGGGCGGAAAAATTTCAATCCTTGAAGAATTAGATGAATTCTTAGAATCAAAATCAAGTGAGATTGCACCACGAGTATTTTTGCTAAATAATTTGAAACTAACTGACTATTCTAGCCTTACATCTACTAGCCACATTCTAAATGGTGTCAGAGATACACTAGAAGATTCTGAAAAAGCTGCAGTTATAGTTGATTTAGATTAAAGCTAAGTAACTGGCTTTCCTGCTTTCCACAAAAAGTTACAAAGACTGAGAATGTTGCTTACCATCTCATATGAATTTGTACATAATGCAAAGTCAGTTTCAGTGCTTGAGCTCATTGAACCCTTTGCAGTAGCATCTGACATTATCATTTGATTTCCTTTTGATACGATGATTCTTCCTTTTGATGGTAACTTGCCAATTTTGGTCTCAGTTGCAGCAAAGCGTTTTACAAATGGTAACATCTTGTCATCCTCAATATCTACTAGCAATCTTACTGAGCCGCCTTTCTTTTCACAAACTTTGATCTTTTCAGGAATATTTGTATGATACATTTTTGAGATATCCTTGATTGTAGTTACTACATACACAACATCAGATGACTCTTCAATTAATTTTTCAATATTTGCATAAATGTTTGTTAAACCTTGAGCAATTCTAAATGTTGGAACATTTGTTCCGTATCCTGCAGTAACAACTCCTTGTACTCGTTGAATTACTTTTTCTCCAACTTTTTTAATCTTGTTTAGCTCATCTTGTTTTTTTCTTAGAACAATTTTTAGTGCTTCTTCAGGATCAATTGGAATACATAATTTAGGATTTGAAAATGTGGTTGATACCAATCCTTCACTTACTAGCTTGTCAATTGTTCTGTATGTCTTTGCTCTGTCGATATCAAGCTCTTTTGCTAATGCACTAGCAGTAATTGGACCTGTTCGTAACAGATTCAGATAGATATGACCTTCTAGTTCTTCTAGGTCTAGCACTGATGCTAACTCCTTTCCTAATTCATCAATATGGCTAAGATGCGGAGTCTTTTCATCGCCTTCTCCAATACCTAGACTAGAGTATGCTTTCTGAGCCAATGTAATTTTTCTTGGAAATTCCCAGTAATACTCAATTTGGTGTCTAAATTGAACGGACAATTGAACAGGATTTAGGCATAAATCTACGCCTAGATGCCTATTGTTCCAATGGAATCAGTATTGATTAGCGCAAATGCCAGGACCGCTATTACTACCATAATTACTACATGTTTGATTCCTGAAACATAGGTTCCTGAACCAATCTTTCCTGCTGCCAGGCCACCAAATATTGCCTCAACTAGGGCCATATTGAATAGCAGTGAATTTAACTGATCAATCTCAATGTCTGCTAATGCAGTGAAAAACCCTGCACCGTTACTTCCAGTCATCTTCATTGTGTTTTTTAGCATCTCTTGCACTGTCTCAATTTCAGCAAAGAACTGAGATGATAGAATTACTGCTATTCCGATAAACACTGCATAAGAGATGTAAATTGTATAGGTGTATGGCTGAAGATTTGATTTTCTTTCTTTTTCTAAATTTTGTAATTCAGTGACATGCTTTTGAATCATCTCAAGGTTTGTTGTGATATCACCACCAATCTTTAGTGCCATTTGTAATAGTACTACTACTCTGCGTGAAATTTTGGTACCCATCCTGTTTGCAAAGTTTTCAAATGCATCATCAATTGGAATTCCCCAGCTAATATTTGCTCGAAGGTTTTTTAGCTCAGGTGTTAATGCACCCATGTTTCGATCTCCTGCTTGTTCAATTGCTTTGATTAAATTAGAACCACTCTGTACTGCACTAACTAGTGATAACAAAAACAATGGTAAATTTCTATCAATACTATCTTTTCTTTGGGATTCCCTAACTTGAAGTAGAGTGATTGGAACAATTCCAGTTAAAATCCCAAATACAATTCCAATATCTTTGATTCCTGTAGTAATTGATAATTCTGAAAGATAAAAGCTAAGAAATAGTATGACTCCACTTGCAACAGCTGATGCAATTCCAATCTTGAATTTCTCTGAATGAAAGAATGAAAGCTTTGGAACTTCAACATCATTTAGATTCTTTTGAAACTCTTGCATGCATCTTACCTCTTTGGCACCATTGAATCCATCATAAACAAAAGTAATACACCAAAGAATGGAACCAATACATACGTTAGAAGATTCATTAACTGAATAAGATCAAAGCCAGCTAAATCTGGACTCATAATTGCCATGATGGATAACATGATTACTGCCATCAGTGGGAAAACAATTAGCAAAATGGTATACATCTCGGCCATTACCCCTAGTGATTCAGTTGATTTTCGAAGTGCCATCTTTTTTTCTTCTAGCTGAACCTTTGCAGTTGCAATGAAATACTCTTTGAGGTTTCCACCTGTTTGTACTGTGATGATGGCACCTTCTAGTAGTTCTGCATAGGGGCCTTTGGGTGCTCTTTTGATTAAATCAGCTATGGCACTAACTAAATCCATGCCTAAAATCTCAATATTTCTTGTGATGAATCGACAGTCCTTTACTATTTCCTCATCTGAATCCTCATTTGCAATTGCCTTGAAGATTCCCTCCAGTGCAAGACCACTAGTAGCTAGTGTTGCCATGTATCCAATAAAATGAGGTAATTCCTCTGTTAGCTTGCTTGCTCTGTTTTTAACATTAATTGAGGGAAGCATCTGCAAAACAAAAAACGTTGCAGTACCAATGCCACATCCAGCTAATATGGGAAGTAAGAATGCAAATGCAACTGGTTGGATGTTAACAAAAAATGCAGCTGCAATACTAACTGCAACACCTACTATTCCTGCAATAAGACTGAAAAAAACCATACTACACACATAGACATCAAATGGAATTGGCATCATTGCCTGTTTTAGATTCTTTTCAAGGGATGCTAATCTTGGGTATAATGGTTGGACGTGATTTTTGAGTAATCGATAGCTAAGAACTTGTAATGATGATGTTGCCTCATCATGTTTCTTTGATTTGTTCTGACTGGAAAGAAATGTCATCATACCACCATTCTCTTTCTTTCATAGAATCGCTCAGGATCTGAATAGAATTCCAGTACATTCTTTGTTACTTCTTTGTGTTTTCGGATATCATTTTTTACCATCCACTCTAGGGCAATCTTTCTCTTCTTTAGCTCAAAGTCAATCTCTTCATCACTTTCACCTGTTCTATCCTTGATCTTTTCTAGGACAACACTATTTCCTGCATACTGGTGAATGTCTTGGTTAGGATTCCACTTGAATATCTCATGTGTTTTGATTTCGTTTGTTTCCTCATCTAGTCCTGCAATTTCAGAAATCTGAATAATTCTTCTAACTGATTTGTCCTTGACGCGAATTTTTAGCTGTAATGTGATAAGGTCTAATGTGTTTGCAATTAATGGTTTAGGAATATCCATTGGAGATGATGCCAATCTTGTCAGTGTTGCCTCAACTGAATCTGCATGTATTGATGAGAAGCCACCGTGACCTGTAGCCATTGCCTGAAATAGCGTGTATGCCTCTCGTCCTCTTGTTTCCCCTACGATGATAATATCTGGTCTTTGTCTGAGTGCTGCTCTGAGCAAATCATACTGGTTAATCTCACCGATTTGTCCATCTGTAAAGTTCTGTCTTGATACAGCAGGAATCCAGTTTTCATGAGGCAAGTTTAGCTCCTGGGTATCCTCTATACTGACTATTTTCTGTCCAGGACGGATAAATGATGCTAGTGCGTTTAGTGCTGTCGTCTTTCCACTGGCAGTTCCACCAGCTACTAGCATTGTAGAATTTTTTTCTGCAATATACCAAAGATATGCTGCAATATCTGAATTCATTGTACCAAATTTTATCAAGTCTATAATGGTAATTGGGTCTGCTCTGAATCTTCTGATAGTAAATGTACTACCGCGTTTTGTAATTTCATGTCCAAGTGTAAGATTAATTCTAGAACCATCTGGTAATGATGCATCAATAATTGGATTTGCCATGGATACATGTTTTCCACATACGTAGGATACCTTTCTTGCAAAGTTGTTTAGCTCAGCATCCGTAGTAAACACAACATTTGTTGGAATGGACTCGTACTCTCTGTGCCATACGTATAATGGAATGCCTGTTCCATCACAACTGACTTCTTCAACCATGTGGTCTCGCATTAATGGCTCAATCTTTCCAAGATAGATAAAATCCCTAATTGCATAGTATGAAATCTTTGATAGATTTTTGGTCGGAATTTCTAGTTTGTATTTTTTAATTAATTGTATAATCTTCTTTTTGAGTCGTTTTTCTGCATCCTTTTTTGTCTTTATTTCATGCAGTGATACTGTTAATTCACTCATCAATAATTTTCTAATAATATCAAAATTTTTCTTATCACGAATGCTTAATCTTGGCTGAATCACCATGTATCGTACACCGCTCTTTGATGTGGGATCTTTTACAACACCACCGTGTATTTCTACACCATCAAAATCCAGCTTTGATACAGAGAAAAACTTTGGAATGCTTGGGTCTACATCTTCTTCTACTGTTTTTGGCAGGGATGCAAGATTCAGCTTTGTAGAATCTGCATTAGATACATAATCAAACTCTGTTTTTCCATTTAGAATAGATCTTAACTTTACCTTGGGGAGGATATCCTTGATAATTTTAAACTCCAATGATTCTAGTGCAAAAATAATTTTCTTAAACAATTGTTCGGACAAATGAACAACATTCGTCTTACATCCGATAAAATTCGATAATACCTATGCCCAATTCGGATTTACTAGTTAGAGGTAGGGATAGAGGGGAAAATTATGATGTTTAATAAAAATCGGCTAAAAAATGAAGAAAATACCCAAAAAGAGGCCAATTCTGAGCTAAAACCAGATAAAATACCCCTAAAGCAGGCCATGATTAACTCATTTTTGCATAGGCAAAAGGCAACAGAGCCTCTTGATTCAAAGACTGAAGAAAAAACATCCGAAGTTTCAACTGCAGAGCCACCAATCGATAAAATCTCTCAGCTAATCAAGACCATTCAAAGACACAAAAACCGAGTCATTGCACCAAAGATTGATTTTTTCAATGGCTTGGTGACATATCCAATTTTATCAGAGATTAATGAATCAGAAGATAATGTAGAATTTTTAGAAAATTTATCATCACAGAATGCACAGATTCTAGAAAAGATTGTTTATGAGAAAATTATAGTATGTCCGAAACATTCTGATTCATTTAATATCAATGTAAGACTATACTGTAAAAAATGCTCTTCAATGGATATTGAGAAATTACATCTACTAGAGCATACGAGATGCGGTTACATTTCAGAGCGTGGAAAATTTGAGCATGATGAAAAAAATGAGATAGTATCCTGTCCTTCATGTAAGAAACCAATCAAGGACCACTCAAAAGAGATTAGAATTCCTGCAATGTGGTATGAGTGTAATAACTGTAATGAGAAATTTGATGATGTAATGGTAAAGCTATACTGTAGAAAGCATGATCATGATTTTGATACTAGTAATGCTGCAACTATATCGGTAAATGGATACAAATTACGTGATGATAACTATGATGCAAATTCAGATACCATTCAATTACAACAGAAACTATTACATGTACTATCAAAGTTTGGGTTTAATGCAGATGAGAATTATTCCATAAAGGGTACAAGTGGAAGATATCATCATGTAGATATCTATGGTAAAAATGATTCTGGCAAATCTATTATGATTTTTATTAAAAAAGCTGAAAAAGAGATTGACAACTCTGAAATCAATTCAAAAATTATCGAAGTGCTTGATACGTCACCATCAATTGCCATACTAATTGGCTTTGCAACAATATCAGACAAGGCAAAATCAATTGCATTAAGCTATAATGTGTCCGTGATTGCATCTGAGAATCCTGAACAAATCATTTCTGATACTGAAAATGTTATCAAGGCAAGATTATCGGTTTTGAGTGAGAATGAGGAAAAGTAGGGGGATAAGTCAGGTTGTGGGGAGCTTGTTTATGTTGGCAGTGGTAGTTCCAATAGGTGGAGTAATTCTCAGTCAGGGCCTTGGGGAAACAAATGAGCTGAATCAAAGATTAATCACAACTGGTCCAGAGACTTCAGGTTCCCTACGTGAGGATTTGATATTTGAGCACATTAGGTTTGAGCCAAAAAGCGATACTGTTACGATATCTATACGCAATATAGGCACGATTCAGACCTCAGTAGACAAGATTACCGTAGTAAAAATGGATACTCAGGAGGTAATATTTTCTCAAAATAATCTGGCCTCTTTAATGATGATTAAGGATTCAGGAGATATTTCATTCAAGGCAGATTTGCCAAATGCCACACCAGAGGAATGGCAGGATTCTTACTATTCAAACAGCGAGTATAAAATCTCAATAATTACTGGACGTGGAAATTTCTTTGATACAATAGCGAGGCCGTTTAACACTTGATGAAGACATCATCACACAGAGGAGTATCAGAAGTAATCACTACTTTGTTAATTTTAGCAATGACGCTAGTTGGCGCACTGTTTCTTTCTATAATAATGAGTGATTCTGATCTGACTAATGTTGGAAAGACAGTTTCTGATATTCCACCAAATTCAATAAAGCTTACAGGATATGATACAAGGGATTCTGTAAATCTTTCTAATATCCTTCAATTGGATAATAATTTCAATCAAGAATTGTGTACTGATTCATGTGCATTATATGAGAATAACATCCCACTAAGTGTTAGCAATGAAGGTACTCACTTTATTGTTTTGAAAATAAAAAACACATACACAAAGCCTGTCTTTATCCATAATGTTCAGATAAATAATGTGTTACACAGCTGGGATCCTAACACATCAGGAAAATTACTAGAGACATCTGTTGATGATTTTACTGGCAAGTATCCATTGGGTGGACAGTTTAGTATTATTCCGGCATCAGATACTGTACAGTTACTACAACAATCATCAAATGAATTATTACCAGACCAAGAAGTTAGATTGGTGATTAAACTAAGTGGTGATATTGCACCAGACATTTTGGTATGGCGTCCATTGCAAATTCATATCAACTTTGGTGCAAACCAGCCAGCTGAATTTATCATACTGAGTGGTGACACGCGGTGATACAATGGTACAAGACTCCTAGACGTGGAATCTCAACTGTAGTTGGCGCATTGTTCTTTCTTGTATTGATGACTAGCTCATTATCCGTAGTTTTTTTGGCATTAGATACACAAAATGAATTGATAAATTCACAACAATCAATTACAAAAAATGAAATCAAAAAGATTAGAGAACAGTATTCAATTTCGGTATCGACTGATCCATTAAATGATAACAAACTAAGCGTTTTGGTAAAAAATGAGGGAACCTATCCAGTTGAGATATCTAGATTATGGATTATCAACAAGACTGATGCTGCAAATGACTATCCAGTAAAGGCATACAACCTGACTGGAATTGATACTGTAATTCCGCCTGGATATGGGGCAGATATCGTATCAAATCAGCAGTTACACATGATTCCTGATACCTATGATGTCAAGGTTGTATCCACTCTGGGAACAATACACACTGAGGAGCTATTTGCTGGAGGTGCAAACAAACTACGAGCCGAAGTATTCACCATTCCACCTGATGTCAAAGTTGGGCAGAATACCACTCTTGCAATGCATGTGACCAACATTGGCAAAAGCAGAATTTATGATGTTGCACCACAGCAGCTAATCATCACACCATCTACTGGAGTTGCAACACCTTTGCCGCCAAATCCTATTCCAGTTACATTAGATCCTGCTGAATCTACTATCTTTACCTGGAAGTTTAAGGTAAATGGTACTGCTGGAACCTTTGTTACATTTTCTGGTAATGCAACAGGAACTGAAGCAATAACAGGATATTTTGTTAAAAGCAATGATGATTCTGATTCTGTAAAACTACAAGCACCTGATTCATCAGAGCTAATTGTTCTAACGCAGGACTTGTTGTCTCGTCCTGAAATATTCATGGTGATACCATCTCCGTTTGGTGATGCACCAGAACATGCACTATGGGGTGCAAACATTGTAAACCCAACTGGACAGGAGATGTATGTCAGTAAGGTTGCAATTTCGGTGTTTAGTCCTAGGGCAAACAGCCAAGATGTGATGCTTGATGCATCGACTGGTTCTGATAAATGTAATCCAATAACTGTAGCTCCTACTACTAGTAATTGGTCGTGTCCATCACATAACCAGTTAATGTGGCAAAACTTGAGTACTCCACAAAGAATTGCACCATACTCTGTGTTTCCTTTCCTAGCAAAGGTGCATCCTGGAGGTGTTGCAAGCTCTGCATTGCTAGAATCTGTCATTGTACATGTTGATGTGTTTACTACTGTGGGCGAATTTGGAAAAGCAGGATACAGTACATCTTTTGATAATAGAAATTCAGATACTTCGATGGTTAATGTTTACTTGTCTACTGTTCCAGATTCTACAGTAAATAGTAACATCTATGTGAATAAGACTGGAATTCTATCAGGATCTTCTCAGACGTTTAATGTTGTTCTAGCTGACTTTGAAAAGGGAACAACAAATGAGATTGATGCTAGCTCTCGATTAATCATTAACGTACCTAGGGGATGGACTGTAAATCCTGCTAGTATCAATGGATTTGGTGACTTTACTACTAGTTACCAGGTGTTTTCAGATACTTCATCTCAGATAATTGGTGATTTGAATAGTGCTATCGATGGTAGTGGACCTGCAGGTTTGGAGGGTAAAACAATTCAATTTTCTGCAACTGCACCTACTGTGACAAATACCCAGATGTATATCATGTATGTACTAGCTGATGGAAAGGTTACTAATGGTAATCCTTCAGAAGATTTTGCTATAGGTCCTACATCTGAGGTTGTGTTACAGGTAGTACCCTAGAAAATATCTAATACCATTTAGTTTATTTCAAAATTAGAGTTTCTAAAAACCATAACATAGTGCACAAGGTGATGGAATAATCAAACTCGGTGCCAAATATGTGGTAAAACCCATTGAAAAATTTATGGTCGACCTTTTCTGGGGTGTTCTCTCATAGTATTTCATCCTAGAATTAAGATCAATGGGCATAGATGTACCTCAGAGCAAATTCAAGATAAGATATCTGAAAGACTCAATGGAATAGATGAGCATACACCTCCAATGACAATTTCTCAAATTACACAAGATTTGGGAATTTCTCGAAGAAGCTACAACTATGGTTTAGTTGCTGAAATTGGTGGTTGACATACAATTGATGAATTCAAAAAGAGCGATTGGCAATTTCCTCTAGAAATAATACTAGATTACGCTAAAATCTAGAATTTTGTAATTTTTTATTGACATATTTTATAATTCACACTCCTAATTTTTTCAAGTAATTCTCTACAGAAGGATGAAGTCGAAAGAAGACTCCATCTTCAATCACTACTGTTTTTTTCTTAAGCTTTTTTAATCGAATAGTCACATATCGTGAATGAAGTTTAGTGAATGAAATAATTTGTTCTTTAGTTATTTTACCTTTGTAAATTGCATTCACTATGATGCTGTCTCTTTTTCGAAGATCGTACTTACCAAACTCTGTTATCAAAAAACGAGAAATTTTTGATTCTGATTCAGTAAAAACGTAATTCCTATTTTTTAGTAAGTAGATTGACATGGGTAAATATTTTGCATAGAAGTATATGATTACTAAAACTTCTACAAATCCAATTACTCCAATCATTAAAAGATAAATGGTATTTTTTACATCTGATGGATAATCGATGGCAGAACGATCATCTGCCGTTATTTTAATATTAGAAATTTTAGGAAATTCATTTCCTAAAAGAGTAAATTCACAATTTATTTTTGGTGACATACGTTGAAAAGCTATTATTATTTTCAGCTCTTTATTATCAATTATGTCTCCTTCTAAACAATTATCCTTAATTTCTGTAATTTTTGTATTGACTTCCATACTAATCATAGTATTTTTTGATTGTATTACCCCCGTATTTTTTATGATTACAGTAGTCTGATTGATTAAATTGTTAGGTGGATCTTCAAAAATAATATCGAAATCAGTGAAAATTTCATCTGCAAATATTCCAGAAAATAAAAAACCAGTAAATATGGGAATTATAATTGAGATTCCAATCTTTGTTGCTTCCATCTAGTTGCTCAACCAGCTGGTGCTTGATCTAACCCAAAGTCTTTAGCTAAACCATGTAATTTATCTAATGCATTTGCAAATGGCATGAAATCTTCTATCGCATGAGCAGCTGTATTCTTAAAAGAAGTTGCAAAGTTCTTTTTACTAACTGAAGCTAATAAAAATCGTATTTCATTTTCTAATTTAGGTTCTTTTTGTCCAAAATATTGTATTATTTTTTGTTCCATTTGTTTATCTTTTGCTGTTATGACCGGTCCAATAATTTTCTGTAAAAGATAGATTGAACCAATATCTGAAAGCCCATAACTATCGTTTATTGATTGTCTGCTGGCATTTTCCAATAAACCGTGATTATAAAGAATCTCTGCGTCTTTTTTAAATTTATTAATCTCTCCGCCAAAATCATCTAAATTAATTTTCATTTTTAAGCCACTACACATATCAGAAATTACCCCCTGCATATTTTTTGGAATCATATTATGAACAACTAAGTAAAAAAATAACCATTTTTGGAATTCTGATAATTCAGTGTATTTTATTATTGCCATAATGTCTTGAGTTTAATCTAATTAATAATGCTGTTGAGCTGTTATAGAACTGTAAAAATTATCCAAAAACTATGTTTTCATAATTTATTAATTCTAAAATTTAATTAGATACATCATCCCTAACATTCCATGAAAGTATTACTTTCCTTTTTGAGCATCTCCTTACTGATTTTAGGCACAATTTTACCCGTTTATGGCCACCAAGATGGATGCCACAGATGGCACAGTTGCCCTTCTGATTCTGGTTCTTACACATGCGGGGACAAAGGATATTGTTCTGAGTGTCCTAACAACAACTTTTGTTATAATGGCCAGCCAAAATCTAGTTCCAGTTCTTCCTCAAGTTCATCAGGTTATTCTAGCTCAAGTTCAGGACAACAATATACTCAGGAATCCATTTCAAAGTATACTACAAAGATAGATCAATTAACAAAAGAAAACTCTAAACTCAAACAAGAGAACTTTGATTTAAAATCTCAAATTAAACAATTGAACAAAAAAATTGATTCATTAAACTCAATAATTCGTGAACAACTGAATGTTATCTTGCAATGGATTCAATCAAAATGATAAAATCAATTCTTTTTGTTTTGATATTAATCCCATTATTGACTCCAGCTTTTGGTCAATCACTTAGCGAATTAGATCGTCAACTAGATGAGCTAAATGCAAAAAAGGCACAAGAAATTCAATCTGGTGGTTCATCTTCTACATTTAGTACTGTGGATTGTCCTATAGGGAAAATTCAGAAAGCAGTTAGTGGCGGTAGAATTATCTGTGTCGATGATCCAAACTCTGTATCATCAATTACTCTTGATGAAAATTCTGGTTACTATATCATTGGAGCAATTATCTTAATCATCATAATTGCTGTGGCCGTAAAAGGGGGTGGCGGCGGCTCCATTGGAGTACGAAAAAGTTTTTCGTCTTCAGTGAAACATCAAGTCTTAAAAAAGCAAGATCATAGGTGTAATAGTTGTAGACGTGTTCTCAATGTAGTTGATTATGATCACATTGATGGTGATAGAACAAATAATGATATTAGTAATTGTCAAGCATTATGCCCAAATTGTCACGCAATAAAAAGTCGTAAAGCCCAAATGGGAGAAAGCGAATAGAAAATTTAACTTTCTAAACTCTTAAAAAATCATGAATACAAGAATTCTTGGCATTATCATTGTAGTTGCAGGTATTGCAATTTTACTTGGATTTCTTGCCTCAAACTTTGCCCAAACCACACAAGATACCTTTACTGACTCCCGTACGGGATTCTCAGGTGTTGCCCCACCTGACGAGCAGAATCAAAAGATAGAATGCCTCTCACTAGGTGGCACATGGAGTGGAGCATCATGCACATATCCTCCACCTGAAAAAATAACGGTGCTTGATTATGAGTGCAAAGGAACAGCAAAGTGCTTTGCAGGAACTGTAGATAGAATAGTTGATGGGGATACCATAACTGTTGATGGCAAGTCTATCCGATTTGCCCTAGTAAATACTCCTGAGCGTGGGGAATCAGGATATGAGGAGGCAAAAAGCTATATCGCTACTATCTGCCCTGTTGGTTCTACTGTTATAGTTGATGAGGATGATGGGCAGACAGAAGGAAGTTACGGCAGAATGATTGCGGAAATTCATTGTAATGGATATAATCTCAATGAAGAGATAATGGAATCAGGATTGGCAGTAATGTATGCTGGATTTTGTGATAGCAGTGAGTTTGCAGGTGAGTCGTGGGCAATAAAATATGGTTGTTAAAATCTAAACTTCATACTATATGATAATACGTCAAAATGATATTTTGAAATAGTTTTATCCCATTCAGTGGATATTCTATTATGACATTAATTCTTTACCTGAAATGTCAAGATGCCCAATTAATTATTGCCGATCGAAAGCAAACTAATTCTTCCTCAACAAGTGAAATTTCAAAAAAATACTATCTACCTAAAAACAAAGAATTTCTTTTAGCTCTGTCTGGTGATGTGGATAGAATTTTCACAATAATAAATGAGTTAAAATCCGATCAAACAATTAATTCTGATAATGCTAGAATAAAAATTTCTCAAATAATGCAAAACTCTCCAACTTTTGGTGGAGAAATTAAAGTTTCATCAGGACTTTTAATGATAAAAGAAAATACAAAGTATCAATTTCATCAAGTACATCTATCTAATTCAATGCAGACGATAATTGATGATGCCCCAAAATTCAAATCTTATGGAGACGGAATTGAGATAGCGAACCACTTAATACGCAAATTCAAACCTTATGAACTTGAATGGAAGATTGCACTAGAATACGGTTTATCAATTTTAAATGAGGTTTCAAAATCAATTGAAAGTGTTGGCAATATAGAGGATTATGGTGTTGATGTTATTCTAATATCAAACAATGAACAAATCCAACATTGTACAATAGAACATTCCTCAGAAATTCAAGATATTGAACTAAATTTCGATCCTGTACCTAAGAATTTCGAATGTATTGAAGCTGTAAGCAATCCTTTGGATAACATATCTGAAAATATTCAGATATCTGAACCTGAATTTCAGGCATTGTCACAACCTTCATCAGATGTGACAGAAGAAGGTGTATTTACTACTAAATTTGATAATTATTCTTTTGATTTACCATACTCCATTACAAAAGGAAAAATTCGTAATATTGTTCCAGATTCTGATTCAAAGTCATTGATAATTTCTGTTCATACTGTAGGTGATGGACAACTATCGATAGACATTCCAAGAAAACTACTGGACTCTAAAAACGGCACAGAGGATGATGATTTCTTCGTATTGATTGATGGTCAAGAAGAAGATTTTGATGAGAAGATTTTTCCAGATAAAAGAATTTTATCGATAAAATTCTTAGAAGGTTCTGAAGAAATTGAAATTATTGGAACTAATTTTCCCTTGTTTGTTCGGACCAATAAAAAATCATTTGAGTATGGAGACAAAATTCTAATTTCAATTCATACTAGAGAATTATCTCAGAATTCTATCCATCTAAAAATTATTGATGAAAATAACAATACGATTTATTCAAATGTAATTCCACTTTCTGAAAAATCTAATGGAGTATATCAAGAAATAGTTAGAATTGAGGGAAATTATTGGAAAGAGAATACAAATTACATCATTAAAGCAACTCTGAATGATCAAGAATACCTAGTTCAATTTCACACTACAAAATTTGTTATGGCGCTTATACTAGATCAAAAAGTATACTCTTGGGGAGATAAAGTTCGTATAGCCTTAATTGCACCTGAACTAAACCGTAATCCTGAAAAAATCAATTCCATAGGAAATAGCGATAATTATAAAATATCTGTTCAAACAAAGTTGGGGAAACTCAACTATTCGCTTCAAGAGAACAAAAAAAATTCGGGAATTTTCTTTGGCGAAGTAACTCTTACGGGATTTAAAATTTCAAAAAAGCATAAAATTTCTGGCAGAGAAATTACCTCTGGGCATGGTCCAGCAGATGGGTTATTGGCTTGTAAAAATGATGATGCAATAACAATAGTTTTTTCAACGCAATCTAAAACCATCACTGCATCAGCATTAATTCGATGGAATATAGGAGAAATCCAGTGGTTAGAGTCAGCCTACTTGCCTGAACATTATGGAATTGTAAGAGTAGTTGATCCAGATATGAATATTAATCCAGAACAAATTGATTCTTTTAAAATTAAAGTTTGGAGCGATACTGATCCTATCGGAATAATTGTTCCGGTTAATGAAACTGATAATTCAACGGGGATTTTTCTTGCTAAAATAAAATTTTCTGAAAAAGAAAATTCTATCGGAACGACCCTTAAGGTAAGTATGGGTGACACGGTAACTGCTGAATATGTAGATAAGACATTACCTGATCCATATTCTATAGACGATGATCTTTCAATGACTGCGACTGCTTTTATTGGTGAGCGTATTCCATCTATACAAAAAATAGTTTGTGATTTTCCAAGACTTTTTGATTCTTATGGAAACCAACTTGCTTCATCTGGAATAAACCAAAAGATCATTATTTCTTCAACATTTTTCAGTACTCAGGCTACTGATCAAAAATTTGTTCACGTTATACAAATAACTGACTCTAACAAAAATATAATTGAACAATTTTTCAAATCGGGTGTAATATCGCCTAAAGAGCATAAAAGTTTGACTACGGAATGGAAGCCAGAAAAATCCGGCTTGTTCACATTAACGGTTTATGTTTGGGAATCACTTGAAAATCCAGTTGCGTTATGCACACCAATAGAATCCGAATATGAAATATCTGGCGATACAATCACTGAATCAAAAAACATATTAAATTCAAACATATTTTCTCAAAAATTTGATGTTAGTATACCCCTAGGTACGAATGTTCCTGGTTGTGAGGATGAACACAAATGTTACATTCCGTCAGAGTTGCATATTAAACCAAATCAAATTGTTGTTTGGAAAAATAATGATTTTTCGCCTCATACAATTACCAGTGGAAATCCAACAACGGGAAAAAATTACAAGTTTGATAGTGGCGAAATTACTCCTGGAACTTCATTCGGATATCATTTTAATGAAAAGGGAAGATACCCATATTTTTGTACTCTTCATCCTTGGCAAATTGGAATAATAATTGTTGATTAATTTACTTTAACAGTGTGATGTTCACTATCAGCATTATTACTAAACCAATTATAAAAAAAATGGTTCCAGCAATTATTGATTTTCTCTTAAAATTCAGAGAATCATCTCTGATTTTTTTAATATCTTCTAATCTATTTAATGACATTTTTCCAGATGCTGGCATTAAAGATAAAACAAATGTCAAAATGCTAATAATAAATAAAATCGGAGGTATTCCAACAATTATTAAATCTTGAACTGGCTCATCTAATATTGTTTCAGCTCCTAAAAATTTTAAGATTGCAAAATATGCTGCAAACAATCCTGTAATCAAAGTTATCATTGTCTTTGCAAATTCTTTTGCAGTTTCTACTGATTTTACCAATATTTCTTCTCCAAATTTTAAAAGCGCTTTATCTTCTGGATTAAGAGCTGATGTCGAATTTACTTTAATTGATATGTTTCCATCTTGTTCTTTTTTTTCTTTATCTGTACTCATTTCTTTTCTTCCACTTTGATAATGTGATAACCAAACGTGTTAAGCGTTATAGACGTCTTGAATGTTTGATCTTTGTTAGGACATGTTAAAAATATTGTAAACTGTTTATCAAAATCTTTTTCGTTTACTGGACCTGAAAGACTATACATAACATGTCCTCCTTCTATACTTAATTCATGTGAATGTTTTTTCTGACATAATGGACATTTATCAATATCGATAATTCTTACATCTGTTTCCATATTATTTTAGTATGTTCATACTAGTTTAAATTCTGATTGATATGTTGAGATCAATTTATCTAATTCATATAATTTTCTAATATATGCCAAGATTTGGAATTTTATTAACTATGGTATCATTTGGAATAATACTTTTAATCCCAATTCAAGCCTATGCAGAACCAAATTATGCTCTAAAGGGGCAGCGAATTTGGCAAAATCCAACAATTTGTGCAATCGAGCCTGATTTTGTATCTGAAACTGATAAAAAATCCCTCTTAACTCAGGCAAGAAATGTTGTAACTGAATGGGAGACAAAACTCCAAGAATCAAACAAAAAGACTGCCAAATACTGGGACATGACCTACAGAGAACTATCATACCAAGAAGGAGAATCAGATTCTAACAAACAAAATCCAATCTGTGACATTTACGTACTGTTCCAACCATATCCAACAGAAGGAGACCTACCAGATGGCACTGCAGGATATGCATTGTATGAGGATGAATCAAGACAGTCAATGGTTGTTATTTTTGTAAATAGAGTCGGAATATGTACCAGTACAGATGACTTTTACATATACTACAACAGATGCTATCTTGATCAACTACGCAGTCCAACTGTAATTGGAAATATTATTCGACATGAATTAGGTCATGCATTTGGATTAGGTCACTACACTGACACAACTGCAGATATGTCAAACTGGATTCTCAGTGGTGCGTTAGTACCATCAATAATGATTCCAAACTTTGATGAAGCAACCACCCTACTACAGATTAGGCCTGCAGATATTCGCATGATGCATGATCTATACGGTCCATATGGATTCCTACATGAATCAGAGGGAATTCTGAAAGTAAATCCATTTGATTCCTTTGATGTATCAAACAAAGATTCTGATATTATTACATTTAATGGAATGGTAACAAAAGAACAGTTTGCAAGAGGACAAAATGTTTTACTAGATATTACAAGTCCTGATGGCGCCAAAAAAGAATACAAGGCATATATTACTGATGGAAGAATGTTTTCTTTGCAAATTAGAATTGATGATAATATCAAACCAGGTGCATATACAATTCAAGGAAGATACATGGGATACAGCTCTGATGTAATTCCATTTGTTATCACCAAAGAAATACAAAAAGAGATTCTAACTGAAGATTATTCTATTCCAGACTGGATTAGAAATAATGCAAAGTGGTGGGCAGAAAATAAAATAAGCAATGATGATTTTGTTTCAGGAATTCAGTATTTGATAAAACATGACATCATTTCCATACCTAAAACTACTCAAGGAATATCACAAAATGACCAAATTCCTTCCTGGATTAAGACAAATGCCGGTTGGTGGGCAGATGGCATCATAACAGATTCAGATTTTGTAAATGGAGTTCAACATTTGATTCAAACTGGAATTCTAAGGGTTTCATAATTTAATTATCATATTTCACAATAACCAATTCGTTATTACTCAAAAATCCTACTGGAAACATGATTTATCGATGTTTAAAATGCGGTGAAGTCTTTGAAACTCCCAGAAGACTGGAAGTTCACCTACAAATCGTGCACAAATGGGGGGTAAAGGAGTCAGAACCAAGAGGTCTGGATGCGTGGTCATGACGAATAAAATTTTCAATCATCAAAATGAGTCATCTTCTTTTGCTTTATCCTAAACAGTTTGCTTTTGTTTCTCTCCACAATGACATAATACTGGATTAAATCATACAACATATCTTCTACGGTAAGTTTTCCAGACTCGTTACTTGCTCTAAGAAAGTCAAGATAATCCATGGTCTTTATTTTAAGAATGATTTTCCTCAAGGTGCTATTTGATATGGCAAATAATCCTAAATCTTGATCAATTGATGAATCATTGAGTTTTGGTTAATGGTAAATCAGACTGGATTGTATGATGACCTGCTAGTTTTAATCAAAAATCTCCCAATCCAGTAATGCTTTGTACTGTACAAGGATGTGATACTGAATCAAATCGGCAGGCAATGGTGTACTTCTTTGAAGATGCGTCTGCCAAAAAACCAGTGTGCAAGGCACTGTGGAGATTCTGTACAAATCATGCCATGATGATCTCAGATGATAATCTAGTAGTTCGAATACAAATTTTGAATTAAGAGTGAAAACAAGAAAAATAAATGCTTGAAAAAAGAATAGGCTGTACTGGATGGGGTTACAAGGAATGGACTGGTACGTTTTATCCAAAGACAATAAAACAAAAGGACTGGCTGAAACACTATTCATCAATCTTTGATGTGACCGAGGTAAACTCTAGCTTTTATCATACAATACCAAAAAGTATGGCAGCAAAATGGAACGAAGATACTCCTGATAATTTTGAGTTCTCACTAAAATTTCCTGGAAGGATTACCCATGATAACAAGCTAGACTATGATCCATCAAAGGATACACTAACTGCATTCTTTTCTGGATTAGAACCACTGAAAAAAAAGATACGAGTTCTGGTATTACAACTTCCACCTTCATTGACATTTGAATGTGCAAAAGAAAGACTAGAAACTTTGGGAAAACACCTACCACATTACTGCAGATATGCAATAGAAGGACGACATGATAGCTGGTTTTCAAAAGTAGCACTAGAATTTTTGTCAGAGAATGATTATTCCCTAGTGTGGAATGAAGTTCCAATGATAGAAAATCCTGCACCAATAACTACTGACTTTGTCTATGCAAGATTAATTGGTGACAGAAACCTTCCAGAGGATGTCTATGATCACAAGGTAAGAGACAAGACAGATATCATTCAAAAATGGGCAGACAGATTATCAAATTTAGAGCAAAATGAAAAAGTGAAATACTTTTGGGCATTTTCAAATAACCACCTAGAAGGCTTTGCACCAGAATCTGCAAATACGCTTAGGATGATGCTTGGTTTGGAAAAACTAGAGTTTCGCGATAAGAAACAAAAATCTGTCTTTGATTAGTGACTTTTCTGGAAAACTTGTAAATTAATTAGAAAATCTTTAAAAGAAAATTTCTGAATAATTTTACAAAATTTTAAGTTTTTTTCTATCTTCAGTAATTATTTTATCTATTTTTTCTTGTGCTTTTTTTGAAACTGAAATGGCATCTAACATAGAAGTGTATCTTTCAGGGAGTTTTTTTCGCTCCATAGCATAGTTTAGTGTTTCTAAGTCGTTATTTTGAATTCTTAATGTAGATTCTGTTAATCTTTGATGAGTTTGAAGAATTTTGTAATCAATGTCAAATATCATTTTTTCTAAACAAATTTTTTTATTAAATTCAGTGACTTTGTCTAATTGTTCCCTTAATCTGATCCTTTGCTCCTCAAATCTTGCAATCTTAAGAATGATACTAGCTTCTGGATCAAAGAGATTGTAATGTGTTACTAACTTTGAATACCAAAAAGAAATATCTCCATTTATGGTGTTTCGATTCACTTTCATCATTTCTGCTATTTTTCTTGCAGAATAACCGTAGTCAAAATGTAATCGATGAACTTCCATTCGTCTTTTTTGTTTTTGATTTTTAGGATACGGTCCAGATCTTTTAATTTTTGAAATTGCAAACTTCAAATTGTTTTTATTTTCTTCAATGAACTCATCTGGAATATCTAATTCTGACATTTCACTAGATTACGTTACGTTTCTCAAAAATTTGTGATCTATTATTGGTTTCAAGTTAGCTGCAGGTCAGCTAAAAATTGACAAGATATACAAAAAATGGCATAGTTTGGCATAGTTTCATGCCTGGAATCAGGGTAATTTGGCAGCTTTTTCATTCAAGACATCGGTTCGAAGTTGACCACAGGCAGCTGCAATCTCTACTCCTTTCTCAACTCGCACAGTACAGTTAATGTTATGTCGATACAGAACCCGCTCAAACTCTAGAATTCTTTTCTTTGCAGGGCGAGAGAAATTTCCCGCAGTAGGATTTAACGGAATAAGATTGATGTGAGAGCCGTTTCCATCAAGTAATTCTGCTAATTCATTTGCAATCTCTGGTGTGTCATTTACTCCTTCGATTAATGCATACTCAAAGGTCACACGTCTACCTGTTCTCTTGAAATATTCCCTACCTGATTCTATTATTTCACTAACAGAATTAGGAGAAGCAGTTGGAACCAATTTTCTTCGTAGAGTATCATTTGGTGCATGTAATGAAACAGCAAGACCAATTTGAAGATCTTCCCCAGCTAGTCTTGAGATACCCGATACCAAACCAATTGTAGATACTGTAATGTGTCGCTGACCCAAACCAAATGCTCGTGGATTTGTCAACAATCTAATTGCGCGAATCATCTCATCATAGTTTGCAAGTGGTTCCCCCATTCCCATAAATACAAGATTAGTCACATGCTCACCTCTCTCTTTTAGTAAATTAGCAAAGTGAATAACTTGTGTAACAATCTCTTCTGCTTTCATGTTTCGCTCAAAGCCCATCTGTCCTGTTGCACAAAATGTACAACCCATTGCACACCCAACTTGAGTAGATACACAAACTGTATGTCGTGTCTTTGTGTTTAGCTTCAATGGCCTATAACGCATCAGAACCGTCTCTACTGATTTCTTATCATCCAGCTCCAACAACAACTTTACAGTATCTTCATTATCACTTTGAATCATGTGAGTCTGTTTTGCAGAGCCTATACTATACCCCTCTGAGATTAACTTCTCACGCATTGCAGCTGGGAGCTGCAACATATCATTGATATCCACAGGAAATTCCTTGTAGATATAATGTAAAATTTGGTCTGCTCGAAATCGCTCATATCCTAGCTTCTTTACCATTTCCTCCATCTCTTCAGGATACAACCTATACAGATCAGTCATCTTGTAAAATTGGCAAATCCACCTTAAAATTCCTAACTGGATTATATCAGATACAAAAAAAGAAAAGAGGTTATGCGGTCTCGATTAATGCATAGTTTACATTAAATGAAGTATTTCCATCGAGTCCTGCTTGACAATTCAATCGAAATCCAAGTAAGGCACCATTATCAAATGGCTCACCTAGCCCATCAAATGTACAGATTGCCTGAGGGGGTTCCACCATTGGGTTGACATGAGCACCAATTGGAATTATAGTGAATATTACAATTGTAGTATCCGTTAATTCCTGCCCAGTTCCACTCAAATCAGGCACAACGATAACGTTTTGACCATCTATTGTAATACATGGCCCTGCAGTGACATCACCACAGATGTTACCTGTTCCAGTTTGCTGGACTCCACCGTTAAGACTAAACTGTTGGTTAGCAAAGTGAAATATCACTCCAGACCCTCCTGATGCACCATCCCCATTATCATCATGATAAACAGTACAGACTAGTTCTTCTCCTTGATCAAATGTCATACTAACAGAATTTGTAGCCGCAAAATCAGCTGCACTAGGACAACCATCACCTGAAATCATTACTCGCGTAAACCCATCAGGTACCACCATTGATATTGTAATTGGAGTATCAGGTGTTACTTCATGAGTGCTAGAGAATACAGGGTTTGTCACGCCGGTAATTCCATAACCAAATGATGATTCATCAGGTAATGCAACTCCATTATCAGTTGTAATGGAATTAAAGAATGTCACTTTGGCAGGTATCACAACAGGTGTATCGCCTTGACACAATGGATCATTTTGCAAAAATATTGATTGTCTTCCTTTGTGATCAAATCCAGATTCAACTGTTATGGTTACTGGACCATCAGTGTGCATGTCGCCAATGAATAATGGTTGGGAGCATGATGTATGAAATGAAACTGTTGCAATGGTGTCATCTCCTTGTATGATATGATAAACGGTGTTAGAGTTTATCTTCTTTTTTCCAAAAGAGTTTGCATCAAGTACAATAGAATCTCCATCTACAATGTTTGGAAATGATACAAGCTTTTTGCCTTCTTTTCCAACATCATCTAATTTCTTGTAGATTTCAACAGTTACTGGCTCATCAGCAGTTCCTTCAGCTCCATTTTCAATTCCAGGGCCATTGTAAATTACAGAGAATACCTTTGGCTTTTTGCATTCACATGTCTCCTCGTGATGATCATCATCATGGTCATCATCCTCATCGTCATCATTATAGTATGTAGAATATGCATTTGGCGCTATGGAAATAATTCCACCTGCTAGTATGAATGTCAATATTATCGTCGATAGAAGTTTCTTGTTTGCAGTCATTATCGAAAATTAATTTCAGAAATTTAAACATCCGATGCTGTTCATTTGAGTGAACAGTTGAACACGATTCTAAATATCATCTTCTTCATAGATTTCATCTTCGTCTTCGAGAACCTGCTTTGGTTTTTTAAGAAACATCACTATAATTCCAACTATGACCAATATGCCAGCTATACCAACATAGATTACCCATTCAGGCAAGCCAAGTACCGTCATCTCTTCTTCTACAATGACTTCGGGTACATCTACTTCAAACTCAAAGGTCTCAGATTCATCAAGGTATCCTTCTGCTGTTGCAATTATTTCTAATGATGTGAAAGAATCAAGATCATTTGCAGTAAAGCGAATCTTTGCAATTCCACCGTTATCTGTTGTAATACTGGCAGGGGTTGCAACGCCATTTATCGTAGAAATCTGTATGATTGCCCCACCTACTGGCTCAAAGTTCTCATCATCAACGTAAACATCTAGGGTTACAGGCTGATTAACTGGCAGAGGCTCTATTATTCCTCCAGTTGATATCTCTAGTTTTGTTAGAAATGATCTTGTCTCAAAGGAGGATTCTGAAGATATAGCACCCTTTGCATTAGCTGAAATCTTACTTTCCCCAACTATTCCATTTGTCATTATTGGAAATATTGCCTGGGATTCACCTTTGAGCAACTGAACATTTCTTGGAATGTTTAGCAGATCAGAATCTTCTGCGATTAGTTGAATCTTGATGTCTTCTAGTGCATGAATTGGATTGTCATTAAAATCAGTTATCTGGATAACGCCAGGAAATTCTGATTTTGCATTTGAATCCAGTATGGTATATGGTAAGCTAATCTTGATTTTAGCTGAAGGTTCTGTACTGTATGTTGATGATGTCTCTAAATCAGAATCAGCTGATATCCCAATTGGAATTGCATTAATTGTAAATGATGATTCTCCTTTGATAAATGAAGTACTGTGTAATGTGGCATGACTAAACGTCTTGTTTCGTTTTATCTCCACCATCTCATTTACTGGAGATAAAAGAAATCTTGCTTCATCTTCAACTATAGTAGGACGACCTTTAGAGTCCAAGGATAACACAAAGATATCAAAATTTCCTGTCTTATCAAAGAGAATCATGTTAGGACCTGTTGGAGAAAATATCTTTGTCTTGTCATGTCGTAATGTATTGATTATTTGCGCATCAACAGTACCAGAACCTACCCCCTTTAGTGTAGACGCTAATGTTACTAATCCATTTTCCTTGCCTGATTTTATTGTGGCAATGCCATATGATTTTCCAGATTCAATCTTTCCTGAATCTATGATGTGCAGTAATAGATCATCGCTAGAAATTAGGTTAATCTTTTGGAGACTGCCTTTTGATTGAAAATGCTCATTAGATATTACTGGTATGGTAACTGGTTCTTCATCTTCTTCAGTTGTTTCCTCTGATGCATCCTCTGTTTCCTCTTCCTCCTCTTCCACTACAATTTGGTACACGGCAATCGTTGTAGAATCGCTAGGAATCTTTTCTAATGTGTATACTATCATGGTCTTGTTTTCTGCAATTAGCTTATTCTCAAAGTTCATTGCATTTGCCGTTGTGAACATGTCAGAAGCAATACCTAATCCCTTTGTGCTAGCACCTATTGTGATTTCTTCTGGAGAGCTATTCAGATTCATTTTAATTTGAAAATGATGGCTAAATTGACCTTTTTTGATTACTCCAGTTGAGAGGGATTCCTTTATTTTATCATCTATGATTCTTCCAACATAATCATAATCAGAAAAAAACTCTAGAGGTATATCTTCAGTTGCCAAAGTTGGATTTCCATCAGCATCCACAAGACTGACAATGACCTCTACTGTCCTATCTACTTCCTTTGGTACAAATTTTGGAAAGATGTCAATATCTAGCGATGCAGGCAATGAGGATGAAATTCTAATATTCTTTGCACTGTGAATGTTAAGATCATCCTGTGTAGCACGAATGAAAGCATTACCAACATTTCCTTTTGTTAGTATGGTGCTCCAGGAATAGTAATTTCCCTTGTTAATTGTAAGGGTGGAATCTTGTAGTGAAATCAAGGAATCTTCATACTCAAAATCTATTGTGATGTCATATGGTGCTTGGATTATCTTTTTTTCATCATCAATCAAATATACAGAAAATGGCATTTCTGAAGATACATGCATCTCATTTGATGGTAGATTGATTACGATATCAAGAGTATCTGGAAGTATCGGCACCTTTTCTCCAACAAAGAACCTCTTTGATATGGTTTGATCATTAAACGTTGCAGAGATTATAGAAGAGCCTTCGATTCCAAATGTTTCAATGAAAAATGATGCATATCCTTGCTCTGCTCGTATAGTTACAAACTCTGGAACTTTGGCAATCTCAGAGTTGTCTGATTCCAAAAATATTCTAACATCATTTGATGGTTTTATCATGGTGCCCTTTGCATCAATTAGATTGACATATCCTGCCAAATGCTGGTTCTCTTCTGATATCACACGAGAAGGTGCTAATCGTAGCTCAAGTGATGCATGATCTAAATTTGTTACAAGAATTTGCGCTTCAGAAAATCCAAATGATGATGTGATTAGTATAACAGAAAAGAACAGAACTAGAATTTTTTGATTCATGATTTTCCCCTCATAAAAAGAAAAAAAGGTGGATTAACCACTTTGTTGACCAACTTGGACAGTGCCGACGAACTGATTTCCGTTAGTTGTTTGGATGTTAAACTGTGCAGAGCGTCCAGATCTTAGGTCTTGTGGAAGGTCCATCAATATGGTTGCTGTTTGTCCTGGGGCAATCTCAGCAGCACCTTCTTGCAATACTGCATCAGGTGTGTTTAACAAGACAGTATAGTTACCCTGTGGGATGTTTGCAGAGTTCCATGCGCCCATACCGCCGGCTGCTTGGATGTAATCATATTCGTATCCAGCAAATCTCAGAGTACCAATAACTACTGGTTGTACACTGTCATTTGTGACATATACTGCAACTCTCTCATCTGCTTGAACGTTTGGATTGCCATCACCTGCAGAACCTGCTAGCATTGGATTACCGTTATGTGCTTGTAATTCAGATACTGCTCTTGCGTCGTAACCAAGAATCTTTACTGCTTCAATAGTTGGGGTACCACTGATTTGTGATGAACTAAAGAATCCTTGTGAGAATACAAAGATGATAGTTCCTCCAACCACTGCTATTGCAACCATTAGAAGTGTTGCAATTACTGGTGCAACTGCTCTTCGGTTGGTCAAATGTTCTTTTGGTGTTAGGTTTGTCATTATTACAAATCTATATCATCATACTTTTGTTAAGGCAAATGCTGTGCAAAATGCACAACAGTTGAACACACTAAACAATCCTAAACAATATTCTAATACTAAATGTCATCTAAAGATTCCAATGAGAAATTATGCGCTAACCTTAATTGGTATTATTTGTGTGGGACTCGTTAATTCTGCATATGCCGAAACCGAAATTTTCCAGTATTCTATAGATGAGCATACTTTTGATTTAGAGTATGATTTTTCTGGCAATGTTTTAGCAATGCAAATTGATCAAGAATTACGTTCTTTTCTAATAGGAATTCAAGATACTAATGAGGGTCAATTCGTTATTAGTATTCCAAATGAGATGATTTCAGCTCAAAATGGAGATTTTGTGATTCTGGTAGATGGAATTGATGTAGAATATGGTCTAGAATCATCTGAAGATATCAATACGTTTACCATCCCTGTGTTTAATGGTGCCCAAGAGATTGAGATTATAGGCACTAACGTAATTCCAGAATTTCCTTTAGGGGTTTTGGTGATTTTAGTGGTAACTATGACATCAATTCTTGTTTTAACAAAGAAAAACCAGTTGTTTAGGTTGTAACCTTATCAAGCTGATTTGATTTATTCGCATTTTTTATCTCACGAGCAATTCTTCTACCCATACTCATTGGCTCATTAAATAACAGTCCATAGTACGGTGAGCCTTCCATGTAGATGTTGGTTCCAGCTACTATTCTAGCTGAAAACTCAAATGATGTAAATTTTGCATTCTCATCGTATACACCTTCAATACAGAAAGGACCATTCATTCCAGGTTTTACTAGTCTGCGTGATGCTTCAACAAATCGCTCACCCATATCATATGCTTCTTGAAGTAATGATTCACGTAATACTATTGGAGTGTTTCCTATGACATTAAATGATGGAACCTTTTCGTGTTTGATTTGAACAGAAGATGGAATTCTTGCCAGACTTTCAATGTCGGATTCATGTCTTTGATCAGAGCCAAAGAATTCAATGTCCTCATTTAATGGAGAGTAAAAGAATTGCAAATATGCCAATACTCCTGGTGAATATTCCTGAATGTAGAGCTGCTCATCTTTTGATAGAATACCTTGTTTGATTAAAGAATCTCTTTTTGCATCATAATCTGCTTTGTTTGTTGCCAAAAAGTATCCTTTGCCACCTGCAGCACCCTGTCTCTTTACAATGACAAGACCGTTAATTTCTTCTGGTGTTGGAACGGTTCTTGGCAGATTGAGTTTTGATTCCTTCATGAGTTGTTCTTTTTTGTTTCTGTCGGATTCCCATCGGAGAATCCACTTGTTGCCAAATATTGGAATCTTTATTGATTCTATTTCTTCTGAGCTCATCTGAGCAATCAGAGTACCATGAGGAATCAATACAGAATCATTCTTTTCTAAAATGTCAAGACATCTCTTTTCTAAAATTTCTGGAAAGGAATCAACCAAAATAAGCTCATCAATGAAATTGAATCTGCGATACAGCTTCTCTCTTTTCTTCTCACAAACCAAAAGCGTTTTGAATCCCTCGTCTTTTGCACCCTTTAAGACCTGAAGAGAGCAGTGAGATCCGAGCGTAGCTATCGATGTCAAGGTGATACTAGATAGAAAAAACCTTGACTTTATGAATTATGTGCGCTTGAGACATAATTAAAGACCGTATCGACGAGCTCCATTGATATCTCCGGTTTGATTTCCTCAGGAATTGCTTTTAGGATAAAATCAATCATGCTAGTATTTTGAGGAATTTTGCCCCTTTCCTGATACAGAGAATAGACAGATACTGCATTTGATATCAAAGCAACAGCCTTTTCTTTTTGTGTTAAATCCATGAAAATTTAGGCATAAATCTGGTAAATTAATGTACAAATTTTGTAATTTTGTTTGTGATGGCTGGACATACTTAGCCTTTTGATTCATTTTCTATAATTTTTGATGTGTCTGGACAGTATAGGTGCAAGCAGTGTGATCTGGTATTTGACTCTAAAAAGTCTCAAAATGCCCATATGATATTTGCACACAAAACAGCTCCGCCAAATATCAAAAAGATATTGATTTTGGGAGGAGGATTTGGAGGAATCGGAGTTCTAAAGGAACTTGAGAAAAAAATCTCAAAGGATAAAGCAAGTATCACTCTAGTTAATGAAGAAAATTATTTTCTCTTTACTCCAATGTTGCCCGAGATGGCAGCAGGAATGATTCATCCAAGCAATATTGCAATTCCGATTAGAAAGTTTTGCAAGACTGCAAAGTTCTATCAAGCAGTCGTCTCTGACATTAATCTAAATGACAAACTTGTCACCATAACAAGAACCTTTGATGGTAAAGTTCATGCATTAGAATATGATTATTTGGTTTTGGCATTAGGTAGTAAGAATAACTTTTTTGGAAGCAAAAACATGCAAGAAAATTCATTTACGATAAAATCAATTGAAGATGGAATTGCTCTAAAAAATCACACAATATCCATGATGGAAAATGCAGCACAAACAGGAGATGAAGATTTACAGAAAAGGTTACTTACATTTGCAGTAGTTGGTGGTGGATTTGCAGGAGTTGAAACAATAGGTGAGCTAAATCATTTCATCAGAGAATCGGTAAAGCATGCATATCCTACAATTGAACCAAAAAACATTACACCAATTTTGATTTCTGCAAGAGGAGGAATACTCCCAGAAGTTGGCCAAGAATTAGGTAAAGTTGCTATGAGTTATCTCAAAAAAGTGGGTGTCAATATTATCACTAACACAAAAGCAATCGATGCATCTGAAACTGAAATTGTATTAAACAATGGTGGAACAATTCCATGCTCTACAATAATCTGGGCCGGCGGTGTTGCAATAGATCCTGTAATATCATCAATAAATTGTGAACATGAAAACGGAGGTAGGATTAAAGTAAACAAATTTTTGCAAAATCCCTGTAACCCAAATGTATTTGCACTAGGTGATTGTGCCGCAATTAAGGATGAAAAAAGTGGCAAGTATTACCCCCCTACTGCACAGCATGCTATTCGTGAGAGTAAGATAGTTGCACAAAACATACTAGAAGCCCTCAAAGAAGGCACAAAATTCAAGGAGTTTTCCTACAAAAGTAAGGGAATGATGGCTACAATTGGCAATAGAGTAGGCGTAGTTTCAATATTTGGAAGAAATCTGAGTGGAATGCCTGCCTGGGCAATATGGAGGATGTATTATTTGGCAAATCTACCTACAATGGAGAAGAAGATTAAAGTTGCATTTGACTGGACCATCGATTTATTGTTTGAAAGGGATCTAACACTTGTTGGAAAGATCAAGAAAAAAGAGCTGCAACAATTCCACCTTGGTGCAGAGATGCCATCATTAAAAGAACAACTCTTTGCAGACCTGTAATTGTAATTGCATATCAGACAAAAATTTCTAAAATTTTATTGTTCCACTGATGAATGATACGTAATCATTTTAATAAAAATTTGAATAATTAAACCACGAAAAAAATACTTGAGCTAAACAAAGGTCTGGAAAAAATAAATCAAAAAAACATACAAAATAATATAGAAAGTTCAGATCAGTTTTTTTCAGATTCAGAAAACAAAATGTATTCTTCAATTAACAAAATTGAGGAGCTTGGAATCAAATTATCATCATTATTAGAACTGGACGAAATAGATGCACATGTTTATCTTAATTTGTTAAGATTAGGTCCTGTTACGGCTAGTGCTTTAGCAAAGGAACTACACATGGATAGAACAAAGGCCTACAGAACAATTGACAAGCTTTTACACCTACAGATTGTTTCAACTACTCTATCAAAACCAAAGTTATGTGTTGCAAATAAACCAGAAGAGGTACTAAATAACATCTTACAACAAAAAGAGAATCAGGTAAATAGAATAAAAAACTCCCAACAGCAAATTATTGAAACAATACAGACTACGATACCAACTAATTTTAAGACAACCATACCAACATTTCATGTAACACAAGGAACTGGCAATATCTATTCAGAAATTGAAAAGTTAATTGAAGAATCAGAAGATATTGTATACCTCGTCACCACCCTAAAAGACATCTCAAAGATGTACCATACAGATATCCCTGAAAAGATTAAGACGTGCGAGAAAAACGGGGGCGAGGTGAGGTTGATCACTGAAATGTTAGATTTCTCAGAGGTGCAATTCATTAGAAGATTTGGAGCAACATCAACTAGAATGGGAATTTTACGCACAAGGGGCAGGATGATTGTAGAAAAGAACAGAAACATGATACTCTCAGATGCCCCATCAGACCATGCCAATTCAGAATCAGATTTTGCTATATGCACAAATTCAGTAGAGATGTCAGGCAACATTTTCACACTCTGCAGCCTATTATGGGAAAATTCCAAACCATTGAATTTGCCCCAAGTTCAGGTAAATTAGATCAGTTTCTCAACTATTTCTTAAAAGAAAACTAAATACACCAAAAAAACAGGCATTTAGTAAATCATGATCGATACTGAATTAGGAAATTTACGAAGAACGCATTATGCGGCAGACTTAGATCCATCAATTAGCACACAAGTTACCTTGATGGGATGGGTTCTAACAATTAGAGGTCATGGAAACATTTCATTTTTGACATTACGAGACAAAACTGGAGATATCCAAGTTGTCGCAAAAAAAGGTGATTGTCCTGATGATGTTCGTGAAAAGATTTCTTCACTAAAGGCTCATTCTTCAATTGCAATCACGGGAAAGATAAAGCCGTCAGATAAAGCTCCAAAGGGTTTAGAGATTACACCAACTGAGCTTCGAGTGTTTTCAGAAGTCGAGTTGATTCCACCATTTGAGCCATTAGCAAAGACAGTAAAAAATATCGATACAAGATTGGAAGTGCGACCAATTGATCTTAGAAGAAAAGTTTTACTTGATATCTTTCATGCAAGAAGTGCCGTCTTAAAATCAATTAGAGATTATTTTTATTCACAAAATTTTTCTGAAATCAACACACCAAAGATGATTGCAACTGCAACAGAAGGGGGCGCTGCACTCTTTGCAATCTTTTACTACAACAAAGAAGCGTTTCTTGCACAGAGCCCACAATTGTACAAAGAACAATTAACAATGAGTCTTGAGAAAGTTTTTGAGATTGCTCCAATATTTAGAGCAGAGCCATCAAGAACTAATCGACATCTTGCCGAAGCAATATCCATTGATTTAGAGGAAGCATTTGTTGATTACAATGATGTAATGAATAGAATAGAAGACATCATCAAGGCATCAGTAAAGGCTGTAAAAGAATTTGCAAGCACAAATGAAGACGTAGAGTTTACAATACCTGAAATTCCTGATTCTATTCCACGATACTCCTATGATGAATTAGTCGAAAAGATGCAAAAGGCAGGCGCAAAGACAGAGTGGGGCGATGATTTGTATCCTTCAAATCTAAAGAAGATAGGGTTATCCGGTTTCTACTTCATAAAAGATTGGCCTATGGCTCCAAAGCCATTCTATGTAAAGGCAAGCAAAGACAATCCAAAGATTTCAGAATCATTTGATTTGATGTTTGGAGATTTGGAATTATCATCAGGCAGCACAAGAATTGAAAAGCGACACGAATTAGTTGAGCGAATGAAGAACAAAGGAATGAAAGCAGAAGCATTTGAGTACCATCTTAAAGCATTTGATTATGGCGTACCACCACATGCTGGTTGTGGTATTGGACTAGAGAGACTAATGATGGCATTAACCGGTACTGAGAACATTCGTGATGTAACATTCTATCCAAGAGATGTGGATAGACTAACCCCATAGGTGATTTGATTGGTAACTGCCGAAGAGATTGAAAAAGTTGCAAAACTAATGAGAATAGAGATGGATGATCATGCCGAATACATTGAGCGAGTCAAAAAGATGCTGGGTTATTTTGATTTATTAGATAAAGCAAATGTTGAATCCGAAGAGATTGATTTTACAATAATGCCAATTGAGAATTTACGCAAAGATGAGTTTATTCCATATGATGAAAAACTGATTGAAAAATTAAAAAATTACAAAGGAACGTATGTTAGAGCTCCAAAGATGGTTTAATTGAAAATAAAACAATCTCTGCTAGAATATATCGATAATGTAAAAAATGGCTCCTTTACATGTGAGGAATTTGTTTTAGAAACATTAGAGCAAATAGAAAAACACGAAGAGATACTCCACTCTTACATTTCAATTAACAATAAAGCAATAGAGGATGCAAAAAATATCGACAAGAAGATAAAGTCCGGAGAGGCAGGTTCATTTTACGGTGCTCCAATTTCAATCAAAGATAACATCTGCATAAAAAACTCAAAGACAACATGTGCTTCAAGAATCTTGGAAGATTTTGTTGCACCCTATGATGCCACCGTAATTACGCGACTCAAAAATCAGGATGCATTATTCATAGGCAAAAACAATCTAGACGAGTTTGCAATGGGTTTGACTACAGAATTTAGCTCATTTGGTCCAAGTAGAAACCCATGGAATTCAGAATATGTTCCAGGAGGTTCATCTGGAGGAAGTGCTGTTGCAGTCAGTGCCTTGGAATGTCTAGCATCTTTAGGCTCAGATACCGGTGGTTCTGTTAGAAACCCAGCTAGTTTTTGTTCAGTAGTAGGTTACAAGCCTAGTTATGGACTAATCAGCAGATATGGTCTAATCTCATATGCAAATAGCATTGAGCAGATAGGTCCCTTGACTCGTACAGTAAAGGATACTGCATTTTTGCTAAACACAATTGCAGGTCTGGATGAAAACGACAACACTACAATTGACAATCACAATGATGATTATCTGGCTGAGATTGATCATGGAATCGAAGGAAAAAAGATAGGAATTATCAAGCAAATGATGGGAGAAGGAACATCAAAGGAAGTAGTTGATGCAACAAATGAGGCAATATCAAAACTCGAAAAACAGGGAGCGCAAATTCAAGACATCAATCTTGAGACAGTAGATTATTCTGTAGCTGCTTATTACACCATTACTGCGACTGAGGCAGGAAGTAATCTTGCAAGATATGATAATCTAAGATACGGATATGATTTTCCATTAGAAGGATATGAGTTTAATTCATACATATCAAAGGCTAGAAAAAAATTTGGCCCAGAAGTAACAAGACGAATGATACTAGGCGGTTTTGTTCCATCAGCTGGTTACGCGGGAAGATATTTCCTTAAAGCAATGAAAGTAAAAAATAAACTAACAAGAGAAGTCAATGAAGCATTCAAGAAGGTTGATCTTTTAATCTCACCAACTGTTCCTGTACAGCCATTTAAGATTGGAGAAAAGATTGAAGACCCTATCGCATTATTCCTAGTTGATTTTAACACAGTTACTGCAAATTTAACAGGAAAGCCTGCAATCTCTGTTCCATTCAAGGTGACAAATGGTCTGCCTATTGGAATCCAATTGATGGCAGAACATAATGAGGACAAGTTCCTTTTGCAGGCAGCATATTCATTAGAAAAAGATACAAAACTTCCGGAGGTTCCACTATGACAAAGATTGGCCTAGAGATTCACTGTCAATTAACAAAATTAAACAGCAAACTTTTCTGCTCATGTAAAGCAGATTATAGAGAGTTTGAACCAAACACAAACATCTGTCCTATATGTATGGGATTGCCAGGCTCCTTACCGAGATTAAATCAAAAGGCAGTGGAAAAGGCAACTACTATTGCTTTAGCATTGAGCTGCCAAGTTCCAGAAAAGATTGCATTCTTTAGAAAAAATTACTTTTATCCAGATTTGCCAAAGAACTTCCAAATCACTCAGCTAAACGTGTATGGACCAACAAGCATTGGTGAGAAGGGTATGGTAAATGTTGAAGACAAGGAAATCAGAATACGCAGAATCCAGTTAGAAGAAGACCCTGGAAGACTAATCTATGAAGGAACCTCAGAGAAAACCCAGATCACACTTGTAGATTATAATCGTGCAGGAACACCCCTAGTTGAAATCGTTACAGAACCTGATTTTGATAATCCAAAACAGGTTAGAATTTTTCTGAACATACTGTCAGATCTTTTAGAGAATCTAGGTGTCAGTGAGCCAACATTAGAAGGTGCAATGCGTGCAGATGGAAACGTCTCAATAGAGAATGGTCCAAAGGTAGAAATCAAAAACATTGGTTCATTTCATGATTTAGAAAAAGCACTACACTTTGAAATTACAAGGCAGGAGAGTCTTTCATCAAGAGACATTCCAATTGCTCAAGAAACAAGACACTGGGATGACAGACGTAAAGTTACAGTATCTGCAAGAACAAAAGAAGAGGAGATGGATTATCGTTATTTCCCAGAAGGAGATATTCCTTGGATAAAGATTGCAGATGCCAGAATTCAAAAATTAAAAGAAGATATGCCTGAGAGTATCAGCTCAAAAAAACAGAGGTATGTAACACAATTTGATATTCCTCCACAAGTTGCAGATGTTTTGTCATCTGACAAATTTTATTCAGATCTATTTGAAAAATCTCACGATGAAAAAAATGCAAAAGACATTGCAAATCTGATAACTACTGATTTGATGGGTCTTGTAGATACACGTGAGAAGAGAGAACAATCAAAACTAAAACCAAACCACTTACAAGATTTGGTAAGTGCAATTCAAGCCAGCAGAATTACACGAACATCAGCAAAGACAGCATTACAAGAGATGGTAAAATCAGGTAAAAGCCTTGAAGAAATAATCAAAGATTTAGATCTTGGTAAATCGGATGAAGGTGAATTAGAAAAGATTGTAGATGAAGTGATATCACAGGAGACAAAAGCAGTTGAAGAAGCAAAAGCAAATCCTCAGACGATAAATTATCTGGTTGGAAAAGTAATGCAAAAGACAAAAGGAAAAGCAGACCCAATCATTACGTTGGAATTATTTAAAAAGAAATTATCATAGATTGAGAGAAGCCGTTATATCATTTCAAAATATCATTATTTTATGTCAGAGTATGTCTTTGTTCCTAACAAAGAACAGATTGAAACATCAAATATTTACAGATTCATGCAAAAGCACAATCTTAAAACTTTAGAAGAGTTGCATCAAAAATCCATTTCAGATCCTGCATGGTATTGGAATGCAGTAAGTGAAGATATCGGCATAGTTTGGGATAAAAAATTTGAAAAAGTAATGGATTCTTCTAAAGGAGTACCTTGGACAAACTGGTTTGTAAACGGTAAAACAAACATAATTCTCTCAACTCTTGATAAATTTGCAAAAAAAACGCCTCAAAAAGTAGTCTATCATTTTATATCTGAAAATGGAGACTATCATTCTCTTACATACAAAGTACTGGAAGACGAAGTAAATCAGCTAGCAAATGGTCTAAAATCTTTAAAAATTTCCAAAGGAGATGTTGTAGCCATCTACATGCCAATGATCAAAGAAGCAATTGTTTCAATATTGGCGTGTGCAAAGATCGGAGCAGTTCAAACCGTAATTTTTTCTGGATACAGTGCAGATGCATTAAAGATTAGACTACAAGATTGCAATGCAAAGATACTGCTAATATCAGATGGTTTCGAACGAAAAGGGAAAAAAATTTCTCAAAAGGAAGCAATCAACACAGGAATCAAGGAAACACAGATACAAAATGTCATCATTGTCCCTTACAAAAAAGTTGATGATTACTCATACTCTGATATTCTGGTCAACTACAATGAATTAATCAAAAGCCAATCAAAAGATTGCAAAACTGAAATTTTAGATTCAAATGATAAGCTATTCATCCTATATACATCAGGAACAACTGGAAAACCAAAAGGGGTTGTCCATACACATGGAGGTTTTTCAGTCTTTGCGGGACATCAATCAGCATATCTAATAGACAATCATCATGACGATGTCTTGTTTTGGCCTGCAGATATTGGTTGGATTACCGGAATTGTTTGGAATGTGTACGGCCTACTAGAGATGGGTGCAACCGGTATAATTTATGATGGTGCATTAGATTATCCCAATACCAATAGAATATGGGACATCATGTCAAAGTATGGCGCAACAATCTTTGGAATCTCTCCAACAGCCGTTCGTATGTTTAAAAAAACTGGAATCATTCCAACTGAGTTACATGATTTTAAAAAAATCAGATTGATTCCAACTACTGGAGAGCCAATCGATGAAGAATCATGGTGGTGGTTATTTGAAAAGGTTGGAAAGAAAAGAATACCAATAATGAACTTGTCAGGAGGAACAGAAATTGGTGGGGCAATGTTATCCGTATTGCCGGGCATGAGACTAAAACCTACAACTGTAGGAATGCCGTGTCCCGGAATTGATGTGGATGTGTTTGATGATAAAGGCAATCAAGTCAGGGATCAAAAAGGCTACCTTGTTGTAAAAAACGCATGGCCGGGAATGACCAAAGGATTGCTCAATGACGATGAACGATATCTCAAGACATACTGGTCTAGATTCGAAGAGATATGGTTTCATGGAGATTACGTCTTGGCAAATTCAGATGGTTTGTGGTATATGCATGGAAGAATTGATGATGTGATAAACATATCAGGACATAGAATGAGTACTGCTGAAATTGAGCAGACAATAATGACTCATCAAAAGATTTCAGAGGTTGCCTCAATTTCAATCCCTGATGAAATAACAGGTGAGGCCATAGTTGTTTTTGTGGTGCCTGAAATGAAGTTCAAAGAAGAAAAGCTAACTGATGAAATTTCATCCTTTGTTTCTGAAAAGATAGGCAAACTAGCAAAACCAAAATTTGTAATCCAGTTATCAGATCTTCCAAAAACCCGTACTGGTAAAATTATGCGAAGATTGTTAAAAGATAAACTACTTGGAAACCAAATTGGAGACAACTCATCTCTAGAAAATCCTCACGTTTTAGATGAAATCACTCCAATTTTCTCAAAGCATTGATTTTGTCTGATATGAAAAAGCACAAGCCTTTAATTTCTAAAATTTAGAGATCTTATATGAAATTCATTGTTGACCAGCAGGTTGAGGATATCGAATTACCTGAAAATCTAAGATTAAACACATTTTTACAAGAATTTCATCAAGATTGCCCTCATCCAGAATGTAATTTTGGATTTTATGGATTTGCGTTTGGTCAATCACCTTTTCATGTACCACAAATAATGCAGACAGCATTACAAAAAAATTCAGATAAAGGAAAATATGCTCCAGTTCCCGGAATTGAGGAACTACGTGAGGCAATTGCAACATACAACAAACATTACTTTGGAATGGATATTGACCCAAAGAGAGTGTATGTTGGACCTGGAACAAAAGAATTGATCTTTAATCTCTTTGAAATTCTTCACGGTACTGTAATTCTCCCAACACCAGCATGGATAGGGTACTTACCACAGATTAGATTCCTAAAGAAAAATTACCACATGCTTCCAACAAAATCCAGTAGAAAGATCAATGCAGATGATCTAAAAAAATTAGCATTACGATTACACGATAGGCAAAAGATACTGATACTAAATAATCCAAATAACCCAACAGGTCTTCTATATTCTAGATTAGAGCTAGAAGAGATTGCAGATGTCTGCAGAGAGCAAAACATCACTGTAATCTCTGATGAAATTTATGCCCAGACTACATATGACATGAAAGAGTTTGTCAGCATGGGAAAAATCTATCCTGAAGGAACATTTGTTACAAATGGTCTATCAAAATCACATGCTGCGGGAGGATACCGCTTAGGATATGTAATATTTCCACAATATGTCACTGAATTAAAACAACAATTCAAGAAAATTCTTGCAACAGAGTATACTGCAGTATCCACACCAATTCAGCATGCAGCAGTAGCAGGTTTTGAGATAAGCAAAGAGATGGATGAATACTTTGAGATAACAAGACGTATTCATGAAATTATGGGCGAATACACATACAATACAGTTACAGCAATTGACGGAGTCAAAGCAACCAAACCCCAAGCAACATTCTATCTTTTGGCAAACTTTAATCACTATTCATCAGAGTTGGCAGGCTCTAAAATTCAAGTATCACAAAGATTTGCAGAATCATTAATCCAGCATCCCTATCATACTGCAATAGTTGGTGGAGACAGCCTAGTTTTAGAAAGAACTGACTTTAGTGCAAGAATGGCATTTGTGGATTATGACGGCACAAAGGCTTATGCAAATTATCAAAACAATAAACCAAAAACAGCCTCAGACAGGTTAGAGTTTGTAAAGACCAATGCACCAAGAATTGTAGCAGGAATCAAAATGATTGAACTGTATTTTGAGCATATCAAAAAGAATGCATCATCAAAAATTGAATGTAAGTTTGATTCACTAAAAGTACCAGGGTGAATTAGTGAAATACGTATCAAATTTCTAACATATCCTTGATAAAATAATTACAACCAAAAAATGATCTTTTGCCAACCAACTTCTTAAACAGGTTATTATCAAAAGTTTCATAGTGGATAACAAGGAAATAGACGTTAAGCAGGCAATCCTATTAATTCAAAATATCATAGCTAACAATCAAGGAGATATTGGAAGATTAAATTTCATCATAGAATCTCTAAAAAATAAGAAAAAACTGTACAAATCTGATCAAAACTATATTGAAAAGAAGATCAACGGAGTCTTAAGTTATAAAAAACAAGAACAAAAAAATAAAAATTTTGATTTACAAAAACAAATTAAATCTCTCATCCAAGGGAAACAAGGTGACCCAGGAAGACTAAATTACATCCTAGAAAGTGTAAAAAAAGGAAAAAAACTATTCAAAACAGATCAAACATATTTAGAAAATAAACTCAAATTAATTAAAAATCATCAAGAAAGTGTAATCAAACCAAAGCATTCTGAAACAAATACATCATACCAATTAATTCACAATGAATTCTCACAAAGATCACTAAAAAGAGAAACTGAGATAGAAAATTTAAAACAAGAATTAGAAATATCAAAAAACTCTAATGATGAATTAATAAAAAAACTAGATGATGCTTTAAGCACCATATCCACACTACAAAAAACAATTGAAGAGAAAAATCTAGAAATAACTAAAAAGAATCAAAAAATAGGGACACTTACACAGGAATTATCAAAGATCAAATTAGTAAATAATAATCCAGAATTGCAAGATTTAAAAAATCAGATAAATGCAGAAAACGAAAAAATATCATATCAAGACATCTTACATGATAAAATAAAGCAACAAAAAGAGAGACTCAATCAGCTAATCCAATATAGAAAGGAATACGAACAAAAAATCCTCAAAGCAAAAGAAGATATCTATATACAACTAGTATCCGAAAATAAGAAAATTATAGCCCATGACAGGTTAGTAGAAGAATTAGTTCATTCACAGAAACAGCTAGAACAGAGCAAGGTTGAACAAGAGATAATCCTTGAGCAGATAAAAAAGGAACAAACCAGATTGTTAAGGGATATGTCTGATCAGCAAAAAAGTTTGGATGAATCAAAGGCAGAGTTTGATAAAACGGTAAATGGCTCAAAAAAAGACAATATTTCCTCAGATCAATAACAACGATGTGTCCTAATTGGACGATCAGTATCAACCGGATTCAAAGCTAGTCTTTTAATAAAGAAAAAAATTATTTGATTTATGATAAGGGCAGTAATCGTAGATGACGATAAAGAAACTGTGATGCTCTTTAGTGAACTATTACAGAGTAATGATATCGAAGTGGTAGGTACTGGGTACAATGGACAAGATGCAACATTTCTTTATCAAAAACTAAAACCAGATGTAGTATTTCTGGATGTAAATATGCCTGTTTATGATGGAATTTATGGATTAAAGAGAATCAGAGAGATGAACAATGAGGCAGTAGTGATTATTACAACAAACAAGATGACAATTAGCAGTCAGCTGGCGTTAAACAAGTTAAAACCATCTGCAATAATTCGAGAGCCAATAGACATTGATGAGATTCTCAGAACAGTAAATCAGCTATGTGCCCCTTCATTAGATTCTGAACAGAATATGAAACAAACAATCGTGACTTTGGCATTAAAGAACACCCTGTTAGAATTAGGAGTTCAAGAATATGACAAGGTAGTATCTTTACTTCAAAAGGATCACAATGCAACACTTGAAGATTGTTACCAAAATCCTGAATATCTTAAGCAAACATTACAGGATTTATTTGGAAATTCATATCACGATATTTTGATATCACTAAACAACAACATGAAAGAAATTTCAAATCAACAGGATATCAAGGATTTTCTTCAGGTTTTAGAGAACTAGTTATTTCTTTAATCTTTTAATCTCATTAGTCACTAGAGGCAAAAATGCGCCAATATCAGATACTATTCCCAATGCCTGCCATGTACCTCTATCCATTAATTTAGTCACGGTTGGCTGACTGATATCTACAACAATTACCTTTACATCTGCAGGAAGCATATTTCCAGTTGCAATAGAGTGCAACATTGTTGAAATCATCATCACCATGTTTGCATCCTTTAGAACTTCTTTGTATCTTCGTTGTGCCAAAGCAATGTCCGTAATTACATCAGGTAATGGACCATCATCTCTAATTGAGCCAGCAAGAACAAAGGGAATTTTCTTTTTCACACATTCATACATGATTCCTCGTCGAAGTTTTTTTGTCTTAACCATATTGGAAATAGAACCTGCTTTGAATACAGCATTGATAGTATCCATATGATTTCTGTGACCTCTAACTGCAAGTGTTCCATCAGAGACATTCATTCCTAATGATGTTCCTAGTGTTGCATATTCTATATCATGAACGGCAAGGGCGTTTCCTGCCAATACTCCATCGATGTATCCTTTACGAATTAACTCTGCCAAAGAATCTGCTGCGCCAGTGTGGACAATTGCAGGCCCACCTACGACGATTATCTTGCCACCATTTTTTTTAATCTTGATAATGTCTTCAGCTACTCTTCGTGCAATGTGTTGAGTCGGTCTTTCACTTGAGCTGCTACTTCCCATGAATTCAAAGACATTGATTCCTTCTCTAGGCCTTTCTGGGGGAGTTACCTTGATTCCAGATTCTCCAACTACTACCTTGTCTCCTTTTTTGACATCTCTAATTGGAACACAAAAAGCCCTGTTGCCTTTAACGACAATACACTTGTCCATCATCATATTTTCTACAACTATCCATTGATTCTTGTAAAAGAGGCTAGTTCGATTGTTAGTTGTACTGTAGAAATTCTCGGGCATAACCATGTTTTTAGGTGCTGACTTTACTTTGATCTCTTTTTGAGTCTTTGATGTAGCGCCCTCTCGATAAACTAAGTCTAAAATTTTATCCAAATGTTTTTGATTTTTTCCTTTTACCGATAATAGTGCATAACTTTCATCCTTCTTTTTCTTGCCAATGTCTATGGTTAATACCTCAAACTCTCCATTGACATCCATGATTTTATCAAAAATCTTTGTAAGAATTGAAGAATCTATTAGATGTCCGCGAACTTCAATTTCTTGCCTGTATTTTGTCATTTATTATAAAAAGTCTAGGCGATAACTAAAGGTTTACTGTGAAAAATTTGATTTATTAGTAAATGGGCAGAATATATCAAAATTTGTTGTTCACTATGGACAGCAGATTCCTTAACTTAATTTTATGATAAAGAGTTCTAAATGCTAATTACAAATTCCGATAAAATAGAAAATTTCAATGAAAATGAGATCATTCGAATTTCAAAAGAGTACCCAAAACCAAAGATACTAGATAATGTAACAGTTCAAGCAAAGACAAAGGGGTTAGACATGAATTTTGCCTCTAGAAGAAAATGGGGAGAGGTAAAAGGTGAGGTAACTCATCAATATCTAAAGTTTGTAAACGCCCATCTGCTTGAAAGACTGGAACATATTAACAAAATGAAGGAGATAAAAAACAATTTGGATTCTGAGATAGAACTACTCCAAACAAATGAGATTACAAATTTAATGATTTTTCCAGACATATCAATAAATGAATTAAATCAGAATGAGATTTCTGAGCTATCAGAATATATGAAATTACAAAAAGAGATTGCAGAATCAAAGATCGACTACTACAAAAACAAGATAAAATCTGCAAATGAGGAATTACAAGAAAAAGAGTGGCAACTCCAAGAGATAGACAAAAAACAGTCAAAGACAGAACCAGAGTCTGAAAGAATCGTTAAAGAAGAACTAAATTCATTATTAAAAAAATACGGCATAAAGGAATTAACATATGCTATCGATGTAATCACATCCACAAAACGAAAAAGAAAAACAGACTAGACAGGAAGAGTTACTTTTCCTTTATACTCTGGAACAGAATCTTTTTCAAATATTTTGATTAATTCGTCTCTCTGTTCCTTTGAAACACCTTGCACCAGAGCTTTGGTTATTCCATTTTTATCAACAATGCTTACAATGTAACCACTTGTATCAGTAAGGACAAAACCTGATGACTCATCAACTATTGCATAAAGATTCTCTTCACCAACTGGTTCCCAAACATTTGTTTTATTATCAATCAAGGCCAATGCTGGCATTGCCTTCCCATTAGTCAACGAATTAAGATATTCCCTTGATTGTGCGACTCTTTTTTGCCCCAGTCTTAAAGCAGAAAAGTATTGCATGATTTATCAAATGTGAGTAATTATAAAAATCATGACTCAAAAGATTGTTATAATTAATTAGAATCTGAAAAACATGCCACTAACTAATAATGTGATTATAAGACTAAATGAGATTACAACATTTGTAGAAAACAAGGAATCCTTGCAACAATCAGAAGTTGAAGAGATTAAAAAAATATTCAAGGATATTTTGCAATCAGGAGAAAGGTATGATTCAGAAGAGATAGAATCATGGTTTGAAAATGAGGGCTCTTGGAAAAATAAAGATGTCAGGGTACGATTAGCAAATTTGTCACATTATGTTCAAAGCAAATATGAGCAACTAGATAGATTCAGGGTGATTTCTGACAATCCAGATTCTTGCGGTTGTGGAAATTAGATCTCTAGTTGTTCTAGTAATCTAGTAACGATTTTAGCATTTTCAGTTCTCTCCTTGAGTATTTCATCCAATCTTTTATTCTGGGACATCTTTTTCTTTGAAGCAATGATTTGAAAATATTCTTCATCTAGATCATTGTTTGCTTGCAATCTCTTGATTATTTCAAACAAAATACCAATTACTTGTTTTTGAGCTTCAATTAACTCGTCTTTATCATCAGTCATTTTGAATGATTATTGTTCATTTAACATGTTATTCAAAATTTCTTTTAGTTTAGGATTTGATATGTATGGTAATGAAGAATCCAAAAACTCTTGAATTAATTTCTCATTTGTTTCATTAGAATATTTGATTGCTTGTATAGCCATTTCGAATTTGTCAATTTCATGAACCACAAGTGACTCACTAGAAGATTTGTTAAGATATTCTTTCCAAATTTCAAAATATTCTTTATTGATTGAATCGGGCAAATCTTGCAATATGTCTTTGATTGTGTCCTCTTCTAATTTTTCCTTGTTGAGTTTGGAAGCCTGTTCAGGAGTCAAGTCTCCCGTTATGGATTCGGCCAAATCATGCAATAAGGCCATTTTAATCATTTTAGCTGTGTCCAGTTTTAGCAAATCCCCAAGAAACATTGCAATAACGGCCATAGAGTATGAATGATCTGCAACTGATTCTGGACTAGTGAGATTGAGTTTGTCAATCCAGCCTTGTCTAGGAACTGTTTTTAGATTTAATACGTGATGAAAAAAGTTTGAAAGCAAGTTAGTATTTTCTGGTATCGCCTTCAAGTAAACCAGACCCGTGATGAATTCTGTCAATGTGTTTTGAAAGGTCTTCTTTATTTTCAAAAACAGAGTCACAGTAAGGGCAAGCCTTTGAGGTCATACTGCAGAATCTGGTTTACTTTTTATTAAACGATTCGAACGAAATAATATCCTCATTTTAAAATAGTTCTTATGAAAATTTATACAAAAACAGGGGACGATGGTACTACAGGACTGCAAAGCGGGCCAAGAGTTTCAAAAACAGATTCACGAATAAAGGCATACGGGATTGTTGATGAAATTAACTCCATACTTGGAATTGCATTAACATTCGAATTAAAAGAAGATATCAAAAAAATCCTTACAAGAATTCAAAATGAGTTGTTTGTTTTAGGTTCTGATTTATCAAATCCCGATTTAGAACACAAAGAAAACCGAATCGAGGTAAAAATGATAGAGAATCTAGAACAAGATATTGACAAACTAGAAGAAAATTTACCACCACTAACAAATTTCATACTTCCTGGAGGAAATCAAGCTGCTTCACAAATACATTTTGCCCGTACAGTCACAAGACGTGCAGAAATTCAAACAGTAGAGTTGTCAGAAAATCAAAAAATCAATAAACTCTGTATAACGTATCTGAATCGTCTGTCAGATCTACTATTTGTTATAGGCAGAACAATTAACAAACAAAATAATGTTTCAGATGTTATTTGGTCATCTGGAAAAGATACGCTTTAATGCCACAGCTTAAAAAGGACGAATGTGCCAGGGTAGCTCAGCCCGGGAGAGCACTCGGCTGAAGACCGAGCTGTCGCGCGTTCAAATCCCGCCCCTGGCACCAAATCTCGGATCCTACACAATATTTAATAACATCACATCCTCTTGTTTTTCCGACATTCATGGTTGAAAAAAAATCTAAAAAGACATCTGCAAAAAAAACAAAGACTGAATCAAAATCAGCAAAAAAATCAAAACCTGCTAAAACTCAATCCAAATCAAAATCTAAAAAATCAAAGAATAAAGAAGAACCAATTGAGGACTCAGGACTAGTAATTGTAGAAGATGATTTACAAGTTGATAAGGAAAAAGAAAATGAAGAGAGAAGAGCATACTTAGAAGAAGCTCGTTCCCAAGAATCATTTGACGATTAAGCAATCTTTATCCAGTATGAGCATGTTTAGATAATATGCGTGCATTGTGTCTTATTACAGTTAAACCTGGCAAAGTAGATACAGTTGTACAAGTATTAAAAAAGAAAAGAAAGATTGTAAAACAGATTATGGTCGTTACTGGAAGGGCTGACATTTGCACATTACTTCAGGGAAGTATGGACGAGATAAATAACATGGTCATTGATTTTAAAAAAGTTAAAGAGATTGTTACAACAGAAACTCTAATTGAAGTCGAGGTGAATTTAGGTTGGTAAGAGCTGTTATTTTAGTAAAATCACCAAAAAAGCTTATTGCAGCCAGATTAAGAAAGGTAAAGTCAATCTATGACTCATTTCCTGTTAGTGGTCAATTTGATGCAGTAGCCTTTGTTGAAGTTAGTGATCTTGTAAAAATTAAACAAATTACTACAGAAATCCAAAAAATTTCTGGAGTCGAGCGAACCGAGACCATGATTGAAGTGCAATAACAAAAAGCATTTAACACTCAGGAGTACAGATAATACGTGAACGTAAAGAAGGTTGGCAATGTCATTTTAGCAGTTAAAGACATCGACAAATCCATTGATTTCTATCATAATAAGATAGGATTACCCATTAAAAGGCAAAGAAGATCTTGGGTAGACTTGGGAAGCACTGGAGCAATTTTGAGCCTTCATCCAGCATCACTAACAGCCGAACATATAGGAAGTTCTATTGAAAACGGGATTACGATAGGTTTTCTTGTTGGGGACGTTAAATCAGCAGTTGAAGAATTACGTAGTAAGGGAGTTAAAATACACAGAGAGATTGTTGAAAGAGAAGCTGGAAAAAATGCCATAGTTTTAGATCCAGATGACTATCTGGTATCTTTATTTGAACCAAACTTTGGAGACAAAGATCAGCAAACTGGTGGCTATCACGGATTTACACCAGCTTAGATAATTTTTTTAATTTTTAAAATTAGTTTGTCAGGAGTCTTTTCTTTGTTGTCAATAGAGACATAAAATGTAATTTTGTTTTTTTGTAAAAGAATAATTGAGACCTTTTCATGTTTTAAAACAACATATTCAAGCTTGCCTACTGCGGAAGCTGCATTCTGTCTCAATGTGATTAGTGTAGACATGATAAAAAATTCATTCTTTACTTGTTCAGATTTTAAAAGTGGTTTAATTCCAGGTTTTACCATACCAGTTAATGTTCTACCATATTCATTGATGACTCCTGCATATCGAATATTATCTGATACTTTGATAATGCTCAGACATTGTTTCCTAAGTTTGAGAATTGTATCATTCCACTTGTCTTGAGGAGTTTTTACCACAATTCTTGTTTGAGTAGAAATTATTAAGCATATTGCCAAAAAGATATCAAATATTGAAAAAACAGTTTGATGTGTCTAGTGATTCAATGAAAATAAAGATGCATGTGCTAATGAATTCAGAAGTCAAGAATTACTTGGAAAGTCAAGAAAGGCTGTTTATATCATCATTATTGAAAAATTTAGAAAATGATCATCAAATTAAAGAAAAAGAGATAAAACATTTTCAAGAGATCTACAACAAATATAGAAAATATTTTTCCTAATGATTCGGTTTAGGCTGATTTACTTTTTCTAATTGTTTTTTTAGTTCCTGATTTTCTTTTTGTAATTTGGAGTTTTCGGTTTGTAATGTCTCAATAGAGTTTTCTCTAGAGTATAAAGGGTGTCCAGGTGGAACAATTCCAGGATTGTTCATCTTCAATAAACCAAGTGCCATATTATGATACATTTGTCGAAAATCTTCTAATTTAGGATTTAGAGATGTTCCGTGATTTGTAAATTGTTTTTTGAACTCTGGTCGAATTGGAGATAATGGATGTGTCAATCCAGGAGGAATTCTTGGAAAGTGAAGTGCAGGTAAAGTATTTGGTCCCATTCCATACAGATTCATCATATGTTGAGTAATGTAATAATCCATGTTCAACAAGAATCAGAGGGCTATTTTTGCTTTATTATTGATTTTTACATATACCAGGAGGTGAAGAAGCTGTCATTTTTGCTCAAATCGAGCTGATCGCTGATCCTTATACCCCATGATATTTTGATCGCTGATACAATATGTCAGAAAATATCACAAAGACATGTATGAGATGCAAAAGAAAAATTGTCGAAAAAGATTTGCATAAAATTGTTATTTATGTGGTTAATGAAAAATTTACAGAACACCACTATGAACACATAGAATGTCCAGATAGATTTACAGTTTAGTTGTGATGTTGATATACTTTGTAAATATTTCCAGTGGTTCTACTTCTGTATCTCCACTCGTGGTTTTTCCATATCACTTCACTGAAAAACTTTTGAGAAGCTGGATGGATTCTTGAGTACACATCATCACCAATTAAGATTTGATTTGGTTTAGCAAGTGATTGTATTTTTGCAGCAATATTCATCGGAGGACCCATCAAGTCTACACGTGATTTCTTTTCGTCGGCACCATATCGAATTACTATGTTTTTTCCAAAGTCAATTCCAATCTTTACTTTAAGATCGGGATAATCATATTGATTCAAAATTGGATTGATTCCTTTTTCTATAACAGTGATAATGGATTTAGCGCAGTTTATTGCATTATCAGATGCTCGAAGAGAGTTATCTTCTGCAACAAAATAACCAATAACTGCATCACCGACAAATTTTAACACATATCCATCATATTGCCTAATGACAAAGGCCATCTCTTGAGCAAAAGAGCTAATTATTATTGCAAGTTTGTCTTCTGGCATTTCCAGAGTCATAGTAGTAGAACCCACTAAATCCACATACAAAACAACCATGTCTATTCTAGAAAACACATGTTTTCTCAAAAATGCATCAGATTCATCAGGACTACCTGAATACTCATATCCTTTCTTTAATGCTGCCCAAACTCTCTTTTGAGTTTCTTTGATCAAAGTTTCAGAATCTACTACTAGCTCATTTTTTTTGCTAAGAAGCATATCGACCACATTTGGAGAACCTTGTTCTGATTCATCGGAATTTTGTTCATCATATTCTTTTTTTGACATAAACTATCACCTATTCTAATGGAAAATCCACTCCACAGATAGGGCATCTGCCTCGTTTTCCCTTATATTTATCATTGAAATATTGAACAATTTCAGCATTGCAATTCCAACATACAATTTTTTCAATCTCCAATAATGAATAACAGTGATTTTTCTATTTAAAACAATGTTCTTGAAAGATTTAATGTAGTATACACTAAAGGATCATAATGAGGCTAGGGAATAGAACAAATGATGAATTTATTCAATCATTAAACCAAACTAATGAACAAATTCAGAATTCATTTTTAGAGCATATTAAAGAATTAACCAATACAGTAAAAATCAAAGTTATGCTTGGCGATAGCACCATCACCGAACAATCAACATTTGATCCTAAAAAGATAAGTGACTATTACAAAAAAATTACTGAAAGTCTTGAAAATTGGCAAATTCAAGATATATCAATATCAAATAATGAAGATGTTAGGAGAATATTTACAAAATTTGAAACAAAGATTGGAAATTATATAATTTCAGGACATTTATCCATACAATTTCATGTTTTATTATACTATAGACCGGATAATCGAGTAATAAAGATCCAAAAGGAGCTTGCAGATTTGATAGACAATACAAAAGATAAAGAAATTCAACTCTCAGAGATGGGCGATGAGTTTGTTTTATCAAAACTAAAAGAAATGGGATATACTAATTTAACACATCAGAACTTATTTGAAATTTTTTATGACAATGATGAATTAAGAGAGAAAATCTACAATGAAGTTGAAGGAAAAACAGATGTAAATTTCAAAGAATTATCCAATAAAAAGACTCAATTATTTAATGAATTGGATAGTTTCTTATTAGAAACATATCAAACATCTCCAGTTTTAATCGATGATACAAAATTAATTGCCGGAGAAGAAGGTTCTCTCTGTACCTTTGATTTGGAATTTGTAAAAAATAATGTTAAAGAAGGATTATTTGATCCAAAAAAAATTTCAGAGAAAACTAAACAAGGTATTATTCAAACACTTGAACAGTTTTTGCTAATTATATCCAAAAATTAATTTATGTCAGATTATTTAGAAAATAATTATCGGAGGATCAGCAAACTGAGGCGAGGTTTCCTCAAAGGGGAGAGCTGATCCTCACGACTTGATCTGATCGGTTTGCTCAAAGTATAAAAGATTTTCTTAGAATATCAATAAAATTTGAAACAATATGCACGCGATATGAGAACAAGTCAAATATAGATGATTTAAGCGAATAGTTTTCATGAATCCCACATATGAAGAAATTCAAAAAGCAAACTCCATGCGGGGTTCAGATATTAGAAAAACACCACTGACATTTTCACCAACATTTAGTTCTATGACAGGTGCAGAAATTTATCTAAAATCAGAGTTTCAACAAAAAACAGGTTCGTTTAAAATTAGAGGTGCTTATTATAAAATCAAATCACTAAGTGATGATGAAAAGAAAAACGGAGTGATTGCTGCATCTGCAGGAAATCATGCACAAGGAGTTGCATTTGCAGCATATAGAGAGAAAATTTCATGCACTATTGTTATGCCAAAAAATGCATCACCAGCTAAAGTAGCTGCAACTATTGGATATGGTGCAAAAGTTGTTTTAGAAGGGGCAAATTATGATGAGGCTTGGAAGAAAGCTCAAGAAATTTCAAAGCAAACAGGCGCAAAAATCATCCATGCTTTTGATGATCCTCAAATTATTGCTGCTCAAGGAGTAATAGGATTAGAGATATTAGAAGACCTACCAGATGTAGACGAAGTTTATGTTCCAATAGGAGGAGGAGGTCTAGCCGCTGGAACTCTAATTGCAATAAAATCAAAGAATCCAAAAGTAAGGGTAATTGGAGTTCAATCAGAATCATTTCCAGCTATGAAGGAATCAGTGAATAATGGAAAGATTGTAACCAAAGGTGGAGATAGAACAATTGCAGACGGTATTTCAGTAAAAAATCCAGGAGAGTTAACATATTCAATTATCAAAGAATTGATTGACGACATAGTTCTCGTTAATGATGCTGAGATCATCAAGGCCATGTTTTTGTTAATGGAGAGAGCAAAAATTGTTGTAGAGCCAGCAGGAGCTGTAGGACTAGCATATCTTTTACACAAAAAACCATCCCCTGGAAAAAAAATAGTTACAATTTTAGCTGGCGGTAATGTTGATATGTATCTATTAGGACAAATTGTCGATAAGGGTCTAGCTGCAGTGGGCAGATTATTAAAAATGTCAATACTGTTACCTGATAGACCAGGAGCATTAAAAGAAGTAGTTGATGAGATTACATCTGCAAATGCAAACATTGTAGAAGTGGTTCACGACAGATTAAGTTCTGCTATTAATGCAGGGTCTGCAGGTGTAATACTTAGTTTAGAAACCCAAGGAAAAGACAGTGCAGATAAACTAATTGATCATCTAAAAAGAAAAAACATTCAGTTTAAGTTAATGACTTGATTGTTTGAACTTTTTTTTAACAAATTTACTCAATCCGTGTTTTTTTAATTCATCTGATTCCTTTAGAACAGATTTGTATTGATCAATTTTATGATTTTTCAATTTTTTAGCTAAATCAGGATATTGATTTGCAAGGATTTTCATAGCATAAATTGCTGCATTTGCAGATTTATTCACACCCACACTAACCACAGGTGAGCCTGTGGGCATTTCTGATATTGACAATAAAGAATCAAGGCCGCCAAATGCTGAAAACTTGGATTTTTCAGATTTTTGGTCGTGTTTATCATTGTAAACTAAGATTGGAACTCCAATGACAGGAATAATAGTATGGGAAGCAATCATTCCTGGAAGATGCGCGGCTCCTCCAGCCCCTGCAATTATTACTTTAAAACCGCTTTTTTCAGCATGTTCTGCATATTCAACTAATCTAGTAGGAGTTCGGTGGGCAGAGACAATCTGGTCTTCGTGTTTTACTCCAAATTTTTCTAAAATTTCAGCGGCATTGTGCATGATTCTACTATCTGAACTAGAACCCATAATGATGCCTACAAGGGGTTTTTTGCTATAACTCACAAATCAGAAAGGCGATTTTGATGTTATTATCTATACTGCCCGAAAACAATCTAGGCATATAGATCAAAATTTTTTACCTCTGATAATGCATAAGCATGAAAAAATACGATAATTTATGCCTAAATTTTTGTAAAAAATTGATTCTGTGCCTATTTTGATCGGATATCCGATCAGTCTAATCAAAAGATCTTAACCTTGGCACAATATTAGGATCCCAATATCGATCAGAAATGAACTTGGCTGAAAAACAGATCACCATATTTGATAGTACAGAATCCCTACATCAAGATTATAAAATCAAAGTAGACGAATTACAGGAAAATCTAACAAAATTCAATTTAACTCCCAATCAATCAAAAGTTTACATATTTTTAGGAAAATACGGTTCAAAAACTGCACCTGAAGTTTGCAAAGCATTAAAAATTGCAAGAACTGAAACATATCATCTTTTATCAACTCTTCAGAGCAGAGGGATAGTTTCTGCAACATTTGAGCACCCAATAAAATTTTCAGCATTGCCCGTAGACAAAGCTATGAAGACATTGGTAAACTCAGAAAAAGAGCGGATAAAGAGCTTAGAACAACAGGAAAAAGACATCATGAATATTTGGGAAAAGATTCCAAATTTCCTTTCTAATGAATCAGACAATCATGAAGACAAGTTTCAGATGCTTCAAGGAACAAATCCTATTAAAAGTAAATTAATTGAAATGCTCGACACCACAGAGCATGAGATTCTTTTAATAGGTTCAGAAAAAGATCATCTAAGATTATATCATTCTAATGATTTTGATAAAATCAATAAGAAAAATATTAAGATAAAAATTTTAACAACATGTACAGATAAGACCTCATATGTTTTTGACGAGATAAAAAATAAAGAATTAAAACAAATTACTAAAGATATGGATAAAAAAACATGTTTTGTAATAAAAGATAAAAAAGAAATCATATTCTATACCAAAAATAATCATAAGAGACCTGATGATTCATCAGCCATGTGGACTGATTCTACTGCAATGATTTCTTCAATGGAATTATTGTTTGAACTCATGTGGAAATCTTCCAAAGTAATTTAACAGTAATACAGCATTAACTATTTTTAGTCGATTAATTAGGAAAACAGTATGGCAGTAATTCTTGGGATCATAGGCGGCGGACAGCTTGGAATGATGCTCACAGAAGCTGCAAACAAAATTCCTGAAAAAATCTCCAAAGTTATTGTACTTGATCCTACTGAGAATTGTCCAGCATCAATTGTGGGGGCTGAACAGATAGTCGCAGATTTCAAAGATGAGAGGGCCATTCAAGAATTAGCAGAAAAAGCAGATGTTTTGACATATGAGATAGAATCTGGAAATAGCAAGGTTCTAAAAACTTTGGAATCTAAAGTAATAATCAACCCATCACCAGATACTCTGAAAATTATTCAGGACAAATATACTCAAAAATTATTTTTACGTCAAAACGAACTTCCAGTCGGGGATTTTATCAAGATAGAATCCAAAGAGGAATTGGAATATAATTTACAAAAATTTGGTTTTCCAGCATTGTTAAAAATTCGAAGGGATGCATATGATGGCAGAGGGAATTATAAGATAAACAATCAAAGTGAAATTCAAAATGCAATTAATTACTTTGAAGGAAAACCCACATACCTAGAAAAATTTGTTGATTACAAAATGGAAGTATCTGTAATTGCGGCAAGAAACACACATGGAGAGATCAAAACATTTCCAGTAGTTGAAAATATTCATGAAGATAATATTTTAAAGATGACGATAGCACCAGCTAGAGTACCAGATAAAATATCAGAAAAAGCAAAAGAAATTGCAATCAAAACAATGGATGTGTTAAAGGGTGCAGGCGTTTTTGGAATAGAGATGTTTGTTACAAAAAATGATTCAATCTTAATTAATGAAATTGCGCCACGGGTACATAATTCGGGTCATCACACATTACAGTCTAGCAAAACATCTCAATTTGAACAACACCTGAAAGCAATTTTGGGATTGGATTTAGGAGATACAGATTTAATTTATCAAACAATAATGTGCAATATTCTAGGACCAAAAAATTTTCAAGGAAAATACAAACCATTGAAAATTTCACAAAAAAATATTTTTTTGAAAATGTATCATAAATTAGAATCAAAACCTCAACGTAAGATGGGTCATTTTAATATGGTAGATTTTCAAAATAGTGAAACAATTACTAATATGATAGAGAAGGTTGAAGAGATTAATGAAGAACTGACTCTACAACCTATAGATGAATAAAATGTCAGTTCAAAAAATTACATACTAGGGGAAATAACCATCCAAATAATCATTAGTTTGGGAAAAATGGTCATAACGACAAACAACAACCAACAAAAACAACAAAAAATTCAGACAATTTTTGAATGGAGGCAAACAAAATGAGTACAGAATCAAATCTGGCTACAGAATTGTCATATTTTGGATTGGATGAAACCGATTCAAAGATGTACCTGGGCCTACTAAGAATAGGTTCATTAACTGTAGGCAAGATTTCGACAAAATTAGAAATTGATAGAGGTAAGGCATATCGCTCTCTTAACAAATTAAGAGACATGGGTTTGATTACAACTACATTTTCTAATCCAACAATTTGCGAAGCAGTAGCACCATCTGATGCACTCACATCGGTAATTCAACGAAAAGAAGACGAAGTAACAACTATGCAAAAGCTCTCACGAAAAATTATCGCAGAGTTAAAAGAACTCAAACGCCCAGAAGAGATTTCAGAAGTTTCTTCAATCTCTATCGTACAAGGACGTTCCAACATATATTCCAGAATTGGAAAAATGATCCAAGAGTCATCAAAAACCATCTACATAATGACTACCGCAGAAGATGTACTTAGAATGTATCATACTGCAATTCCTGAGAAGATAAAACTCTGTAAGAAGAATGGAGGGACAGTCAAGGTTCTCACATATGCAGAAAGTGACAACATCATACCACTGATAGACAGACTAGGCGCTCAAGAGACAAGGATAGGAAAACTACCATCCAAAAGCAGAGTAATTGTTGAAGAGAAAGGACAACTCATCATGTCAGGATCAATAAAGGAAACAATGGATCTTAATGAAGACACAGACTCAATTCTGTATACAAATTCTGCAGAGATGATAAACAACATGCACAGTCTTTGCCAGCACCTTTGGAAGAAAGCAAAGCCACTAAAAGTTCTGAATGCTTAATGGTAGATCTTTTGAAAACTACCACAAATTTTTATTATTTTAGTACCAAATTCAGTTTATTTCTTCGCACAAGCTTGTTATTAAATAAAAAAATTGTCCAAATTACATAGGATGGGGAAAAAATGTTCGAGCCATTAATAGAAATTACAAACATTCGAATCATCTTGGCTTTAACTATGTTAGGAATTGCATCATACACAGATGTTACTAAAAGAGAAATTAATGATTTGATATGGATTGTGTTTAGCATTTCTGGAATTGCACTATTATTTTTAGAACCAGATTTTATGGATAGTATCTATTTAATGGCAATTTCATTAATAATTGCTCCATTTGTTTTACTTATCTGGAGATTAGGATTGTTTGGTGGAGCGGATGCATTTGCAATAATATCTTTGGCAATACTTGCACCACAGATTTCACTTTCGGAAAATATGATCAGTCCGTTTACTGTTTTAACAAATGCCGTAATTTTTTCAATTATTCCAATGTTTGTTAATTTTTCAAGAAATCTAATTTTAATTGCTCAAAAAAAGAATATTTTTGAGGGGTTTTCGGAAACAAAAAGTAGAAGAATTCTTGCGATGTTTATTGGATACAAAGCATCAAATCCAAAGTATTGCTTTTCTATTGAAAAAAAGGCAGGAAAAATGAAAAAATTGAATTTATCTCTTCAACACGCAGAATATGCAAAATTCTGCAGCAAACCTGACACATGGGTCACTCCCGGTATTCCCTACATGTTGTTTATTTTAGGAGGATTTCTGGTTCAATTATTCTATGGAGATATTATTTTCAGTTTATTTGGATTATTTACATAAATTATCGTAAAAAATTTGTGTGTTTGAATACAACAAACATAGGATAATAGGAAAAGTTTCAGAAATTAAATCGAGTATATTGCAGGTACCAAAAGAAGAAATCCCTAATGAAAATTTAGCAGAATTAACCGCAAAGGCGTATTATGAATTAGGTATTGCAAAATCTGAAATGGAGGAAAAAGAATCCCTCATTAAGGAATTAGCTCAACAATCAAGTGAACTTTTCAATAAAGAAAAGAAAATGAGTACAGACGTTAAAGAGAAAATATTATTTTTACAAGAATTAGCTTCATCGTTAAGTAAGAAAAATGAAGAACTGGAAAGAAAAAATAAAGAATTAGAAAAACAAAAAGAACAAAATGCAAAATTAACAATAGACCTTAGAAAAAATTTGGAGAAGGTATTAGTTAAAGAAAAAGAGATAGAAATTCACAGGGATCAATTAGCAAGACAAGTGGATGAAAAATCAGGAGAGTTAGAAAAATCAGAAAGGCTAGCCGTAATAGGAGAACTAGCGTCAAGAATGGCCCATGATTTGCGAAATCCACTATCCACAATAAAAAACGTAGTTGAAATCATTGAATCAAAACCAAGAATGAAAATTGAAGAAAAATTGCAGTATTATGGAAAATTAAGAAGAGCGATTGAAAGAATGTCTCATCAAGTAGATGATGTATTGGATTTTGTTAGAACCACAGAATTAACTTTAGAACCAACATCCATTCTCAATATTATTAGAATGTCAAAAGATAACATCATAATTCCGAATGATGTAACAATAAATATTGAACAGAATGATGCCAGAATTTATTGTGATAAAAGAAAACTGGAAGCAGTTTTTACTAATTTGATTATGAATGCTATTCAAGCAACAGACACAGTAGGTACAGTTAATGTAAGAATAATGGACAACGGAGCTGATGTAATGGTGGCAGTAGAAGATTCAGGTAAAGGAATTCCAAATGACATTTTACCAAAGATTTTTGACCCATTATTTACAACAAAACAAACTGGTACCGGGCTCGGATTATCAATTTGTAAAAATATCATAGAACAGCATAATGGCAGTATTAGTGTAAAAAATCATCCCACAACCTTTGTTGTGAGACTACCTAAGAATTCATAGTGTTAAAAATAATTAAAAATCATTATAGATTTATTAATTACAAATAAGGCCAGCGTGATATGGCACTAAAAGTTTCGATGATTTTAGCAGGAATTTCAATAGGCTTGCTTGTAATTTATGCCGCAGATGTTGCTGCGGGTATGATGTCAGAAGATCGTGTAGGATTTTTACCATTTGATCATATGGCTCGCGGAGTCGGTCTTGGAATGCCATCAATAATTTTGCCAATTGTTGCATTTTTCATTTCTAGAAAAGAACCTTCCAAGGGATTGGGCGGATTAATCATTATTGCAGGAATTCTGATAATAATTGGAGGAATAGTTGTGTTAGCTATGCCTTCACCAGTAGAAGCTGGTGCTGAAGAAAGAAGTGTGATATCTCAAGTTGGTCCTCTATTTGGAGCAGGCGCATTCATTACTGCATTAGGTGCCATAAAGTTAAAGAAATCATAAAAAAAGATGATTTATGCCGATTTGTGCCAAATGCGGTACCGAAGTATCTAAGGTACGTGATTGTGAACATACCAATGACCAAGAGTATTGTACTGAATGCTATACAGAACTTCATTATTATCTGACGGAACAGGAAAATAATTGAATGAGATAGAATCATTAATTCAATGGATTACAGAGTTAATTTCAGAGCACCTTTTTTTAGGAGTATTTTTAGCAGCATTAATTGAAACTGTTTTTCCACCAATACCCACATTAGCAATTTTTCCAGTTGCAGGATACATAGCATCACAAAGTGGTGCGGAATTATTGCAAGTCATAATACTAGGAATTGTTGGAGGTATTGGTGCGACAATTGGTTCTACTGTGATTTATTTTGTAGCATATTTTTTGGGAAGAAAAGCACTTTTGAAATACCTCAGATATGCTAGAATTTCTGAAGAAAAATTAGTCAAAATTGAAAGTTGGTTTGAACGACATGGGGACAAAACAGTATTTTTTGGAAGGATGGTTCCAGTCATGAGGGAGATGATTTCAGTTCCTGCAGGATTATTAAAAATGAATATTGGAAAATTTCTATTATTCACATTTTTAGGATCCTGTGTGTATAGCACAGGAGTAATTCTAGCAGGATATTATTTTGGCATTTCAGTATTTGGAAATTAAATTATTAACTTACGATTGTAGTTTTTGTCTTCTTCCAAATTTGCTCACATAGACTAAACATATTTTCTATCATTTCTAAAGAATCTGAATAAAGAATTGATTCAGATTGTTCAGTTAGAGAGTTTGTTTCTTTTATTGCTCCAGACATGAGCAAATGTGCTTTTTTTTCTACAATAATACGACTCTTAGATGGAAGAGTCCCAATCCGTATATTGGATATGCCGTACTGACTCGAAAGATTTTGTAATATGCCCGAGTTAGCATCTACTGCAATATTGATACTCACATTTTTTTTAATTGCAAGATTGATTTTTTCAGGAATTGCGGTTTGAAACATTCTTGATAGGTCATCAGCAGTAGTTACTAGATAGACAGTATTTTGAGCATCTTGAATTAATTTTCCAATTCTTGCATAAATGCTATTTCTACCTTCAATAATTGAGAATGCAGATGCTGCTTGAGACATAGTCGGTCTAGTTATTTGTTCTAATTCTTTTTCAATAGTTTTTGCAGCATGTTTCAATTCTGTAATTTTTGTCTTTTTTTTCTCTATAATCATCATAAATGCTTCTTCGGGTTTGACTGCTTCACAAGATGTGATTTTAGAATTATGCAAGATTACCATTCCCAAATCTTGTAATCGCTCCATTGCACGATATATTTTTCCGCGATCAACTTCAAGTTTTGTTGCAAGTTCACTCATAGTAGATGGACCAAATTCTAATAATGTAAGATAAATTTCAGCATCAGTCTTTTCCAATCCAAAATAAGATAGTTCATCTTTGATCTCTTGATAAAGATCAGAATCAAATGCCCCCATCAGTATGAGAATATGAGTATTCTAGTAATTAAGTAATTCATAGCACCTAGGATTGCGATAAGTTTGAATGTAATTTAGAATTAGAAAAGATATGAAAGCAGTGATACTTGCAGGGGGAAGAGGAAAAAGACTCAAACCCATAACAGATTATGTTCCTAAACCACTAATTCCACTCAACAATGTTCCAATAATTGAATGGCAAATAAGATATTTGAAAAAATACGGCATCAATGAATTCATTATTTGTACAGGATATAGAACTGAACAAATTAAAAATTTTCTAGACACAAAAAATAATCTGCAAGTCAAAATACGATTTTCAGAAGAAAAAACACCACTTGGTACTGGAGGTGCAATAAAAAAATTAAGAAAATGGATTAAAAATGAATCATTCATTGTAATAAATGGAGATGTAATAACAAACATCAATATTAACAAACTAAAATCTAAAACTAATACAATTGCATCAATTCAATTAAAGACGAAATTTGGTATTCTGGATGTAAAAGATAATAAAATTATTAATTTTTCAGAAAAAAAACAAGTAGAAAATTTGTGGATGAACGCAGGAATATATCATTTTTCTGATAAAATTTTCAAAGATCTCCCATCTAAAGGAGATATTGAAAAAACAACATTTCCAAAATATGCAAAAGAGCAAAAATTAAACATAACAAAATTTGAAAATGTAGAATGGTATTCCATTGACTCATTCAAAGATATGGAAGATTGTTCTGGAAGGATTAAAAAAATAATAAAAAATTAAGCTCCGGTTCGGTGTAGAGTTACCATCATGTATGCCATTTCGTTAACAAACGATTCATCGTCTTGTACAGCTGCTGCGTACTTAGTGGCATAATGCCAAAAGGTTTTTTTTTCAGATTTATTTTCTTTAAATTCTTGAATTGACATTGCCTATATTCGTGATTTCAATTTCATAATCTTCTGCCTCAATGATTATTTACCTAATGCTAAAAGAGATAAACTAGAATAGGATTCAATTATTTGTTAAACATGGGTATTTCTTACAGTTTAGGCTCAGTATTATCAATAAATGAAGTAATGGAATGTGCTACTATCATAGGAAAGCACAGTCCAGATACGGTATGGATTCCCGAAACTTGGGGAATGGAAAATTTTTCTATGCTCACCATGGCTTCACAGAAAATAAACAATGCACGAATAGGGTCATCCATCATCAACATCTATTCTAGAAGTCCGGCACTAATAGCAATGGGAGCAGTAACAGTGGATACAATTTCTAAAGGTCGATTAATACTTGGGTTAGGAACCAGCAGCGTTCCAATAGTAGAGGATTTTCATGGAGGCAGTTTTAAAAATCCTCTATCTAGAATGAGTGAATATATTGACATCATAAATTTGGTAGTGTCAAAAAAGAAAATAGATTTTACAGGTAAATTCTTTAATTTGAAAGGATTTACTCTTTTAGTAAAACCAATTCGAGAAAAAATCCCCATCTATATTGCAGCAGTTAATCGAAAAATGACTCAACTTGCATGGGATAAAGCAGATGGAGTTATTTTTTACCTAAGACCCCTAAATGAATTAAAAGAGACAATCAAAAAATTTCAATCGAAACGAAAAATTGATGTCGGTTGTCAAATAATTACCGCCATAGATAACGACGCAGAAAAAGCTATTGAGAGGGCAAAAATAACATTAGCATTTTACGTCTCAGTTGGGAAAATTTATCGTGAATTTCTAGAAAAAAATGGATTCGCTAATGAAGTAAACAATATTTATGATGAATTCAAAATATCGGGATTAAAATCTAATCATGAATTAGTCACTGATGGGATGTTGAAAGCACTAACTATTTGTGGAACTCCTAATGACGGAATAAAAAAAATTGAGGAATTCACAAATTCAGGAGTAACTCATCCAATTTTACAATTTAATCCAGTTGGAGAAGTTCATGATTCCGTTAAAACACTAACAAAAACATTTTCTGGTATAGGATATGAATAACGTTAGTATCGTAGGGCATGGAAGTACAAAATTTACTACAGAAGATGTTTCTATTGAAGAACAGATGGTAGGTGCCGTCAAAAACCTCTTTGACAACACTAAAAATCTAACACAAAAAGAAATTGACGGGGTTTTAATTTCCACAAACAGTAATTCAAAATACTTGTCAGCAATAATTTCAGAAACACTAGGGATCGAGCCAAATGTTTCTCACACAGTGGAAAGTCTATGTAACTCTGGAACAAATGCTATTGTTTCAGCTGCCGCCCATGTTAACTCAAAAATTGCAAAAACCATCTTAGTTATCGGAGGAGACAGACATGATAGTCCAGGTCAAATTTTGGAATGGGATCAAGCAAGAGGAGAATTCAAACATCCAATTTTTTGGGCATCCATTTTTACTAGTGCATACAAACGGGTAAACAAAGTTAATGATGAGCAACTAGCGCTTGTATCTGTAAAAAATTACAAAAATGCTAGAGATAACCCCAATGCATATTCAGACAAAGTCATCAGTGTTGAGGATGTGTTATCTTCAAAGAGATTAACAGATGATCTTAGAATTTTAAATTGTTCAAGACCTTGTGCTGGTGCATCAGCAATTCTTTTGGCAGACAATGAGATAGCGAAAAAATTCACAGATAACCCAATTAAAATTCAAGGAATAGGCCAAAAAACAATTTCTGCTAGTTTTACCAACAATCCAAATTTAACAAATATGTATTCAACCTCTTTAGCTTCAAAAATGGCATTTGATGCCGTAGGATGGTCTCCTTCAGATATTGAAGTCATGGAATTACATGATGCGTTTTCAGTATGTGAGCCGATGGCTCTTGAAAGTATTGGAATTACTAATCTTGGAAATGGAATGTCGTTTCTTGAAAATATGATCAAAACAAATGAAAAAATCATCAATCCAAGAGGAGGATTAATCGGAGCAGGTCATCCATTAGGTGCAACAGGAATTGCACAAACAATTGAGATAGTCCAACAATTACAAGGCACCGCAGGTAAAAGACAAGTAGATTCTCCAAAAAAAGGATTGATTCACAATATGTCTGCTGCTGCAACATCTTCAACGATATTACTATTGGAGTCGTAAATTATGGAGAATTATACCGACGAAGAATTTATGGTAAGTGAATGTATCAAATGCAAAAAAATCAATTGGCCTTCGTTAAAATTTTGTAAAAATTGTCTAAGTTCAAACACACTAAGGAAAGGGAATAACATTGGGAGAATTATCGAATACTCAAAAAATGACCAAGGGTATTTTGGAATTGTGGAATTTGAAGGACAAATACGATTGATCTGTTATTTCAATCAAATTAACAATCCTAAGATAAATCAAGAAGTAATATTACAAAAAATTAAAAAAAATAAGTCAAACTATTCATTTGAAGTATCACAACATTACTGAAATTTTGTAAAATAATATGGTGTGTCAGTTTGTTGATCAAATGTCCAGCTAGTAGGTACTTCAAGTATTTCTTGCACAGTTAGTCCAAAATCATTAATAATTTGTGACCAGCCACCATTTGATGAATCTCCAGAAAATTGTTTTTTAGAATGTGTTCCTGCTAAAACAAATCCAGATTCTTCTGCAAGAGGAGTTTTTTGAATTTTTGTGAGAACGTTTGCGACAAGCATTTCTCCTTGCTGAGGTAGTCCTCCAATAAAAAACTCAGGTTTAGATAAATTAATTGAGTCATAATCAAATTCCATAGCATCACTACACATTGGATGAAATCTTTGCGAAACATTTGACTGAATTTTATTTTGTAGTTGAATTAGACTTTCATCAATTTCGATTGAATAAGACGTCAAGTTGAGAATACTTCCGCAATACGCTATTCTTCCATCTCCAGAGCCAATATCAATTAATTTTTCATACCCAAGGGTTTTTGATGATAAGGCAAGTAAATATCCAGAAAGGATCCAAGTAGGATAAAATGGCTGGTAGCTAGAATCATGTTTCAAACTGTTAATCCAATAATCGTTAATGTCGCCCTCGTAAATTCGACAGGGAGTATCATTTAGTTCCATATCAAAAGAATTGTGATAAATTGGATTTGATTCAGCAAATTCAATTAATTTTTGTAAATGCTCTTTATCAATAGGAAATGAATCAGAGGAGACTAAAGGCAAGAATTCCTGAATGTGGCTGTTGCCTGCATAATTTTTGTAAAATTCCTGTTTGAGAGTAATGAAATTTTTTGCTATTTCTTGGATCAGTTTTATCACTTTCTGAGGCTTTTTGGTTTATTGATTTTATATTGTTAATAAAACTCTATTAATTTAGAAAACATACCATAGAATATGAATTACGAAAAATTTTGCTCAGATATTTTAAAAATCGATAATAAAATTAGATTCGCTGCAGTTTTTGATCAATGGGCTCAAAAAGTTGGTGGCGGTATGCGTGAAGGAGTAAAAAGTCTACTAAGTGAAAGGTCTGAAAAAGAACTTGTCAATCTATTAATTCTCAATTGGAATTCAAGAAAGAATATCTCAAAATGGGTAGGAAAAACAAAATACACATTAGATGAATATGACACAATTAAGAGATTTTCTTTTTATTTAGGAAATGATCATTTGTTATTGGTCAGTACAGAGATAGATCTCAATACAGATGTTGTTGTAGAAAATGTCATAAAACTTTACTATAAAAATAAATCTTAATGAATTTCAAAAAATACTATTCCTAAGATAAAATTTAATTGAATTCTACTTTCGCAAATTCGTTAGATTTCATTGAGTTATTATGTAATTACCAAGAGTTCTATATTCAGATCCTAGTGGAATTCAAAAGATGAAAACAAAAACCATACCCATAACATCAAATCAAGCTGTTTCAATAGAACAAATATCAAAGAATAATAAAAAAATAGCAAGGACTAGAAGGCAAAGAGGATATCATTGGGAAGATACTATCGTGAAGAGATTCAACAAATTGGAAAATTGGGAAGCATTCAGATTAGGTTCCCCAAGTGTAGCACTACCAGATATTTTGACTGTAAATAATCAAGAAAGAATACTATTCACTATCGAGGCAAAATCAGGAACCAACAATACATTACAAGTTCCTTATGATCAGATATCCAGGTGTTTGAAATGGACAGAAACTTTCAAGGTGTACAAAACGAGAAATGTGATATTGGCATTCAAATTTTTATCAAAAAAGAGGATCGGTGTAGGACAGTATGAAAGTAGAGAATTACGTGAATTTTTCAAAGTTTGGCATAAAGGAGATGAGATTATGGATTGTGTGTGCACTTATGAGGGGGAAGTATATGGCTTGAAGGAAAAAACACGTTTCAAAATTAATCTCAAAGATTATGAAATGCCATTTGAGATAAAAACCCCTAGAGCCAATACTGGGTACTAGTCAAATCATTTTTTAATAGTAAAAGTGAAACAATAGTATGAATAACAATTCCGGTGATTCGGATTCAAACACTCTTGAAAAATTAAAGCGATTAGCGGATTTAATGAAAAAGCAAGAAAATGAATCAGATAATATTTCTACACAAAAATCAGAATCACCAACCGCAGATAACGATAATTCTGAGAGGGAAATGTATGCTAAACCATTGAGAAATGATGTAGTCGAATCTCTTTTACAATCTACAGACGATGAAGAGACAAGTAAATCCCGCCAGAAATATTCTTTTGACGAATTTGTAGATGAACGGATGCTAATCAGTCGAGATTTAATGGGGAAAAAAGAAATGAAGGTCAAGGTTCTCGAAGTTTCAGATGAACATCCACCACTTCAATGGAAGTTTGGAGATAGAGTAAAAGTAAACAAAATTTTGATCACAATAAAACATTTGGAAACTCAACAAATTGAAGAAGGAGAGTGCGACATTGAAGCAATTGAGAAAGAGTTAACTGAAAAAAGACATTATACATCAACTAACAGATGGATTCCTACCAATGAGATAAAAAATGGATATGTAGTAGCCTCACGGCATACATCGTTAATTAGTGATGCTGCCGCATTGGATTACATAGTATTTTAGTCGGGCTTTTAAAAAATTTCAATACTAATTAACTATAATCCAAGTGAAAAAGGTTTTAAGGACTAGATTTCGAAAGCTGTTATTGATTACAAAACAAGTCATAGTTAACGGGACATCATTCAGAGTTACCCTTACAGATCAGGTGATTAATCAAGTAAATAATTTGAAAGATTTGTACGCAGCTGCGTATGAAGATCCTGAAAGCTTTGAACAAGTAAGTGCAGAAATATCAAATACAATTAACGAGATTGCAGGTGCAGTAGAACCAGAAGCATCAGATAGTGATCTAGATGGTCTGATCCAAGAAATCATCAAAGTGGTAGATAACAAAGCAGCTGAAGTTGAACAAGAGCTGCAAGGACAGGCAAAAGCTGCAAAAGCACCAAAAAAGAAAGTGAAATCTAAAAAGTAATCATATTTTGAGTAGTTATTTAGTTAAAGAATACTCAAATTAGTTATATTCTTGAAATTACAATTAACAATATGGCAAAAAGTTGTGAATGTGGTATTTGTGGTCATTTTTCTGAAGATGAGTGTAGGAAAAAAGAGTGTAAATGTTGTATAAATTTTCATGTGAGATCAGGTCCAAAAATTAAGAAAGAATAAGATGGTAAAGATTATCAACATAGAAGAATTTGAAAATATAATAAAATCAAATTATGGTTACATGATAATTAAAAACAAAGAATCAGTAATTATTCACGAAACCAAATGTATTGAAATTAACAAAGAAAAATTTTCTAACTCGGAAAATGAAGATACGGAATTTCACTGGTTCTCAACAATTTCTTTGGCAGAAAAAAAATTCACAGATATAAAAAATTGTAAAATTTGTAATCCTGATTAATTATTATGGCAACTACATTTTTTGGAAAAATGTTTGTTGCATCCAAACAATTTATGATCCTTACATCCACATAAAATACATTTTTTTTTAGAATCAGTCACACCATACACCTAAAGCTTGGTAATAATAGACTCAATTTTATCAATAAAATGTTTATCATGTAAAGATTCCAAAACTTTTATTCTGATGTTTTTTAATCTATCTACATCGTCAGAATAGAGAGGACTCATGGTGTCGATTTCTCGTTGAAAGTCATAGTTTTGAATATAATATTCGGAACTGGATTGTAAATCTAAAAAATGATCGGATTTATTTTCAAAGGATTCTAGTTTATTCAGTAATGCAAGGAGCAATCCATGAATTTTTAGCCATTCTTTTTTTACATTGTCTAAGGTTCCGGGTTTATCCTTAATAGCAGAAATGGTACTATAGGCAACAAGGATCTGCTCTAAAATTCCTTTTACATATTCGTCTTTAGTAACCACAAAAGTATTGAAAATTATCCAGACTATAAGTTTAGAATTACAAATCAAATAATGTTAACTTTAAATCAGTACCGCATAACCTATTGGCAATGCAAGATAGTGCATACTTGAAGTGTATTGATCCCAAATGCGGTTTAGAGTATCCAATTAACAGTGTGGTAGTAGAATGTGAGAAAGGTCATCTATTAGATGTAAAATACAAAAATAAACAACCCGCTAGTCTCAAAGAAACTTTTCTTAAGAGAAGGAATCCTGAAGGAAGTATATTTAATGAAAGTGGAGTTTGGAGATTTCGTGAATTATTAAATTTTTGTCAAATAGATACTGAAGATCTTGAAGAATGTTCCAAGTATCTTGTTTCACTTGATGGCTCAGAAGGTAGGCAATCAAAACCCTATCACATGTCAAAAGCAGCAGAGTTTGTAGGATTACATTCTGGAAATTTATGGCTTCAACCAGAAGGATACAATCCAAGCGGCTCATTCAAAGATAACGGCATGGCGTCTGCAGTAACTCACGCAAAGTTGGTTAATGCAAAAAAAATAGTTTGCGCATCAACAGGCAATACATCAGCATCTGCCGGAATGTTTGCAGCCAATGAAGGCATTGACTGTGATGTATACATACCCAAAGGTCAAATTGCCCCTGGTAAACTTAGTCAGGCATATCAATTTGGCGCTCAAATTATTGAAGTAGAAGGAAATTTTGACGATGCATTAAGTCAATCATTAGAAGATGCAAAAAACTCCAACGGATACACAGTTAACTCAATTAATCCATTTAGAATTGAAGGACAAAAAACTATTCCGTTTAGAGCTTTAGAGTATTTAGAGTGGGATGCTCCGGATTGGATAGTTTATCCAGGAGGTGCACTTGGAAATACATCAAGTTGTGGTAAAGCAATAATGGAATTATATGAGTGGGGATGGATAAAGAAAATTCCGCGAATAGCTGTAATTAACGCAGAAGGTGCAAGTACATTATCAGATTTGTATAATGGAAAGTTCAATGGAGAGGAATTACGATGGAATAACGGAAACCCAAATGTGGAATTAATTGAAGAGTATTATGATGATTTAGATAAAAAAGGAATCAGACCTAAAACAAAAGCGACTGCAATACAGATTGGAAGACCAGCAAACATACTAAAGGGATTACGCGCTCTAGATTTCACAGATGGAGTTGCAACAACCGTTTCAGATTCTGAGATGCTAGATGGAATGTCAGTTGTAGGATTAAATGGATTTGACTGTGAAATGGCATCAGGAGCATCTCCTGCAGGGGTAAAAAAATTAATCAAAGAAGAAATTATCAAAAAAGATGATGTCGTGGTAGGAATTCTAACAGGTAGACAGAAGGATGCTATGCTGCCTGTAGATTATCACAATAATCCCCAAAATAGATTTGCAAATCCCCCCAAGAAATAAAGCAATACTTTATGCATGATCACATGCCAAGCCTTAAAAATCAGTAAGATTAGAAATAATTATTCGTAAGATGGTGAAATCAAAAACAAATGATTAACTTTGAAGTTATTCATAATTTTGGAGGAATAATATGGTAGATGTCTGGGCTGAAATAGCCGCACTTGCTGCATTAATTGGGCTATCAGGGTTTTTTAGTGGTTTAGAAGTTGCACTAGTAGGCACTAGTCAGGCAACTGTAGAACGATTAGTTAAAGAACATAAAAGAGGTTCAAAAGCACTTCAGAAATTAAAATCTAATCCAGGTTGGATGATGTCAGCTGTAAACCTTGGAAATAATCTAGTCAACGTTGGTTCTTCTGCACTAGCAACGGTTGTTGCAATTGAGATATTTGGAGATGAAGGTCTTGGCATAGCTGTTGGAATTATGACATTTTTAATTATAATTTTCGGAGAAGTTACACCAAAAACATATTGTAATGCAAATGCATCAAAAGTTGCTCTTCGCGCAAGTCCGATTTTGATTGCATTTAGCTATGTAACATATCCTGTTGTTTGGATATTAGAAAGAATTACACGAATTATGATCAAGATTACCGGAAGTGACTATCATCCTCCAGCACTTACTGAAGCAGAGATAATGGGAATAATTGATCAAGGTCATAGAGACAAGGCCTTAGAAGGAGAAGAATCCAGAATGGTTAGAAGCGCATTAGAGTTTGATGATACAGCGTTACGTTCAGTAATGACACCTAGAACAAAGATGATGATGCTTCCTGCAGATATGTTGCTTTTTGAGGCATTACCAAAAATCAATCAAAGCCCCCACTCTAGATTTCCGATTTATGGTGAATCCGTAGACGATATTGTAGGGTTTGTTCATGTAAGAGACATTCTAAAAGAATTTGAACATGACAATAAGATGATCAAATTAAAAGAGATTTCCAGAGATCCAGTTTTTGCATCTCAAGAAAAAATGGTTAGTGCATTGCTCAAAGAAATGAAAGGAAGAAAAACACACATGGCAATTGTAATCGATGAACACGGAGGTGTTGAAGGATTAGTAACACTAGAGGACCTAATTGAAGAGATTGTAGGAGATATAGAGGATGAGACAGATCATCTACCAGGAAAAGATTTTCACATGGAAGGAGAAGATACTCTAATTATCACAAGCAATTTAGAGATTGATAAAATCAATGAGGTATTCAAAATAAAGATTCCAAAAGGGGAAGATTATGGAACGATTAATGGGTTGTTGCATGAGAAATTACATGATATTCCAAAAGAAGGAGACAAAGTAGAAATTGCAGGAGTAAAAATTGTGGTAGAAAAAGTAGACAAAAATGTTCCTGAAAGAATCAGAATGGAAAAAATTCATAAAAAAAATACAACTGAAGACGAAAGTAAAAATTAATTTTTTGAAAAATGTTCTTCTAATTTTTGTTTCTTTTCGTCCATGTGAAATAATTTTTCAGTATGACTAAATGCATCTTCATATGGTTTTTCAAATAACATTGCTTGCATTAACATGTGGTTTTCTGGAATGACGATTCCCGTTTGATCATCAGAATACATCATTTGTACTGTATCACCAATCGAGGCCATCATGTTTGCATGAATGTGAATCATGTTAGTATCTTGAAAATTAAAGTTCATTGTACTTGCATAATCTCTAACATCCTTAGTTCCCTTTGCAGTCCATAAAATTGCAACGCCATATTCATGTTTAAAAATTTCAAGGATTTCAGAGGGTTTTGGAGCTTTGTCCCTGAATCTCACATCAAGTATGTGTAAATGCATTTGTCTAGTAGGAACTTTTATTGCACGTAAGAATAATGGAGTATCTTTACCCATGTATGATTTTACATCATCACCATGATGTGGATTTTCAGTCATTTCGATAGTATCAATCACTTGTTTTTCTGTCTGTTCAATGTCTGCCCATCGCCTAATCAAAGTAACATCAAATCTTTCAAGTTTGTCTGCAAATTTTTCTCTTAATGGTTGTAAGATTCTACCCATTCCAGTTACATTGCAGCTACCTTGCATCACATGTTTTTTCCCAAATGCTTTTGCATAGTTAGCTCGAGAGTTAAATAATAAATCAGATACAGCTTCGTCACCATATACACTCTCACCTCCTTGGTAAATTGCCAAAAGATTTCTTGGTTCGTATAGATTTTTTTTATTTTTAAAACCATGACCACCTGGAGATGCATCAATGACTAAATCACAGTCATCTAATGCAGATTCTATTGTTCCAGATATTGGCAAGTCTTGAAATTCAGTTATTTTTTTTTCAGGGACAAAAACTTTCAGCCCTCTAGAAATGGCAAGTTCCACATCCTTATCAGGAGAATATTTGCCTACCCCAATCACTTCAACTTCAGGGTCATCTTTGATAAAAGAGGTGACTCTACTTCCTATTGAGCCATATCCATTAACAAAGATTTTTTTCACGTATTTTGAAAAAGATTAGCCATTTATTTACATTACAAAAGCCTAAATGTATCCAAAAACAGAAAAATTTGTGTTACATGGTCCTTCGCTAGGGATTGGTGCTGGGATTGCAGCTGTTTCAATTTTTGCTGCATTTTTTGCATTTAATATGATTGGCACACAGGAAGTAGAGCTAACCCCTGCGAATATTCCTGAGTCTAATGAAGAGATTACAATGGAGGTTTTTACTGCAAATGGGTCCCCCATACTAGGTGATCCTAATGCCCCTGTTTTAATGGTAGAGTTTGGTGACTATCAATGCTTTTTTTGTAATAAATTCTTTCATGATACAGAAGATGATATACTGAAGAATTATGTTGAAACTGGAAAGGTCAAGATAATCTTTAAGGATTTTACAATTATAGGACCAGATTCTGTTAATGCAGCTCATGGTGCGCACTGTGCGAACGAACAGGAAAAATTTTGGCAATATCATGACATTCTTTACAATAATTGGGATGGTGAGAATAACGGATGGGCAGGTTCGGAAAATCTTCTCAATTTTGCCACACAGATTGAATTAGATATTGATCAATGGAGTGAATGTATGCTTGATGCGAAATATCAACAAAAAATCATCTCTAGCAATAGTGACGCAAAATCACTAGGACTGACAGGCACACCAGCATTTTTTGTTATAGGTCCTGATGCAAAGGTAACAAAAATCGGAGGCGCTCAACCATATGACGTTTTTCAAAGAATTTTTGATACAGAGTTAGCAAAATAGAGAAAATTGCGATCAAAATACTAAATTCAATATAAAAATTTGGCAAAACTTACCTATTTTGTAATCTTCATTTAGCTCAATATCCTTATATTCGAAGTACCAAGAGGCTAGCTTATGGCAGCAGGAATTGATGACATTGCCATCTACATACCTAGGCTGTACGTGGATGCAGCAGATTTTGCACGGGGTAGAGGATTGGACCCAGCCAAATTACAAAAAGGATTAGGAGTTTCACAGATGGCGATTGTAGATACTAATCAAGACCCAGCTTGCTTAGCTGCAAATGCATGTCTTAGAATTATGCAGAGAAACAAACTATCACCAGAAGACATTGGTAGATTATACGTATCAACAGAATCATCGTTTGATGAATCCAAAGCAATGAATTCCTACGTCATAGGAATGCTAGAACAGGTTTATGGTCAAGGAGCCTTTGAGCATTGTGGAGGAGTTGAAACAAAATTTGCTTGTGTTAGCGGATCTTATGCGTTATATGATAATACAAATTGGATAAGAGCGGGCGAAGCAGAAGGAAAACATGCGTTAGTGGTAGTGTCTGACATTGCAAAATACGATTTAGGTTCATCTGGAGAGATGACACAAGGTGCAGGCTCTGTAGCAATGTTGTTAAATGATACTCCTAGACTTCTTGCATTTGATCCTAAAGTTACGTCAACTTCAATCAAGGATGAGTATGATTTCTACAGACCTTTTGGAAAAGAAACACCGATTGTACACGGACAGTATTCCAATCTGCTTTACTTAATTCAAGTTAGAAAAGCATTAGAAGCTTACAAGAAAAAGGCCATTAGCACAGGCATAATAAAATTAAGAGATGATGAAACAATTTTAGATCATATTGACTTCCTTAACATGCATTTACCTTATGCAAACATGGGAAAGAAAGCGTTAGCATATCTTGTTAGACATGAATGGAGAACTTTACCTAGGTGGAAAAAGATAATTGAAAAAATCGGCATGTCCGAACCAATTCCAAAAGATCCAAGAGGAACAATTGAATCGGTTTTGGGAGACCAAGAATTTATGGAAAAAGATCATGAATTTACCAAGATGTTTACTAAAACGGAAGAATACCAAGAAGTCTATGAATCAAAATTAGCCAGTTCATTAATTGCATCAACTATGATTGGAAATCTCTATACTGCATCTCTATATCTTGGTTTTAGAAGTAGTTTAGAATTTGAATATCAGAAAGGAACTCCTCTATCGGGTAAAAGAGTAGGATTTGGTTCATACGGTTCAGGAAGTAGTGCAATGGTATTTTCTGGAGTCATTCAAGAAGAGTTTGAAGAGATTGTTAAAGATATGAATTTGGAATCTGAAATAGGACCAAGAAAGAAACTTACAATTGAAGAATACGAAGCTCTTCATGAAAATAAACTTGGAGTTGCAGATTCAATGTTACAACCTAAGAAAGAATTTGTACTAACAGAGGTCAATTCATCAGTTGGCTCTGGAGAACGTAGATACATATTCAATGAATAATCATTCATCAGGATGAAAGATAATTCCACCATCATAAAAGAAAATTTTTATGAATGGGTAAAAAACTTTGGAGAAGAAAAGATAGTTAATGAATTACAGAAAAATAGTCAAAATGTGATTTCACAAGTTGTAGATGAATTGAATTCAAAATTCATCGAATTAAAAATAAATGATGATGAAAAAATGAGTGTCTTAATCACTGTTATGATGCACTATTTTCTTACTACACTACTTCTCCCCAGTCAGAGAAAGATAATTCACGAAGGAATTGAAATAGACATTATTATTCCAAATTTAAAGAAATTAAAGAATGAAACCAACCATACTCTAATAATCGACATACCGACTAATCAGACCCCATCTAATCTTGAAAAAAGATTACATGATCTACAAAGAATACAACCTATCAATGAAAATATCTGGTTTTTACTATACAAAAAGAAGAATCTTAATTGTAAGGTATTCAGTATTGAGGATAATACGTTATTTAATATCATTAAAGAAATTAAAAAATTTACAGAAACTCACAGTTCAAATCAACTGAAAATTTTAAAGAATTAAAATTTAGAAAGATCAAAATTATCAGATACATATTTTGAAACAGATTCAATATCTAATGTGTCAAACTTTGGAATTATACCCAAAACAGAAACATCAGTTAAACTTTCAAGATCTCTTTTTAGTTCAGAAGTAGGATATCCATCATAATCAAAATTATTGATTATGATTCCTTTGATGTCAAGACCATAATTTTTGCATTTGTCTATTGTCATTATAGAATGATTAATTGTTCCGATTTTTGTCCTAGTAACAATAATCGTGCTTAAATTAAAATCACGAATTAAATCTGCAACATAATAATTTTGAAGAATCGGGGTCATAATTCCTCCCATTCCTTCAACGAGAAGATAATCATGCATTTTCATTAATTCCTTAAATTTACTATGTATCAATTCCAAATTTACATTTACATTCAGATTCAAAGATGCAGTGTATGGAGAAGCAGGAATAGGAAAAAACTGCGGATTAATTAATTCCTCAGGATCTCTAACTTTGGCAGCTTTTGCAAGTAATTCAGCATCTTCTGATTGAAATTTTGAGTTATGTATTTTTCCAGCTGCAAAAGGCTTCATTACACCAATATCAAAACCACGATTTGAAAATGCCCTAGCAAAACCAGCAGTAATTACAGTTTTGCCAACATCAGTGTCAGTACCAGTAAAAAAATATGATTTCATACAGCAATACACTAAATGTAATTGATTAATGTTTATTCAAATTCTTTAATTTTTTCAAGCGCATTTTTTACTTTATTTAATTCCTCTGAGGAATCTACATCCACAATCAAGTTTGAATAATAATCATTTTTATTTTTAGTTGATTTTTGAAGATCTGAAAAATAACTGCCGAGGGATTTTTCAAGTAAAGGAATATCATGTTTTAAATCGTGTAACTTCTCGTTATTGGTCAAGCTTTGATTAATTTTTTTTATAAGTACATCAATGTGAGGATATGTTTTCATCGCTTCTTGTTCAACAACTTGCCTAAACATTGGAGCATCTTGAAGTTCAGGGGTTGAGGCTATGTTTCTTAGTCTTTTTTTATAATGTTTTAGTGATCGAATAAGGATTTCATAGCCACCTTCATTTTTTATGAAAATTGAGCCTAACCAAATATTGCTCATAAATATTGAGAATAAATTTAATTTTAATATGTTATGTAAAAAAATACGAGACGATTACTCGTCTACTTTTTTCTTTAATTTTTCTTTTTCAGAACGCAATTTTGCAAGTTCTAAATCTAAATTAGAATGCTTGAATTTTTTCATATTTTATACATATAATTAGCAATTTAGCTATAAAAGCTAGACGGAAACATAGCATTTCACACACGAATAGATGAGGTCAAATTTAGAATTATTAACCCGAAAAATATTCTAGGTTAACAAATGATAGAAAACAGTTCAGTTTGGCACCCTAACACACAGATGTCAGAATGGAAGAATTTTCCAAAAATAGTACGCGGAAAAGGAGTTTACCTAATAGATAATGAAGGTAAAAAAATGATAGACGGAGTTTCGTCAATGTGGTGTAATGTATGGGGACATTCAAAGAAAGAATTGATCAACGCGATGACCACACAAACAAACAGAATTCAGCACTCTCCTATGTTTAATTTAACAAATGAGCCATCAGAAAAGCTAGCAAAGAAACTCGTAAAAATATCTCCAGGAATGAATCGAGTTTTCTACTCAGACAATGGATCATCTGCTATGGAAATAGCAATAAAAATATCAATTCAATATTGGATAAATAAAAAAATAAAGAATAAAAATAAAATTGCTACCTTAGTAAACGGATACCACGGGGATACAATAGGTTCTATGTCAGTGGGATACGTTCCAGAATTTTTTTCAAAATTCAAGTCACAGTTGTTTTCTTCATTAAGATTTGATGTTCCGAATACATACAGAATACCAAAAAAATATTCAGAAAAAGAATACGAAGAAGAGTGTTTAGAGAAAATTGAGAGAAAGTTATCAGTAGATGAAAAAATTGCGGCATTCATAATGGAAAGTGGCGCACAAGTAGCTGGAGGAGTCATCATATACCCAACTGGATTTCAGGAAAAAATTTCTAAAATATGTAAAAAAAATGGAGTTTTGTTTGTACTAGATGAGATTGCAACCGGTTTTGGTAGGCTAGGATCGATGGTTGAATATACAAACCAAAAAAGCATTCCAGACATTGTTTCATTTGGAAAAATGATGACAGGGGGATATTTGACAATGGCAGCCACATTAACTTCAAACAAGATCTATGATGCATTTCTTGGAGAATTCAATGAAAGAAAGCATCTTTTTCATGGACATACATACACTGGAAATCCAATAGCTGCTTCAGTAGCAAATAAAAATTTAGAACTATATGAAAAGTATAAACTTATATCAAAAATTAAAAAAACATCAAAGATCTTTCAAAAATACTATGATGAGTTGTTAAATTTAGATTTTGTTGGAGATGTCAGACATAAAGGAATGCTAATGGGAATTGAGCTTGTCAGTAACAAGAAAAAGAAAACGCCCGTAACCAGTAAAACCTCCATCAATAAGTTATTTTTTGATGAAGGTAGAAGAAACGGGATATATCTTAGGACTCTTGGAAACATAGTCATGATTGTACCTCCACTTGCAATCTCAGAAAATAATTTAACAACATTACTAGATAGAACTGTATCTACAATAAAGAAGGTAAAATTCAAAAAATCAATGTAAACCCAGCAAGTCTTAACAGGTTAACATTTTGGAAATCTTAATTAATCTAATTTTTTAAAAAACATCATGCTTCAGGAACAAGAATTCATCAATTACTGTAAAGAAAATGTATTCTCAGGCATTGGAATTAGTACAGATGAAGCTAGAACGTTGATTAACATATCAGATGATAGCCTTAAATTTTTGGCAAAATCTGCAAATGAGATTACAAGAGAGTTTAACGGTAGTAAAGTAGATGTTGAACAACTAAACAATATTAAAAAAAACGCATGCAGTGAAGATTGCAATTTTTGTTCACAATCTGCATTTTATAATACAGGAATCGAAACATATCAACTACCACCTGCACAAGAAATAGTCTCGAAAGCAAAGAAAGCAAAAGATGAAGGAGCAGAATCATATTGTTTAGTTGCCGCTTGGAGGGAACCCTCAAAAAATGATTTTGAAAAAGTTTGTGACATAATTGAACAGATTAACAATACTGTTGGAATTTCAATTGAATGTAGTCTGGGATTTTTAACTCAAAAACAAGCTAGTAGATTAAAAGGACTCAATGTAAAAAGATACAACCACAACTTAGAGACTGCAAGATCTAAATTTTCTGAAATATGTACTACTCATACATACGATGACAGATTGGAAACCCTGGAGATTGCTCGTAATGCAGGGCTAGAATTATGTACTGGAGGCATAATTGGAATGGGTGAAACTCGTGAACAGAGATTAGAGTTAGCAATTGAACTGTCACGATTAAAACCAGAAGAAGTAACCATCAACATACTTGTCCCATTTCCGGGCACACCACTGGAATTACAAACTCCTTTACCAATTTCCGAGATTGTAAGAATTTTTAGTCTAGTGCGCTTTATGTTGCCAACTTCCATTATCAAAATATCAGGAGGAAGAGAAACCAAACTGTCAGATTCAGGAAAAGAACTACTTCAAAGCGGTGCAAATGGAATTATCACATCAGGGTACTTGACTATGAACGGAAATCCTTCTGAGAAAGATTTTGAAATGATAAAAGAAATTGGGCTTGAAGCATAAATTTGAGTATTTAGAATCTAGTCTTGAACAGATCAGACGAGACAATCTCACAAGACGCCTCAGATATGGAAAAATCAAAGGTTCCGAAATTGTATTCAAAAATAAGACATTCCTAAATCTTTGTTCAAATGATTACTTGGGAATACCTCCATCTAAAATACAGAATTCGCAGCTGCAATCAAGTTCAAGATTAGTTTCTGGAAACACAATGGATTATGAAAAATTAGAAAAGAGATTAGCTAGTCACAAATCACAAAAAAGATCATTAATCTTTCCAACAGGATATATGACAAATCTAGGTGTCATATCAAGTCTTATCGAAAAGAATGATTTGATATTATCTGATGAGTTAAATCACGCTAGTATTATTGAGGCATCCAAACTAACAGAAGCCAAAATTTCAATTTATAATCATAACCACATGGAAGACCTAAGAACTAAATTAAAAGCCAATTCCAAACGTCGATTTATCATCACAGAAGGAATTTTTAGCATGGATGGAGATTTGGCCAACTTAAAAGAAATTACCGAACTTGCAGAGAAACATGATGCCATACTCATTCTTGATGATGCTCATGGAGATTTTGTAATGGGAAGAGATGGGAAAGGTACAGCAAATCATTTTCAAGTCAGTAAAAAAATCGATGTATACATAAGTAGTTTAAGTAAAGCATTAGGGTCATTTGGCGGTTATGTTGCATCAAATAACCAGGTGGTAGATTTTTGTATTAACAAATCAAAATCCTTCATATATACATCCGCATTGCCTTCATCGTTAATCAAATACTCCTTAGATAGAATTAACCTAGATCAAAAAAAATATCGAAAGAGACTTGAATCAAATCGAAATAGATTTGTAAAAGGGTTGAAGAGTTCAGGATTCAATATAGAATCTAAAACTCATATCATTCCGATAATAATTGGAAATGAAAAAACAGCAATGGAATTTGGTGATTTTATTTTTAAAAATGGTTTATTTGCTCAGCCAATCAGGTATCCCACAGTAAAAAAAAACAGAGCAAGATTAAGAATTTCCATCACATCATGGCTTTCAAATAAGCAGATTGACTATGCTATAGAGATTCTAGAAAAGGCGGCAAAAAAATACAAAGTAATTTGATTATCGATATGCATCGAATCCACCGAACATTGGAGATCCTACTAAAACAGCTATTGTAACTACTATTCCCAATGCAACTCCTACAATAATAAATCGTTTATTCATAATGGAATGATTTTCCAATAGGATAAAAACGCTTAGAAATTAGAATAGATTTGGAACAATCCTTTAAAACAAAAAACATCAAATTCTATTATGACTGAGGTAACATTAGCTGTAGCAGCACTTGCAGGATTAGGATCATTTGTTGCTCCATGTATTCTTCCTATGATTCCAGCATTTTTGGCATACATTTCCGGAACAACAGTATCAGAATTAGCACAAAAAAATGGAAATTCAACAATTACAATTAATCGTACTAATGTGATTTTAAACACGATATTTTTTGTTGTAGGATTCTCAGTTGTTTTTTCTACAATAGGAGTAATCATCAACAGTACGCTTTCTAATGCATTTGATTTTATTGATAGTTTTAATCAAATTGGCGGAATTATAATTGTGGGGTTTGGATTATTCTTAATTTTATCATCAAAAATTAAAATTCTAAATGTTGAAAAAAAATTCTTTCCAAAAAGAACCAAAGCAAGTTATCCATTATCATTTGTTTTTGGGCTAGCATTTGCAGCGGGATGGACTCCATGTGTTGGGCCAATCTTAGGCACTATTCTAACACTTGCAGCAACTACACCAGCATTTGCATTTAACTTATTATTAGTATATTCACTTTCATTAGGAATTCCCTTTATCCTATTGGGAATATTCTTTTCTAGAGCAACCCGAGTTATACGTTCAATGAGCAAACATCTAAAATATTACTCACTAATCCTAGGTAGTTTTATCATTATTCTTGGAGTCCTAGTTTTTACTAATCAACTTGCGCTAATAGCAAACTTTCCGCTTCTAAATGAATTGGTGTTATTAGGGTGACAAAATTGGACAGTTCAATTAAAACAGCTTTAATTTTTGCAGGAGTAATAATCGTTGCAATTGTAGGAATTAGTGCATGGCTATCAACTCTAGAGACAGAGTTTGAGCCAAATTCAACTCATGACGATAATCAATTGCAGACTACAACAATTGATAAATCAAAATTTAAGAAAGCACCAAAAATTGTTGGGATTGCAGAATACATCAATACAACTCCGGAGCAATTAGAAAAGGATATCGAAAATAAAGTGGTACTATATGATATTTGGACCTATTCGTGTATTAATTGTATTAGGACCTTACCATACATTACAGCATGGAATGAGAAATATTCCGATGACGGACTGTTAATTATTGGTATTCACTCACCTGAATTTGAATTTGAAAAAGATCTAAACAATGTAAAAATGGCAGTAGAAAAACACGGTATAGATTATCCAGTAGTGCTAGATAATGATTGGGAGACTTGGAAAGCATTTGAAAACAGATATTGGCCCAGAAAATTCATTGCAGATATTGAAGGATACATAAGATATGATCACATTGGGGAAGGAGCTTATGAGGAAACAGAGAAAGTTATTCAACAACTTTTGAAAGAAAGGGCAATGAATCTTGGATTACAAGTAGCTTCAGCTCAACAACTTGTAGATTTAGAAGAATTTGAGCACTCTACCTTTAGAACGCCCGAGTTATACTTTGGATACAAATTTGCCCAAGGAAGAAATCAACTAGGTAATTCAGAGGGATTTCATCCTAATCAAGATATTTCATACACAATGCCAGAAATGTTAGAACAACATCATTTCTATCTAGAAGGTACATGGACTAATTTGGAAGGAAGTATGAAGCTAGTATCAGATTCAGGAATCATAAAACTTCCATATCATGCAAAGGAGGTTAATATCGTCACTGCAAACCCAGCTACACTTAGAATACAACTAGATGGGACATTACTTCCTTCAGAGTATATGGGATTAGACATTACATCTGAGGGAATTCTTTATACTTCAGAAGATGGACTATACAACATAATAAAAAGCGACATTGCATCAGCGCATCTACTTGAAATTTACATCGATAAACCAGGATTTGAGATTTACACATTTACGTTCGGGTAGTGTAACTATCATATTGTGTAACCGGAGTGACAATACCTAAGGTGACAGATCTCTTTAAAAGAAATTTTTCAAGCACTAGCGGGGAAATAAGACTTGATAAAATGGAATACAGATTCAAACAAAACGAACTTGTCACAGAAGGTTCTAGACAAAGTAAAACCAGATACCCCACTAAAAAGCAAAATTGATGATGCGCAAAGAAAATTAGAGATTCAAATTTTAAAGTTAGATTCTATTCATGGAAAACTTAAGAAAAAGCATGATTTTGTTTTCAATAAAATTGTTGAGGCTCAAAAAACAAACAATGTAGCTTATGCAAGAGCATATGCATCAGAACTTCATGAAATTAGAAAAATGAACAACATGATTGGAGGAGCAAAATTAGCTATGGAACAAATTCAGATTAGATTAAACACAGTTTCAGAACTAGGAGATGTAGTTGTTACACTAAGTCCATGTATGTCTGTGATCAAAGGTCTAAGCACATCACTAGGAGGATTAATGCCAGAAGCAAACGCATCAATGCAAGATCTTTCACAAATGCTAGGAGATGTACTATCAGGATCAGCAGTTGGAAGTGATGAGTTATTATCACCAACACACTCATCTAATGCTGAAACCCTTGCAATATTAGAAGAAGCACACTCAGTAATTGAAGGAGAAGCAAAATCAAAATTCCCAGAGATTCCAGCAGAATTAAGAAAAGAAATCGCTGCTAGAGAGGCCTTAATCTAAAAACATTAAAGAAAAAATTATTTCTTTTTGCTTTTTTGAATTAAAATTTTTTTTATTCTAGATATTGTCGGATAACTATAACCACGTCTTCGATAATTTGCAATCATCATCTTCCAATTTTTTAATCTCCATTGTGCTTGTTCAGTAGTAACTGAATGAACTTCTTTTTGTATGATACTTTTTCTTCCAACTTTTAAGATCCCGGCATCCTTAGCAGACCATCTATTTTTTGCAAATTTTAATCCAGAAAGAATCTCATCGATCGGAACATCACGAAAATACTCACGAATTTTTTTTACTTGTAAATCAGTTAGATCCTCATTTACAGTTAGTTCAAGGGATTTTTTCTCCATGGTGGGAGTAATGCACTAGAACATAAGAAATTCATGCTAAATTGGTTTTTACAACATGTGATGATTTTTCTACCAAATCTAATTCAAAAATAAATCAACAATTGAATATGTCTAAGTTGGAATTTTTGCATATTGTATTATACATCCCGTACCCAAAAATTATAGCAGCAAATATCGCCAGAGGCAATACAACCAATAATTTTGACTTTAATCCCATAGTCAAAAGTACATTTTACATTATAAAATTCAATTTAATTGAGAAAAGATCCACCAAATCCCCCATAAACGAGAATGTTGGGCATTGGGGTCACGGGAGATTTGATAGACTAGATTTAACTGCAAATTTTGTTATTACGCTAATGATGTGTGATTTTTCAAACTATTTAGTCATCTTTTAGTTCTCAAAAGGCAGGTGTGTGCGTGATGAACATACTAAGAATTAGATAATATTTTGAGTACCAATAATTAGCGAGAGAAGCTGTCGTCGTATAACAATCGTTTTCGACCTTAAGTTTCAAACGCTATTTACTTTTCAACAATACTAAACTTTATGTGATTTGTAATTTCAGAATAAATTATCATGACTAATTCCGAGCATGAAAGGCTTGTAAAAGGATTGATTGACTATTATGACTCACATGGTTACAAAATTATCTCTGCAGATTATGGAAATTTTCAAAAATGTGAAAAAATTGGTTCTCATGAACCAGATGTAATAGCATATCATATGGACAATGACACATACAACATTGGAGAAGCAAAAATTTGTGAAGAGCTAGATTCAGAGAAAACTAGAGAACAATTTGAAGACTTTGCAAATGCAGTAATAAATAAAATCGGAGTTGAACGAGAATTCATTCCATTTTGCATTGCAGTTCCAAAAGATTGTATAAAAAAATTGGAATTAAAGATTGAGGAATGTGGATTATCCCTTAATGGAAACATTCAACCTTTAGGCTTTTAATCCACTTCAATTGAAAAAATACCTTTACATTTAGGATCTTGTAATAATTTTATCATTTCTCTTGGAATAGAATCAGATGCTTTATCGCAGTCTACAGCAAGAGTTCTAGGACATACAAATTCACTTTTTCTAATTACAATGTCGTGGGTATGCGTAAGAGATAATTCAGAATGTCCTCTCCCATTGATGACAAAGGCATAATCACCTACAGATATAGTAAATTTTATTATCGTTTTAGAATCTCGTAGTTTTTTTCTTAATTCTTCTGGAATTTCACTACATGCACTTGTAGCATTTACACCTATAATACAATCACCACTAGGAGTAAGTGTAGAATCTTTTGTTATCTCAATAGTTCTTTGATGGAGAGATCTAATATTTTGATGACCTGAGAATTCTATATCATATTTCACGGTCACAGTATGAGGCTAGACTTAATAATAACGTACAAATCAAAAAAATCGAAATGCTACCAGCACAGCAAGGTTACGACAGGGCAATCACAGTATTTTCACCTGACGGTAGATTATATCAAGTAGAATATGCTATTGAAACAGTTCGTCGCGGAACCATAGCTGTGGGTGTAAAAAGCAAAGAAGGGATTGTCATTGCAGTAGAAGAAAAACCACGAAAACTGCAAATATCAGAAAATGCACAAAAAATCTTTCAGATAGATGAACATGTAGGAGTAGCCGCAGCAGGATACATTCCAGATGCCAGAAGTCAAGTAGACAATGCCAGATTCTTCTCACAAAGTAACAAGTTAATTTATGATGAACCAGTTGATGTAGAGACAATCGCAAAACATCTTGCAGATCAATGTCAACAATTTACCCAATATGCAGGAGTAAGACCATTCGGAGTAGCATTAATTCTTGGTGGCGTAGACAGTGAAGGACAAAGTCAATTGTATCTTACTGACCCAAGTGGAACATACATTTCATATGATGCAGTGGCAATTGGTTCAAACTCAGATCAAGTAACAGACTTTTTGGAAAAAACTTTCAAACCAGAGATATCATTAGATGAAGCTTCCGCATTAGCAACAGCTGGAATTTACTTGGCAAGTGATGACAAAGAAGGTACAGATCACATACGTATGGCACACATTAAAACAGCAACGAAGCAATTTGAAATTGTATCAGCTCAACAAATAGCTACTTATGCAAAAACAGCTAAAGAAAAGTATCCTGCAAACTCATAAATTTCATAAAATCAAAATGTTGTGAGTTAACAAGTGAATCTTTCAATTGCAATACCTGATTCATGTGTCTCTGATGAAACTACACTTTTAGACAAATCAAGAAAGATCTCATTAATTGCAAGGGCTTGCGCAATTTTTGGTGTCAATTACATTTACATCTACCAGGATAACGGCTCAAAACAAGACAAAACAACTCTCGTTACCATTTTAAAATATCTTGAAACGCCACCATTTCTCAGAAAAAGATTATTTCCAAAAGTAAACGAGTTAAAATATGCAGGAGTTCTTCATCCATTAAAGATACCTAGCCATGTAACTCCTGCCAATCCGAAAATAATTAAATCAGGAGATATTCGGGAGGGGGTAATAGTTCCCTTTAAAGGAAAAAGATTTGTAGATATAGGAATTAACGAATTGATTCCATACTTTGGAAAAAACGATATCGGAAAGCGTGCGACTGTTCAATTCAAAACAGGTTATCCAAACTTTTCAATTAAAGAGATTACAAAAGAAGAAGTAAAACAATATTGGGGATATATGATAAAAGAAAGAAGTAATCTTCATGAGTTGATCAGAACTTGGAATGGAAAGACAATTCTTACTTCAAGAAAAGGTAAAACTATCACACCACAACAGGTTCAGGAGTACAAAAAAGAAAAAGACCCAATTTTGATAGTTTTCGGAGCAATTGACCGTGGAGTTTACGAATTACTAGGAAATAAGATCAATTCGTTGCAAAATTCCAAAGTCTATAATTTTTTCCCAAGTCAAGCAACAGAGACCGTACGTATCGAAGAAGCCCTTCTTGGTACGTTATCAATAATTAACCTGTAAATACATTTAAAATTAAAATCCCATAAAGGAGCTCATGCCTGAAAAAAAGAATTTTTTTCTTTTAGCAATTATAGTAGGTATAGCTGGTGTCATCATTGGAGGATACTCAATAATTTCTATGACAAGCAATTTGTTATCACCATAATCAATCATCATGATCAGCTTGTGATTAATATTGAACATCCCAAAATTCATGGGATCTTGACTTGTAGGTATATAATGGGGTTAACGACATTTTCGCTTTATCCATGGGACATAGAAAGAACAGTCAACCACGTAGAGGAAGTCTGGCATATTTACCTAGAGGTCGTGCCAAAAGCTTTGAAGCCAGAATTAGGACTTGGCCAGATGTAAATTCAGAAGAGCCAAAATTGCTTGCCCATGTAGGATTCAAGGCAGGATGCATTCAAGTCGTAAGTATTGACGATAGAGAAAAAACTCCAAACCATGGAAAACAGCTTGTTAGTTTAGGCACTGTTTTAGTTACACCACCAATTACAGTTCTTGGTATTAGAGGATACTCAAATAGTACAACAGGATTACATGCAGAATTTGATGTTTATTCAGAAGACATTCCAAAGGACATTGCAAAACATATCTCATTAAAAAACAAAGAGGGAGCTTTAGAAAAAGCAGAAAAAATGCTTGGTAGAATTAAAGAAATTTTTGCACTTGTTGCAGTATCTCCTAACGTTATAGGTATTGAACAAAAAAAGCCATACATCTTTGAAGCAGCAATCAAAGGTGGAGACATTCAAAAGCAGTTTAACTATGTAAAAGAATTACTTGGAAAAGAAGTAAAGATTGATCAAGTTTTTGAGTTAGGTGGAAGTGTTGATGTTGCAGCCATTACAAAAGGTAAAGGGTGGCAAGGCGTTATCCAAAGATATGGTGCAAAAAAGAAGCAACATAAATCAAGAAAAACTGTTAGAGAATTGGGTTCATTGGGACCAATATCACCACAAAACGTCATGTATACAGTTCCTCGTGCAGGTCAAATGGGATTACATCAAAGAGTAGAATATGATAAACGAATTCTAATCATGAACAACACTGATGATAAAAAACTTGAGATAAATCCCGAAGGAGGATACAAACATTTTGGATTAGTAAAAGGAGATTACATTGTTCTAAAAGGCTCAGTGCCAGGAACATACAAGAGAATGGTCAAACTAAGATCACAAGTACGTAATGTTCCACCAAAGATTACAAAACCAAACATTTTGGAGATTGTCGTATAATGAAAGTCAAAGCATTATCAATTACTGGTTCAGCAGATGGAGACGTAGAACTTCCACAAGTTTTTGAAACACCAATCAGAAAAGATTTGATTCACAAAGCATATGTGAATTTAGATACTCATCACTACCAACCAAAAGGAACTCATCCTACAGCAGGCATGGATGTAGTAGCTCGTTCAAATGATCCACCAACAGGACATGGTAGTGCAAGAATTGCAAGAATGAGAGGAGGAGGCGGTGGAAGACAAGGAGAAGCAGGCGGAGTCGCATCAGTAAGAGGAGGAAGGCAAGCACATCCACCAAATGTTGAAAGAGTCATTTACAAAAAAGTAAACAGAAAAGAAAACAAGTTAGCTTTATGCTCTGCAATTGCAGCTACCGCATCAAAAGAATTGATTCAAAAAAGAGGACATAAGATAGAAGGCATAGAATCATTTCCAATGGTAGTATCAAATGAGATTGAAAATATTTCTAAAACCAAAGATTTACTCAAAGTATTAGACAGTTTAAAACTGACACAAGATGTAGAAAGATTATCAAAAAGAAAATCACGTACTGGCAAATCTGCATTAAGAGGTCGTGGTAAAAAGATTGGAAAAAGCATACTGTTTGTAACAAAATCTGCAGATAAAATTGCACAAGCTTGTGGAAGTATTCCCGGAGTAGAAGTAAGAACAGCAAATCAACTCAGCGTATTAGATTTAGCTCCAGGCTCTGATCCAATTAGATTAACAGTCTATTCAAAAAACGCTATTGAAGAAATTTCAAAGATAAAATCTACACATATGGAGATCATGGTGAAAGTTAAATGAATTTAGAGCAAGCAACAAAGATTGTATTGAGACCATACATTACTGAAAAAACATTTGCAATGGTAGAAAATGAAAGTAAAATTTGTTTTATTGTTGAAAAATCAGCATCAAAACCAGAGATAATTGAAGCTGTTTCTACATTATACAATGAAAAAGCAGTCAAAGTAAACACAGCAAGAACAAACATAGGCAAAAAGGCATTTGTTCAGTTTTCAGATACCGAAAAAGCACGTGACTTGGCTACAAAGATAGGAATGCTATAATATGGTCGCAAAATTTCAAGTTTCACTAAAGGTGTGTATGCATGGTTAAGAAATTCGAGTATAGAGGAATGCCCTTAACGGAATTAGAAGGGCTCTCATTGGAAAATCTATTCAAATTGTTTAATTCACGTCAGAGAAGATCCCTTACAAGAGGCATTACCGACGGTAAGAGAAAATTGATTGAAGAAATCAAAGCTGCCAAAGCAGGAAAATCAAAAAATGCCATTAAAACCCACGTTAGAGATTTGATTGTTTTACCATACATGGTTGGAGTTACTGTAAATGTTTTTTCAGGTAAAGAGTTTAGACCAGTCACCATCATTCCAGAGATGATAGGACATTATCTTGGAGAGTATGTCATTACAAATAAGCGAGTTACTCATGGTGCACCAGGTGTAGGAGCATCACGTTCAAGTTTGTATGTGCCACTAAAGTGATTATTATGGGAAGATTCGATTACGCATTTCAAAATTATGACACAACGAAACATGTTCGTGCTTCACTACGTGAAAAACAAATTTCACATAAACATGCACGTGAAGTATCAAAACAAATCAAAGGAATGACAATCGAAAAAGCAAGAGATTATCTGACAAGTGTAATAAACAAAGAGCGAGCAGTTCCATTTAGAAGATACAAAACAAACGTAGGTCACCGTTCAGATCCGGGAGTCATGGCAGGAAGATACCCACAGAAAACAGCTCTTGAATTTATCAAGATGTTAGACAACTTAGAATCAAACGCAGAATACAAAGGAATGGATTTGGATAGACTAAAGATTGTTAATGCGACTTCCCATAAAGGAATACTAATCAAAAGATTTACCCCACGTGCAATGGGAAGAGCAACTCCAAAGAATAACGTATTAACACATGTAGAGCTGGTGGCTCAGGAAGTATAGAAATGTCTGCAGTAAAAAATGTGATTAAAGACAACTACAACATGATGCTTCTAAAAGATTACCTAAGAGAGCAGATTAAGGAGGCTGGATTTTCACATGCAGAAATTTCAAAGACACCAACAGGTACACGAGTTTCTTTACATGTTACAAGACCAGGAATAGTAATTGGTAGAAAAGGAGTCGGCATTAGAGAACTTACAGAAAAATTAGCTTCAGATTTTGAATTAAAGAATCCACAAATCTCTGTAGTAGAAATTGACAAACCAGAGTTATCACCAAGTGTGATGTGCAACAGAATGGCAGCTCACCTAGAACGCGGAACTGCATTTAGAAGAGCCACAATGTGGACATTACAGCAGATAATGAATAATGGGGCAATGGGAGTTCAAATTACAATTTCAGGTAAACTAAGAGGAGACCGTTCAGCATTTGAAAAACACACTGCTGGAATATTACCACGTGCAGGTCATCATGCAGATGTCATAGTTGCAGAAGATATTGCACATGTAAAAACAGCCATGGGATTGATAGGAATCAGAATAAGAATTGCTAGAAAAGAGAAATTTGTGCCAGAATTTGAATTAAAGACATCCAAAGCAAAGAAGCACCAAGTTAAAGATGAGTTAACTGGAAAGATGAGAGACGAGACAGCTGCCGAAAAGAAGGCCAGAACAGAATCAGAACAGATTGCAATGGAAGAAGAGAAGATCAAAGAGATGGAATTGTTAGATGATGAGGAGGAGAATCTCAAGTAATGGCCAGAATTAAAATGAAGACAGTTAGAGAACTAAATGAAAAAGATCTTAAAGATAGACTTCAACAATCACGCTCTGAGTTGTTAAAACTATACACCGATGCATCCAAAGGAACATTACGTAAAGAGAGTGGAAAATTAAAACCACTTAGAAGAGACATTGCAAGAATTCTTACACGACTAAATGAGATGAAGAAACAATGAGTAGACAGGAATTATTAGCAGTATCAGAAATGATTGGACTACACGCTAAAATTGTAGAATCAACCAATGAAGAAATCATAACCAAGAATGGAATCATTATCGATGAGACAAAATCAATGTTCACATTAAAGACAGAAACAGGAGAAAAGAAATTTCCTAAAGAAAATTCCAAATGGGAATTTGATTTTAAAAATGAAAAAATCATACTTGATGGAAATCAAATTGCAAAAAAACCACAGGATCGATGGAGGATAAAGATTTGACTAGAAATATAGGATTACCAGTTAAGACACCTGAAAAAGAACCAGAAGCATGGGATAAGAAAAACCCATTTAATGGAACATTGGCAATTCGTGGAAAATTATTTGAAGGAACCGTTGTAAAAGCAAATGCAAAAAACACAGTCGTAATTGAAAAAGAATCACCAATTTACTTCAGTAAATTCAAAAGATATGCACGAGGTAAAAGCAGCATACATGCACATGTGCCCTCAAACTTGGATGTAAAACAAGGAGATAGAGTACTAGCAGCAGAATGCAGACCACTGTCAAAGTCAGTAGCATTTGTTGTTGTGGAGGTTAAAGAGTAATGTCGCAGGGTAGAAGTAGAGGTAAAGCAAAAGGAGTAGCCGAATTTAGACCATATGTTACACGAGCATTGCCAGTTGGTGCTCAAATTATCTGTGCAGACAATAGCGGAGCTAAAATTTTAGAGATAGTCATGGTACAAAAAACTAAAACTCGTGTTTCAAGATTACCTGCTGCAGCAGTTGGAGATTTTGTTAATGTAGTAGTAAAGAAAGGACCTGCAGAACTCAGAAAACAAATCTATGGAGCAGTAATTATCAGACAAAAGTATCCAATTAGAAGACTAAACGGAGTAAGAGTAGCCTTTGAAGATAATGCAGCAGCATTAATGACACCGGAAGGAGAAATGAAAGGAACTGACATTAAAGGACCAGTAGCAGCCGAAGCATCTGAAAAATGGCCAAGACTAGCTAATTTGGCATCAATGGTGGTATAAAATGAAACCAACTAAAATGAGAAATAATCAGATTTATCGTGCATCATTAACTACGAGAAGTAATCAATTAGGATCAACATTATCAAAAGAATTAAGAAAAAAATATGGAAAACGTAGTGTCAGAATAATTGAAGGAGATGCAGTCAAAGTAATTCGTGGAGAATACAAAGATGTAGATGGTAAAGTTGCAAGTGTTTCAGTTGAACAAAACAGTGTTGCAATTGAAGGAATTAAAAAAGAGAAAGGACAAGGAGACAAATTTGATGTTTTAATCCACACATCAAATCTTATGATCACATCATTAAACACATCAGATAGTTGGAGAATGTCTAAACTAGAAGGTAAAAAACCACAAAATGTGAAAAAAGAAATGCCAAAGGAAGTTAAGGAAGAAGCAAAAAAACCAGAACCAAAGAAAGAAGCACCAAAAGAAAAGAAAACAGACATTGAAAAGAAACCAACAAAGAAAGAATCAAAACCAGCTAAAAAAAAGGAGAAAAGTGAATAATCATGGTAAGCATAGCAGGCAGTAAAAAACTAAAACGACAAATGGCTCCTCTTTTCTGGGGAATTACAAGAAAAGACAAGAGATTTGTAGTAACTGTAAAACCTGGTCCACACTCTAAAGAAGAATCTATTCCATCAGCTGTATTTTTGAGAGACACATTAAAGATGACTTCTAGTTTAAGAGAATCAAAATCTGCAATTTACGGAGGAAAAGTTACAGTAGACGGAGTTAAAAGAAAATCACTTCATCATGGAATTGGCTTAATGGACGTAGTAGAATTAGAAAATGTTTCAGATATTTATCGCCTAGTACCAATAGATGGTACAGTACTCAAGCCTATCAAGATAAACGAATCAGAAAAGACAAAAAAACTATGCAGAGTAGTTAGTAAAACCACCATTAAAGGTGGAAAGACCCAATTAGGATTCCATGACGGACGTTCTATGATTTCAGATGAAAAAGTAAATGTTGGAGATACTTGTTTGATGCAAATTCCAGAACAAAAAATACTTGAGGTAATTAAATTAGAAAAAGGATGTCAGGCAATTGTTACAAGAGGTGCAAACACAGGTCAGACTGGAACTATAGAAGAGATTAAAGAGGGAACTTTTATTCTTCCAAAAATGGCATCAATGAAACTTGGCAAAAGACAAATCGAAATTCCAACAGATATTATCATGGCAGTAGGGAAAGACAAACCAGTCTTACAAATTCGGTGATAAAATATGTCTCAAACTGAAAACATAATGAAGAAAATTTCACTTGATAAAGTGGTATTAAACATGGGCGTAGGTAAGTCAGGAGATGCAATTGACGTTGCAAAGAAAGCACTTGATCAAATCTCCGGTAAGAAATCATGTGCAAGAGATGCAAAAGAAACACAAAGAGATTTTGGAGTTAGAAAAGGGGAACCAATAGGTGTTGCAGTTACAGTTAGAGGTAAAGATGCAGAAGAATTACTAAAAAGACTATTACAAGCAAAAGGAAATCAAATCAAAGGAAGATCCTTTGATGACTTTGGGAATTTTTCTTTTGGAATTCTAGAACACATAGATATTCCTGGAATCAAATATGATCCAAATATTGGAATTTTAGGATTAGATGTTGCAGTAAATCTCACAAGACCAGGTTATAATATTAGAAAAAGAAGTAAGCATAAAGCAAGTGTTGGAAAGACACATAGAATATCCGAGGATGAGGCAAAAGAGTTTATGGAAAATCAATTTGGAGCTGTTATAGTATAATGAAAGATAGATCATATGAACACACGGGAAGAAAAAAACATGAATTTGGAAGAGGTTCCAAGTGGTGTAAAAGATGTGGAGATTATACAGCTGTGATTCAAAAATATGATCTTATGATATGCAGACGATGTTTTAGAGAAGTTGCAAATTCTCTGGGATTTAAGAAACTTAGGTGATATTATGCCAGCAACTAATATTCTCGCAAACTTGTTTGTCACAATATACAATACTGAAGCTAGAAGGAAGAATGAATGTCTAGTGTATCCAACATCAAAATTAGGAATTAATGTACTAAAAGTGCTACAAAAAGACGGATACATTGGAGAGTTTGAGCATATTGATGATAAAAGAGGAGGCAAGTTCAAAATTTCACTATTAGCGAAGATTACAAAATGTGGTGCAATTTCACCAAGATTCAAAGTCAAAAAAGACGAATATGCAGCATGGGAACAACAATATCTCCCATCATATGATAGAGGAATGCTATTGGTAACTACAAATCAAGGAGTTATGTCACATCATGAAGCTGCAAGTAAAGATTTAGGAGGATTTTTGATAGGATATGTCTACTAAACAATTAGAAAAATTTGCAACAAGTGTTAAAGTTCCTGAAGGAGTAAAAGTATCTCTAGATAAACATATGTTACTTGTACAAGGACCTTTGGGTAAAACATACAAAAACTTCAAAAAAATTCCTGTCGATATCAAAGTAGAGGGAAATAACGTTTCCTTAAAAGCACTCGATACAAGAAAAAAAGACTATGCAATTCTAAACACATCTCGTTCAATTATCAAAAGACTTTGCGAAGGAGTGGTTTCTGGATATACAATCAAGATGAAAGTTGTGTTTGCACACTTTCCAATCACAGTTAAAACAAAAGATGATAAAGTTTTGATTGAAAACTTTCAAGGTGAAAGATCTGCAAGAGTTTGTCAAATCATAGGCAAAACAAAAGTAAATCCAAAAGGTGAAGACGTAATCATCACCGGACATGTACTAACAGAAGTAACCCAAACAGCTGCAAATATTGAACAAGCAACAAAAGTAAAAGGAAAAGATCACAGAGTATTTCTTGATGGTATCTATATCTTTGAGAAAACTTCTGGCATCGAAAAGTAAAATTTTTCATGACTCTAGATTCTGAGTTTGAAAAACAGACCAATTTTCTAATAGAGCAAACATTAGAACTTTACAAAAACGCAGGAGCTTCACCAAGAATTAGTCAAATATGGGATGTTGAAAGGACAGGAGATTTTTTGTGTGGTTTTTTTGTAGGGGAGATGGTCGGTTCTGCATTAAGTGCATTTCAGATTTTTCATAAACGTGAACCATCAAAAGAAGAGCACATGGAGATTGTAGATCTTGTTGAAAAACATGCCAAAGAAATCAAGGAATTCTTTGCAAAATTCAACTAATTTCGTCTCTTAGTGTCTAAAAATGAAGTTCGTAAGGATTAAATCGCTTTTATCAAGGAACAAATCTATTGCCGCCCTAGCTCAGCGTGGTAGAGCATCCGACTGTTAATCGGATGGTCGACAGTTCAAGTCTGTCGGGCGGCGCCTAATATTTCTAAACTCGAATTTAGAAACAATGCTAATTCATAGTATGAGATAATTTTTCAGATGAGTAATAGTGATCGAACAACACCAATTTGTTTACTCAATTAGACTGTATGGATCTAATAATTGATCGCACATAAGGAATAATGCAGGAGATTTACATTGGCCAGAACTAGAAGGGCCAACAGATATTGTGTTGATTGTGGAGCAAGACTAGTCTATTACCCACGATTATCCAATCCAAAGGCACCAAATGAACACAGGGTTTTGGTTTATGCGTGTCCAGACTGTACCCAAGATTTCGAAAAGCCAAAGATGTTTTCAATCAGACGAAATCAAGTAGATGACCCATTAGAGACAGTGGAGATTGAGATTACACAAGAACAAAAAAAGGTTGCAATAAAGCCAAAAAGTTCATAGACGTCCAAAATTTTGTAATGATAATGTATCCGGAAAAGCCAAGAAGTAATTGGTGGTACATGTTACCAATTTTTCTAGGCCTAATTGGTGGAGTAATTGCTTACTTTGTAATTAGAAAAGATGATCCAAGAAAAGCAAAAAATTGTTTATTCATAGGAATAGGATTTGCAATCATAGGAATCATTCTCAACATCTTGTTTGCATTTGAACTCAGTCAGCTTGAAGAAGGTTTTGACTTTGGCATTAATGTGTAATCATGCTAAATTAAGAATATTTCTAAACTCGAATTTAGAAATATTGAAAATTATCATTTAGAATACATCTTCAATAATATGTAGGATTAACAAAAGAGAGGCATGCAGATAAGAAATAATGTTGAAAGATGGTTGATTCATGAGAGCTATTCCTTCAATGAGACAAAGAGTGAGGACGATATTTTCAAAATGACAATAAAACATGTCGGGGGTTTTGGCAATCCAGTTGAAATTTTTGAGCCAAAGTCACAACCAAATGTACTGGTCATTGGCTCAAAAGTTGCACTAAAAAACAATCAGAATGCCAGATTTCTAAAACTAAACGATGATGAAAAGAAAAATTTTGAAAAAAAAGTAGAGGATTACTGCTATTCCTTGCAGGCAGTACACAGATTCATTGATGAAGACGGAAAGAAGAAGATAGGAGTTTACGTTGTTTTAGACAAAGAAGAGCAGCTCAACCAGAACTCATTCTTTGATGCATTGCAAAGAGTAGTTGAAATGAGTGAAAAAATGACACAATTTTTAATGAAGACTTTTTAGAAAATGGATAACTTATCAGTTCTTCGTGGACCTTATATTCAAAAATCAATACAGGAATTCATGAAAGCAAAAAGAATCAATTCAAAAGAAAAAACTATGGTGATTTCTGTTGGGCAGATCACAAAGGCAAGTATGGGGCTAGTAAGTAGAGTCCTAAAAACTGCAGATAATGTAAAACGCTCAAAAATTACCATAAAATTAGAAAAAGAGTAGATTTCTAGAATATCGTATTCTAAAAATCAACCAAAATTTTGTAATTTTCAAATTTTTTCATTTTACGCCTAGATGTTAAACCCCCTGGATATTTCCATCGATTTGTGACTGGGGTCATTTTTTCAAAATATGCCATTTTTGTGGGGGGTTTAACCATCCTTCCCAAATACAGCAAGCAACCCTAAAACCACCTAGATTACCCAGTAAAAGATGTCCAACTATTTTATCCTAGGAATAAAAGTTAAACCCCCCTATTTTGATGCAAAATTACCATCTATATACAAGAAATTCAACGATTCTTTTATGGCAAGAGTTGGCTTGGTAATATTTTTTGTTGCAATTTTGGCATCAGTAGGCATAGCAATCTATGTTTTTACCATGTTTAACACCAACTTTGTCTACGCAAATGAGGGGGAAAAGGTCCAGATTGGGCCAATTGTTTATGTTGTCCAGTATGAAGGGCAGTTTGAAGGAGATAAAGAAACCAAACCTGAGCATAGTTTCTTTAAAATTCGAATAAATGCACAAAATCTTGGGAACGAACCAAGTAAGATTACAGGAGGACAGTTCTACATCATTGATGAAAATAACCAAAAAACACAACCAGTTTATGGTAAATTTTCAAAAGAAGATTTGCTAACGTATGAATTGCAACCTCAAGAAACACAGACCTGGACTACGCAATTTGATGTTCCTTTTGACGATACAAAACAATACAAAATAGGAATTAGAGCAACAAAAGACCAAAACTCGATGGATATTGGAATTATTTGTATGCTAAATTGTTAAAAATTTACAATAATTTCTGATCGGCAATAAAAAAAATGTCAAAAAAATACATTAGTTGAGCAAATTAAAGTGACTTGTACTACATAAGGCGTAAGAAATTCCGAAATTATTAATGGCAACATCAAAAGCCAAAAGAAGTGCAGCTGCAAAGAAAGCAGCTCGCACCAGAAAGCGCAATGCAAAACTAAAAGCAGAAGCTGCAAAGAAAGCAGCAGCTAAGAGAAGACGCAGTGCAGCTGCAAAGAAAGCAGCAGCTAAGAGAAAGCGCACTGCACGAAGGGCCGCTCCAAAGAGACGAACAGCTAGAAGAGCAGCTCCAAAGAGACGCACCGCAGCAAGAAAGGGCGGAGCTAAACGTCGTACAGCAAAGAGACGACGATAAAAGCTTACACCCTTTATTCCCTTTTTTAGAAAAATAATTTGTAAATCACAACGACAGTTATTATTCCCCCAAGTACCAAGTAAAAAAACCAAGGAATCTTTTTTGGCTTTCCTGAGGAAAATACACTATCAGAATCATTTAAGGGTCGCATGATTCTATTTGGTATCGTTAAGATTTACAGTTGTTGATATAGAATATTTCTAAATTCGAGTTTAGAAACATAATTAATTTTACTCTTGATTCATTTTTAATTCTGGCAAAACAAAAACACGTTCAGGTTTAATTTTAAGAATAATTCTCTTCTCACCTGGGCGTTTGAAAGGATAATGTTCCATGTTTAGATATTTTTTTGTAAGTTTATCTGCATGATTGTAATCATAATCAGGAATTATTTTTACAACAGTACCACGAATTGTAGTCATATCAAGAGGATTAGAATTTGACACAACAGAAATTGCAACTCGAGGATCACGAAGAACATTTTTGTGCTTTATTCTTCCCTCTGCAGTATTAACTAGAATGTGTTCATTCTCATAATTTGCCCATACAGGAGAAAGTTGAGGAGCACCATCTTTCATCAATGTTGCAATGTAGACTAAGTTTTTGTCATTGAGTAATGAAATTGCTTTTGAATTCATTTTAGTTTGCACGCCAAATCGTATCTAACAATTCAATTTTTTCAATAATTTCTAATGCCTTTTGATTATCACGTTCTTGTAATGCCACAGAGAAATCATAGCCCAATTTGATAGCTTCTGGGGAAAGATCCTTGATCGATTCTAGTTCTTTTCCTTCAAGTTTTATTCGTTCACCTATTGCACACATCTTCCAGTTATCAGACATTTCTTGATGCGTCTGTTCTAGTTGTTCTTGTATGCGCATTCTCCACTCTGAGAGCTCCATCTTTTGGAGAATATTCTCTGTTTTTTGCGTATAGAATACCCTGACCATAGTAGGATATTCTTCCAGCTTTTTTTAGGTCTTTCCAACCTGCTAGTTTTTCTTTGTCTTCTTGGTTTGACCAAAGGTATTTTCCATAACCTTAGTCATAGCACGGTTCATTATCTCCAGTAGCACATACTGAGAGTATGCAGGATCTAATTTTTGCTTCTTAGTTTTCGGAGCGGCCTTTGGGGCTAGGGTTTTGAATATGTCTTCTAATTTTTTGGAGGTGTTCTTGATCACAGAAGAATATTTGGCGTCAAAATCTTCGGGGGCATTATACCCAAGCAGTTTCGTTGATGTTCCATAGTATTTGGTTATTGCTCCTCTACTTTCTTGAATTTTAACAATCTCAATCAATCCAGCTTCTTTTAGAATGTCCAAATGATGCCGAATAGTAGTCAAGGCCTTTTTGTACCCAGATTTTTTTAGCTCGTTTGTAATCTGTTCTGCCGAATATGATTTTCGGTACAAAATTTCCAGGACTTTTGCTCGTGCAGGGTCTTCTATTGCACGTGCCTGATCAACACTTGTTGTGACAATTCTATTGATTTCGATTTGTTTCTCTAGCAGAGTTGACATCCTACTGACTTGTTTACAAGTTAGCTAAAAGTTAATCATATCACATTTTTTTGTCTAATAGCATCAATTTTTTTTCGTTATTAAAAGTGTAATAGCATAATGAATAATTTCGTAATCAAAACAAAGTTTATCCTAGCACTACTAATAATTTGATAGTAGAACAATAATTATCGTAACAAAACAAAAAAAGTTAAAAAAATTAAAAAATTTGATGCAATGCCAGCAATATCTGGGCCAATATGCCAAATAGGGCAAGAGAGGCAAATCCAGAAAATATGAAATTCGAGTTATAGAGCGTGGCCAGTAAGGCGCTGATATGCAGTCACATATCTTTGTGTCATTCTTTGAATGATATCAGAAGGAATTGATGGTGGAGTAGGTTCAATTCCTTGTTCCCGTTGAGTGTCAAATTGTTTTTGATATCCATTTGCAGTCAACCAATCACGTAGTAATTGTTTGTCATATGCCTCTTGGATTTTCCCAACCTTATAATCATCCTTTAACCATAATCGGTATTCATCAGGACCAATAGAATCACCTAAAGTTATTTCCCCATCTAATTTTCCAAATTCCAGTTTAAGATCAGCTAAAATGAAACCGGCATCATCAGCAATTTTAGACATCTTTTTGTAAATTTCAATTGAATTTGAAGAAAGCCAATCATATTCGTCATTACTTACAAGATTCATCTCAATGGCAGATTGTTTTGTTATTGGAATGTCATGCTCAGACTTTGTAGTAGGATCAAAAATTGGTTCGGTAAGTTTTGCTGCAAGTTCTGTTTGAGTGTTTTTAGGTAAAGTTACGGTGCCGGATTTCCAGCGATTCACTAAACTTCCATAAAAATAACCACGCACAACACATTCAATTGGCAACATTTTCATTTTTTTTACAATTATTTCAGTATCAGAGCTGCGTTTAACAAAATGATTCTTTACAGATAGTTTTTCAAACCAAAATTCTGCAAACTTGCAAAGTACTTCTCCTTTCTTTGGAATCTCTTCTTTGAATTTTACATCATATGCAGAAACCCTATTACTAAATTTGAATAAAATTTCAGTCTCAGTAAACTCGTAGATGTCTTTTACTTTTCCCGAAGTAAGAAATTTCAAGCAATTAAAATTGAAAATAAGGAGATTTAACTGCTCCCAAACTAGGAACCCATCATTCCTACCATCTTTGGTGGTGTTCTATACGCCTTATTTACAAAAATATCATTGTCAGCAGTTACGATAACATACTTCATTTCATTATCAGGAGGAGGAGAAACAATGACCTTCTTTCCTGCATTCAGAGATCCTAACTCCAACACATCACCACCGCCAAAATTTACTTTGATATTTGTGAGTGTCTTGTGTCCAGTGTTTTGTATTGTAACTCGACCCATAACAAACAGATTTTGTTCATCAAGCAATGGATCTACATAGATGTCATAATCTTGAGTGGCAATAGCGATTTTTGAAATATCCATGGTAATTACAATGGCAATTATACCAATTGAACCAATGCCGACAGCTAGCAATAGCTTGTATCGATCCACATTTACAAAATGCCTATCTAATAATTAAAAATTCATCAAGAAATTACTTGAACGCCGTTCCAAAATGCAATTCTGCCTTTAATTTTTTTAGCAGCATCATTAGGTTCTGCATAGTACCATGCACAGTCTTTGTTGGTTTTTCCATTAATTGTTACAGAATAGTAGTTTGCCATTCCTTTCCACCCACATCTTGTAGTCATGTCACTTTGAATGAAATACTCCTTCTTGATAGATTCTGCAGGAAAGTAGTGATTTCCTTCAACTACTACAGTATCATCGCTTTCTGCTATGACAGTATCATTCCAGATTGCTTTCATAATATAGATAAAAAATATTCATATTTAAAAAAATTTTTTATCAATAATTGATTTGTTTAATCCTAACTTGACTACCTTTTGATTCAAGATAATGTCCTACAAAATTTTTAACTTGTTCACCAATTCTAAACCCTAAAGCACCTTCCATCATCCCAGATGTTTCTATGACAGATAATAATTCAGGAGATAATTGCAAATTAAAAAATGTCCAACCTGCCATGTTTGAAGGAGGAAAGATTTCAAAACCATTTTTTACATTACAAGTTGTTTCTAGTTCTTGCATTGCTTTTCTAACAAGTTCTAATTCTTTATCATAATTTCTTGTACTGAGTTGGAATAATGGATTCAAACTAGAATATTATTTTCCGCCTTGCTCAGGAATGACAGAAAGGGTTGTAGTAGACAGTACATTTGGGATTCTACGAATTTGTTTTGTTATAACATCTTCAATCTCTTTTGAAGAGTTGGCCTGAATCTTTACAAAGATATCGTAAACTCCAAATGTTCCTTGTGCTTCTTTTACAGCATCAATGCGTAAAATTGCATTCATAACTTCCATCTCATGAGCCATTGAACTTTTTACTAGAACATATGCGGTCTCCATTTTATTCACCTTTCATCTCAATTCTAGTTTTAAATTCTGGTTGTATACCTAGTGAGTCATAATTACCAGTTGAACAAGTAAAACACATTGAATCCTTTTCAATACCTACTGCTTCTGCAAGGTTTTCTGCATCATTGTACCCAAGAAAGTCTGCACCAATATCAGAACGAACTTTTTCAATGATTTTTTCTTCAGAGACATTTTCTCCCTCAACAAATGTTGCAAGCTCATCTCTAGATGGAAAGTCAATTCCTGCATAACATGGGAAACGAATTGGAGGATACGTAATCACCATGCTTATTTTCTTAGCTCCTGCACGTCTTAATGCTTTGATAATGGCTTTTGAGCTAGTACCACGAACTAAACTATCATCAACTACAACAACATGTTTGCCCTCAATTATTTCACGAATTGGAATAATCCAGCGATTAATTTCTATTCTGTCGCTTTGGTGAGGTTCGATGAAACTTCGTAGTGGACCTTTTTTGCTGTAACGATCTTTTAAGAGTCCTTCATCAAAAGGCACTCCCAATTCTTGTGCAAAGCCCAATGCAGCAGGCCTTGCAGAATCTGGAACTGGAATGACCAAGTCTGCATCTTTTATAGGGAATTTTTTTGCAAGGAATTTACCAATATTTTTTCTTGCAACGTAGATGTTTGCGCCTTCCATGTTGCTTGATGGATGTGCGAAATATGTAAATTCAAAAGAACAGTGAGCCCTTTTATTATCATTAGAAAACATTTCATTTTCAATACCATCTTTGCTAAGCTTGATTAATTCACCAGGCTTAACATCACGCTCAAGTCTTGCACCAATTGCAGATAGTGCTGAAGATTCAGATGCTACAATGTATGTATTGCTGTCTTCTTTATGGCCTAATACCATTGGTCGAAATCCCTTTGGATCTCTTGCTGCATAAACTGAATGATCATCGGATAGAAAAGTAAAACAATACGAGCCAATCATTTCATTTTTTAATATCGATAAGGCAGGACCAATCTTTCCTTTTTCTGAGATTAATGAGACTAGGCGTTGTGCAGCAACAAGCGTATCACTTGCATTTTGAGGAGTAAAAGAACAGCCACCAACCATGTTTGATAATTCTTGAACATTTGCGATGGTTCCATTATGTGCAACACAGAGATCCTTTACCTTTAGAGGCTGGGCATTATCCAAGTTACTTCTTCCAATTGTAGAGTAACGTACATGGCCAATCACACAAGGTGATGAATATTCTTCTGCAATTTTTTTAAAGTCAGAGGAGGAGTTTGATACCAATCCTAATTTTTTGAGTGGCGTTTTATTTGGAATTGCAATGCCCCAGGCTTCTTGTCCTCTATGCTGTAATGCCCGTAGTGCATCAATTGCCATTGGGATTACATTTACACCTTCTAAACTGAATATTCCAATTACTCCGCAGTTTTCTTTTACTTTAGGCATGTAAAATTATCTCCCTCAATGAATTCATCCAAGTTTTTTGTGCCTTATCAACTCTTAGGTTGATAGCGCTCTTATTTTTTTCAAAGACTATCTGATCGCCCTTGAATTTACCAATAATTCCAAATGGAATCTTTGATTTTTTGAGAAGATTTTCAATCTCTTTTAGATTTTTTTGGTCTAAAACAAGTAGATACCTAGAGTGCGACTCTGAGAAAAGAATTCTATCATCAGCCATTTTTTCAGAGGGTATTTCGTTAATTGATACATTACACCCGATGTCATTCCAGATACATAGTTCAGAGATCGCAATTGCCAAACCACCCTTAGAACAATCATGAGCATGCTTGACTAGATTTTTCTTAATTGCATCTAGTACAAACTGCATATTTTGTTTTGAGGATTGGAAGTCAACTGCTGGACATTTTCCGCCAATAAAGTTGTGAACGTACTCATAATACTCAGAACCGCCCAACTCATTTTTTGTATTACCGATAATTATCAAAACATCATTTTCAGAGATCTTTTCTTGTTGAGGATTTTTTTTCTCAATTAACCCAAGAACACCAATTAATGGAGTGGGTTTGATTGGTCCTTTTGGAGTCTCATTGTAAAAGCTAACCTTTCCGCCAACACAAGGTATTTTGAATTCTTTTGCAAAGTCTGTTAATCCTTTAAGAGATTCTAAAAATGTCCAAAATATTTCTGGGTCTTCAGGATTTCCAAATTGCAAGTGATCAACCATCCCTATTGGAGTTGCCCCAGTACAGACAACGTTTCTGCATGCTTCCTCAAAGCATCCAATTGCACCCTCTCTTGGGTCAAGGTAACAATGTTTTGGATTACCATCGATTTTTGCGGAAAGGAATTTTCCATTATCCAGTCTGAGAACAGATGCGTCACGACCAGGTTTAGTAACAGTTCGTATTCCTACTTCATGATCATACTGACCATAGACCCAATGTCTTGATGCAATGTTTGGGCATCCAATTAATTTTAGCAATACTGAAGAAAGGTTAGAAGGAGTTTTGATCTTCTCATCGCTTTTTATTTTTTCAAGATAACGTGGTTTTTTTGAAGATCTGTCTAATAATGGTGCATTTGCCACAATTGCAGTAGGTAAATTTGCAAATGTCTTTTTTCCTTTTTTTACGTGCATCATTTTATTTGATTTGACAACACCAATCATTGAGCACTTTATGGAAAACTTTTTGCAAATGTCTTGTAGTTTTTTTAATTTTGATTTTGATGTTATTATTAGCATTCTTTCCTGAGATTCTGAAGTCATAATTTCATTTGGATGCATTCCAGGTTCCCGTGTGTGTATGGTATTTACATCCAATTCAATTCCAATTGAAAGTGTATCAGCTGTTTCAGAAATTGCACAGGATAATCCACCACCGCCAAGATCTTTCATGGCATGAATTAGTTTTGCATCACGTGCTTCTAAGATTGCTTCAATGATTAATTTTTCAATAAAAGGATCAGGAATTTGAACTGCAGAACGATCTTCAGTTTCTAATGAATCAGATGCAAACTGAGAGCCGCCTATTCCATCACGACCAGTGGAACCACCAAGCAGTACAACTACATCACCAACGTTTGCATGATTTTTGATTAATCGTTCTTTTTTTCCAAATCCAATTGCTGCAACATCGACAAGTGCATAGTTTTCATAACAGTCATCAAATTCAACTTCTCCACCAATAGTTGGAATTCCCAAACAATTTCCATAATCTGCAATTCCAGACACTGCGTTTTTGAAAAGCCATCTAGCTTGCTGATCTTTTTGGATGTTTCCAAATCGTAATCCATCAAAAATTGCTATCGGTCTTGTTCCTGCAGAGAGAATATCACGTATTACGCCACCAACGCCGGTTGCTGCACCGCCATATGGCTCAACTGCAGAAGGATGATTATGACTCTCAATGTGAACTGTCACCACATATCCATCACCCACATCTAAAACCCCAGAATCATATCCTTTTTCAGAGATTACAAGAGGCCCTGTCATGGGAAGCATTTTGAGATGTTTCTTTGAGGATTTGTAGGAACAATGCTCAGACCATTCAGCTGCAACTATTTGAATTTCAGTTGGAGTGGGATTTCTTTTGATTTTGTATTTCAAATGAGCTAATTCTTGCTCTTCTAGGCTCAATTTTTAACACCAATTTTCTGAATTAGGGATTCAAAGATCAATGAGGAAGGCTTGTGATCAATTGGATTAATTTCAGGTTCTGTTGCCCGCTCAGGATGAGGCATCATTCCAACAACATTTCCATCTTCATTGCAAACTCCGGCAATCTTATCAAGGGAGCCATTAACGGTCTCCTCATATCTAAATACAATTTGATTTTTTTTCTTTAATTGTTTTAATGTTGATTCATCAACATAGTATCGTCCCTCTCCATTTGCAATTGGGATTGGAATCTTTTGATGAAGTTTTAGCTTGTTTGTAAATGGCGTAGTGTTATTCTCAACAATAAGATTTGTCCATTGACACATAAAATTTAGCGAATTGTTTTTCAAGAGAACACCAGGTAGCAATCCAGATTCAACTAGAACTTGAAATCCATTACAAACACCCAAAACAGGAGTTCCTTTTTCAGCCATCTTTTTTACATCTTTGATGACTGGACTATGAGCTGCAATTACTCCCGCACGTAATCTATCACCATATGAGAATCCACCAGGTAGAACTATGGCATCAAGATCTTTGGGCAATCCTTTTTCATGCCAAAAGTACTGTGCCTTTAGATTGAAGACATCAGTTAAGACATGAAACATGTCTCGATCACAATTACTTCCAGGGAAGACTATGACTCCGACCTTCACATATTGGAGTAGATTCTTTGGTTATTTAATCTCAATCCAGAAAAATTTGATTTAGGATGATTGTTATGATCGCATCCTGAAAATGATAGTACCTATGATTCTATATTCAAAGAGATTTTGCTGACCATTGGATTGTAAATTCTAAGGTCATCACAAATTTTTTGAACCTGAGACTTTGCAGTATTTTTGTCCTTTGCCTTTATGGTAAACTTTAGCATCTGTGCAGAACGCACCTTTGTTACATTTGAAAAACTTCCTTTTAATATCAGGTCATTTAGGATGGTATCCCCTTCAGGATCACTGATTCCAGGTTTGTTTTCAATTATTACATGAACAATATATTCTGCCATAAAATTTCATGATTATCAAAAGATAATATGTTTATCTTAAATTAATAAAATTGAGAATGTAGCCTTGGTTATTTTTTGGTTTTTTGTGGCCACATAAAATCCCAAGTTTCAGCGAATTTTTTCATCATTTCGCCATATGCTTTCATCTGATCCATTCCAGATTCGCTATAGTTTTTTTGCCAGTTTTCTGCAAATTGTTTCCAGGCTTCAACATTAGCTTCTGTCATAGATTTTTGAAAACTTTCTCCAAATTGTTTGAATGCGTCAACTCCAGCTTGATTTAGTGCTTTTTGCCAATTTTCTCCAAATTGTTTAACAGTATCTGGGGAAGATTCAGAGAATGCCTTTTCCATAACCTGGTTAAAGTTTTTTTGCATCTCAGAATTGGCTTTTTGAAATGAATCAAACATTTGTTTCCAGTTATCTAATGATTGAGTGTATTGTTTCCAAAGTTTTTCCCAATCAGTTGGTTGGTTTCCAGTTTGTGCCATATCTTACAAAATACTAGCTCAGAGATAAACTGTTCCCCGATTATTGTACTAAATATGAAAACTTAGGGTTTGAAACGCTTCAAGCCTTCTTCTATCACTTGATTTACAACATTTGAAAAACTGATTGATTTTGTAGATGTTCGAATCATCTTTGATTGCAAATTACGCAATTTTTCCATGTTTGATTCATCTATAACTATTGTAGCTCGAATTCCCATAATTTATGATCTTCTTAATCAAATAAAAGGGATTAACACCCCAATTTTGTGATTAGCACTAGGGTTGGAATTTATATTCGGTCAGATTTAAAAAAATTAAATGGGCAGAGCAAGATATTGGAAATTAACTCCAGATGAAGTAGAGAAATTTAGCTATAACCAAGATAAGTTGCTAAATTGGGATATGAAATGTGTTCGTGAACCAGAAGAGAATGCAAATTTTATTGGAGTGTTCATGTATAGAAACGGAACCCCATATGACTACACACCAATCAAGGGGATTTCATATTATTACAACAACATCGACAGAAAGGAGCTTCCATCAATTACCAGTTTTCTAAAAGGAAAATTTGGAGGAAAAGAGGTTGAAAAGGGAGAAAGAATAATCCTAAAAGAATCAAAGGAAATCTATGCTCCAAAGGATATTGCCTCTTTAGCAAAAGAGATGGAGAGTAAATTTAAGACCAAAGCCACTATTACGTTGGAGTTTCAAGACATTACTCCCGAAGAACAAAAAGAGGGCGGACTGCCTGATGCAAAATTACTCCCAATTCCTGGCAAGTAGATAAATTATAGTCTGTGTAATGAAAGATCTCAGATGTCAGAATTTCAAGAACTAAGTAAACATCTAGAAGAATTAAGAAAACGCATTTTACGAATTGTTATTGTTATTGTTGCAATTAGTGCTTTTATGATAACATTTCATGCAGAACCATTTAGTTTTGAAGGAATTGAGTTTTTTTATCCTACACCTGAGCCGTTAAACAACATTGCAGCACAGCTAACAAACTATATGAAAATTAATTTGGTTCCCGAAGGCGTTCAATTAATTCAAACAGCACCAGGTCAAGCCTTTTTTGCTCAAGTATACATTGCAGCTCTAGTTGGAATTGTTGTTAGCATGCCAGTTATAATCAAAGAAGCAGTTGGTTTTCTAAAACCTGCACTAAAGGAAAATGAAATTCACATTAGCCGTTCAATTTTTGTTCCAGCTCTAGCATTATTCATCGCAGGGTGTTTGTTCTCATATCTTTTTGTAATTCCTTACATCCTTGATTTTTTGTACAAGTACGGTGATTCTGCAGGATTAGTAACGTTTCTCAACGTAATGGATTTTGTTACATTTGTTTTACAGTTTCTATTAGCATTTGGTATATCCTTTCAACTTCCACTAATCATGTATGCGGTATCAGCATCAGGAATAACTGATGCAAAATTTTGGCGAAATAACATACGATATGCCATAGTTGCAATAGTTATTTTTGGTGCAGCCATAACTCCAGATGGTAGCGGAGTTACAATGTGGTTTATTGCAGGACCTATGATAGGACTCTATCTTGCAGGCATGGTACTAATTGAAAGACGAGAAAAGAAAAGACTCAGATCACAAAATAACCACATCTGAAATGAATTCACTCATGTAGAATAATGAACATTTAAATCTCAACTACAGTTATTTGGAATAGAGCATGCTAGGACTCAGTTTAGCCAATTTTATTGCAGGTCAAGAATGGATATTCATTATTATCATTGCTGTAGTCTTCATATTTGGTGCAAAGAAGATTCCTGAACTCGCAAAGACCTTTGGTAAAGCAAAAGGCGAATATGAAAAAGGCAAAATCGAAGGCGAGAAGGAATTAAAAGATTTCAAAGATAAACAAGATTCTAAAAATTAATTCTCAGCAATTTTTGCAAATTCATCCATTATTGTAACAAAACCATTTTTGATTTTTCCTTTAGCAAATAATCCAGCAATTTTCAGTGCACCACTCAGTTTTATGTTTGCAGTTACTGTAATTTTTGTTCCTTCAGGGACAGAATCGAACCTTTCAACTATGTGACTTCCTTTGGCATCACCCCCAATTACAAAGACCTCATGTAACTCTGGATATTTTATCACGTGCTTTGTCATCATTACGAGTTCTCTACCTGCAATGGATAGATGTTCCTCAACTACGGCCACATTATCTCTTACAGACCGGACACGAATTGAAGGAAAATACTGGGGCAAAGTCTTTTGAAATTCTTCATAATTTGAGACAATATCAAATACTTTGTTTCTTTCAGCTTTGATAATTTTTTCAAAAGTGATTTTTGGCAAGATACTTTCCTAAAATAATTTAATTAAATTAACTTCCCCAACGTTTGTACAAATCATGTTCAATATCAAATTGATCAAGACATTTTCCAACACCATGATTTACAATGTCATCTATTGATTTTGGTTTTGTATAAAATTCTGTTACTGGAGGTAGAATAACAACTCCCAATCTAGATAATTTAAGCATGTTCTCTAAATGAATAGCAGACAGTGGAGTTTCTCGTACCATTAATACTAATTTTCTAGATTCTTTAATTGTGACACCAGCAGCTCGTGCAACCAATGTTTCATCATAACCGTTTGCAATGCTTGATAATGTCTTCATACTACAGGGGGCAACAATCATTCCATTAACTTTGTGTGTTCCACTAGATACGCTTGCTGCCATGTTTTTTTCATCAGATACTGTTGTTGCAAGTGACTTTACATAATCTGGAGTATGTTCAGTTTCCATTGGTATGCATTTTGCAGCCCATTCACTCATGACAAGGTGAGTTTCAACTGATAATTTTTTCAGCACTTCAAGCATTCTGATACCATAGATGACTCCGGTGCTTCCAGTCATGCCAATTATTAGTTTCATGAAAATATCAGCGATGTTAGAGTATTTTATCTATTGGGGATGAATTCAGACTTGGCACTATTCAGGACGAATTTTATCATCACTTTCAGAAAAATTGTTCTTTTCTTGTTCTCTTCTTCGTTTAATCCAAAGACTGATACCACCAGCAAACATTGCAGAAAATAAAATTATCCCTGCTAAGAATAATTCAAAGCTGTAAAGCATAAAGGTACTAAAACCATCCAATGAATAAATCTTGAATGCTCTAAACTATGTTTGATCTTTACATACATACTCGATCACAATAAAGAAAACAAGAATCCATAGTATGGAGTTAGACTATGCAGTATTGGAAGTCGATTGGATTACTGCAAAGATGTATGGAGTTGAGCTTTCAAAACAGGAAAACGATCTTCCTTTATCAAAAAATGGTATCGAGTCATATGAAGAGTTGGATGAATTGGAATCCATTCTAGATGAGATTGATCATTCATTATTTGGTCCTAGAAAAGAAAAATTTTGGGAAGAGTTTCCCTAACATTTTGAAAATAGCTATATTACCTCCTTTAAAATAATTATTTTGTGATAAAAAAGTCAGACATTAAAAAAATTATTGATAATTATGGAGATGTAAGAATTGGAGTACTTGGAAGCCATTCAGCACTAGAAGTAATGGATGGAGCAAAAGATGAAGAGTTCAACACAGTGGTATTATGCCAAAAAGGAAGAGAAGTACCATATCAAAGATTTGGAAGAATCGCAGATGAAATTGTAGTATTAAACAAGTTCAAGGACATGGCATCTGCCAAGACCCAAAAAATGTTAAGAGATACCAACACAATAATTGTCCCACATAGATCCCTTACAGCATATCTTGGATACAAGACAATTGAGAATTCATTCAAAGTACCAATCTTTGGAAATAGATCATTATTTCAGGCAGAAGAACGCTCACACAAACGTAATCAATACTATTTGCTTCAAAAAGCCAGAATAAAATTTCCTAAATTATTCAAAAACCCAAAGGACATTAACAAGCCAAGTATTGTCAAAGTTCAAGAAAAATCAAGAAAACTTGAAAGAGCATTCTTTACTGTCTCATCATATTCAGATTACAAGAAAAAATCAGAAGAGAGAATCAAACAAGGAATTATTTCACGTAAGGATTTGGAAAACTCTAGTATTGAGGAATTAGCAATTGGAACATATCTTAATTTTAATTATTTTCATACACCAATCTCGGAGCATGTAGACTTTATTGGAATAGAGAGAAGATTGCAGACTAACATTCATGATTATAACGCATTGCCAGCAAAACAACAACTAGACATGAACATTGACATTCAAAACATCGAAGTTGGACATACTCCTGCAAGCATTAGAGAATCATTACTTGAAAAGGTAATCTCAATGGGTGACAAATTTGTCAAGGCGGTTGCAAAAGAGTATCCACCAGGAATAATTGGCCCATTCTCACTTCAAAGCGTAATTACAAAGGATTTGGAGATCATAGTCTATGATGTTTCATTGAGAGTTCCAGGAAATCCCATAGTAGCAACAACTAGTCCCTATACAAAATATCAGTATGGGACGACATTTGGTATTGGAAGACGTATTGCCATGGAGATTAAGAGGGCTCAAGAAGAAGATAGACTAGAAGAAATAGTAACCTAAGCTTCTAATTTTTCTTTTAAGAGATTTTTTCTAACTAAGATTGGTATGTTGTAAAATACTGCCAAAGCCATAGCATCAGAGGCACGATAATTTCTCAACACTACATCTTTCTTTCCAGTAAAATACAGATTCGCACGTAAGACTTCCCCACTATCATAGATCTTTACCTTTACAAGTACCAATTCATTTTCTTCACATATCTCTTCAAGCATTTTGTAAATGGTCGGAACAGAATCACGAGACTCTTCAGTAAAGCTTGCAATGTGTCTTGCAACCTCGCCAGAAAAAGCCCGCATATGGAATTCTTTTCCATCATCAGATTTTAGAACAAGCATTCCTTCAACTGCATAAGGATCTACAAATCCAACATAATCGATCTTTACTGATTCATAATCAGGTTCTTGTTGTTGATTTATTTCCATGCCTACAAATTTTATTATTATTTAATGCATATAAAGATGGGTCATCGAACTTGCTTCAACTTGAACAAATTTCTTTTATAAACAATAAAACTTGACAGTTCTTACTTAAAATATTAGGGATAAAGGAGCTGTAATAATGTCAACCGCACCAGAACGTTCAGTATCTTACGTTCTAACAAAACCAGTCTCAGATTATATGTCTCTAGATGTGTTGATGCTAGATCAAAATACTCCTACACGAGAAGCAGCAAGGATGCTTCAACATAAAGAAACAGATGACATCATAGTTACAAATGAAGCAAATGAACCAATTGGAATTGTAACTGATGAAGACATCATCAGTAAAGTATCTGATGCAAAGATCAATGCAGAGACTACAAGGTTAAAGGACATTATGACGACTCCGCTAATTACCATTCAGGAATCTGCAACACTGCAAGAAGCATTACACATAATGAGGGATCATAAGATCAGAAAGCTCCCCGCCCTGGATAAAAATAATTTCGTAGTAGGCATGATCTTTCAAGTCACAATTGCAAATGTCATACGAGATGCAACTGCAACTCAGCCAAGACTTCTTAGCCCACCTGTCAAGGCAATACTAGGAAACCTAGGTTTTGTATTACAATTTTCTGGAGTGCTATTACTGGTACCTGCAATTTTAGCTACTATTCTAAACGATACAGTTACTGCAACAGGAATTTTCATTACGACAGTTTTGCTATTAGTGACAGGTTTTTTCCTAAACTCGTATGGGGAAAAGGCATCGCTGAACCTTCAGCAGGCATCAATTCTTGTGTTCTCAAGCCTGTTTATCCTAACATTGTTTGGAACAATTCCATACTTTTACGTCCTACAGTATGAAAATCTGACTCCAGTAGAGACTTTTGCAAATGGATTTTTCTCAAGTGCTGCTGGATTCAGTACTGGCGGGATTTCATTATTTGATAAGCCAGAAGAGCTTCCTCAAAGTTTTACCTTTTACAGAAGCTTTACACAGCTTGTAGGAGGAATGAGTTTCATTTACCTAGTAATTACTGCATTCTACCCAGAAAGTAAATTGCAAGCAATGAGGGGATTCATTTCTGGAAGAACACTGCATATGAGAGAATTATTTGGTACAATTACAGTCATCTTTACTTTGTATATTGTAATTGTGGCACTGTTGCTATACTTTTTTGGCGAGAGAAATCTTATTGATAATTTTTCACTAGCTATGAGCACTCTTGCTACAGGAGGATTCCTACCAAGCTCTACAATCTTGGTAGACTTGCTTTGGCAAGAATATATCGTATTATTTGCAGCAATGATACTTGGGGCCTTACCATTTACTTTCCACTATGCATTTGTCAGGAAACGATTTTTGGCACCAAAACTTGGAAAAGAAGTCATAACATACTTTGCCGTCTTAGGTGGCGCAATAGTCTTATTTGTATCCACTAGCGGATTGGATCCTCTGGATTCAATATTCTATACTATTTCAGCAAGCACAACTGCAGGATTGCAGATTACAAGTTTAGAGGCACTTAACAGCGTTTCTCATACCATTCTAATCATACTAATGTTCATTGGGGGTTGTGGATTTTCAACTGCAGGTGGAATCAAAATTTTCAGATTTATCCACATGAAACAATATCTTTCCAAAAGAAAATCAAGAACACAAGAATTAACTCAAAGCGAAAAAAATGAAACAAAAACAATTATCATTATGCTGATAATGTTTCCACTGCTTGCAGGAATTGCAGGAGCATATCTTTCAGGTGAGACAGGGGCAAGCTTGGAGAATTCATTTTTTGAAGCAACAGGAATTATCACCACAGGCGGATTATCGGCCGATGTAATTACAATTGACTTGGAACCATCAACAAAAATGGCAATGGCATTTCTAATGATATTTGGAAGACTGGAAATAATTGCAATTATCTACATATTCAGGCCGCAAATGGCAAAGTAAAGATACAATTTAATCTAATCATAAAAATTCTAAATCATGTCAGAGCAGGCAACGACAAAAAATAGCAGACCGTTTTTGATTGTTGGAATAATTGCAGTCATAGCCTCGTTTGTGGTTTATGGTAGATTTCAAGACCCAGAAATGGTGACTCCTGACGCCATTGACTCTTACATTAGATTATCATATGGATTTTATGTCATATTTTCCCTGGCATTAGGTTCGATAGCCTATGGATTGTATAATTATCAAAAGAAAAAGGCACTCGTTGGAAGATCAGGTATATTTCATACGCTAGCTGCCATTTCATTTACAAAAAAATCTCAAAAAATATTCATTATAACATTCATCTCATATGGAATTTTCTTCTCATTAACATCAGGGACTTTGGTGTATGATGAACAAATTAGTTTCTCATATCATTATGGGGTAAATGTGCCATCGGCTAACATTATTCCATGTTGTGATGCGCCAGGATACATGCCAAAGATTGTGGTGTACATAACAGATCATGTAGGATTGCAGATAATACCAATCAACCTACTTTTGCAAATAATTGTCTCATATTTAGTAGCACTAAACATGGCAATTGCAGTCAATGCAATCAGGCTATCAAAGAAAAAGAGAGGAATGAGCACAGTAGGTGCTGCAACTGGATTATTCATTGCGTGTCCTACATGCGTTGGTTCTTTGCTGTCGATTTTTGTTGGAACTGCAAGCGGAATTGCACTCACCATTGCTTTAACACAGCTTCAGACAGTCTTCATTGCAATATCAATTCCTGTATTATTGATAACTCCATTCATACTAGCTAGAAGAATGATGAATTCGGATGGAAGTTGTGTGGTAGATTTTAAGTAAATGGTTTTACTTCAGGAATTTTGTGATTTCCAATATCAAAACCGTCACGTCTTAGATACTTTAAAGTGAGTTTGTAAACAAGCTCATCATGATCTACGTTTTCAAGAATTTCAGTCCATAGTATTTTGCCGTTTGCAGAGATTACTTGTTGAAACTCTGTATTTTTTTTCTCAGCAATCTCCTTGCATTGGTCAAATGTTTTTCCGTTCTTATATGCCCGGGTACGTCTATCACAGCTTGACATAATTCATCAATGTAACAATAAGATAAAAATCCTCATAATTTGGTTAATTTTTCCACTACAATTCGGAAGATCTCTTCATTATCAAGCAGAATATAGGGAAGATCATTTTCTTCACATGCCTGCCCGCTTTCTGTATCACGTGTAATTAGCAACATGTTGTTTTCTTTTGCATAGTTAATCACAGAATAATCGGTTCTTAATTTCATGCCTTCTGCACGAAGTTTTTTGACACTATATGCATCATAACCAAGTTGTTTTAGTTTCTCATCCCAACCATCATCCATCTCATCAATCAAAATTTTAACAGGTTTTGAGCCCATAAAATCACAATTTATTCAGACTATATGATTGTGATGCATCTCAAATAAAATTAATCACTAGTGGTAAAATGGCAGCAATTCCCACAATTGTTCCCAAGAATATTACGATGATTGACTCGTCCACAAAGATTGATGGTATCTTGAGTATTGATAGTCTAGTATGTGCACAACAAACAGTCTAAATTCAATCTATAATGCAGATGTCATCTTTTTTATTTTTGTAACAATTCTGATTTTATCTGAAATAGACATCTCAGGCTCCATGGTAAAATATACAGAATATTTTTTTGTATAAACTACCATTTGAGTTACCTTTTCTCTTTCCACATGTACATAACGGACCTTTCCTAAACTTTTATCAAATTTTTCCCTCATCTTTTTTCGTGCTGCAACTTGAGCACAGAAATTCTCTTCTTCTTTTTGAGATTTTAAGGAAAGTTTTCCACTTTTCATTATTGCCTCAAGAATTTTACCTTTGGAATCAATTACTGCTGCAAATCTCATTTTAGAGTCGAGGTCGATTATGTCCTCAACCATGTCCATCATATTTGTTTGAGTGTAATATGTCACAAATCACAAAAATCAGGCAGGTCAATATAACTCATTAAAAATATTTCTAGGTTAACAAAACATCTAAACGCAACAATTCAGTAATTAAAAATAATTCATGGATTCTTTGATTAAAAATGTCATCTCAAGATTAACACAAGAAGCTCAAAAAGAAAGGATGCGAGAAGTGGATGTTCCACCAGAAGACAGGATGCTTGCAATCACTCAAGATACAGGAGAATTTTTCAATATCATCTTAAAAGCAATAAAAGCAAAAAACATACTTGAGATCGGATTATCCACAGGATACTCTACTCTCTGGTTTTGTGATGCAATAAAAGAAAACTCTGGAAAGATAATCACTATAGAAAAGAATCAAAACAAGATTCTACGAGCAAAAAAGAATTTTCAAGAAGCAGGTGTTGAAGATTTTATTGATATCAGACACGGAATTGCACTGAACATTCTAAATGGGTTTTTATCAGAGAATAAGCAATTTGACTTTGTTTTTTTAGATGCAGACAAGGAAAACACCATGAAATACTTTGAGATTGCATTAAAGATGACTAGAATAGGTGGAATTATCGCAATAGACAACATGATGTATCCTGAAAAATATAGGTCAGAGATGAGTGTAATCTCCCAGAGAATACAACAGATTCCAAATGTGCAATCAAGCACAGTCAAAATAGGAAACGGTGAAGAGATAATCCTTAAGCTAGCAGATTAGGCGGTCTTTTGTTTTCTTTGGCGCCTAGTTTTAGGGGTTGATTTTACAGTCGTCTTCTTTTTCTTGTTGATATCTTTGTCTAACTTTTTGCTTTGACGTCTAATTGTTGCTAACTCAGATTTTGTCTTTCTGATCTCTTTTTCAATCTTGTTTCGCTCAAGACGAGTCTTTTCTATCTCGGCTTGCTTTGCTGCAAGTTCTCTTGCAGTAATTGCTTGATGAGTTAGTTTTTCTTGTTCAGACTCTATCTCTTTGATAATATTTTTTTGATCAAGTAGTACCTGTGATAATTTTTCATTTTCTTTTATTTTGTCTTTTTCTAGTTTTTCTAATCTTGCCTTAATCTGCTCTTCTAATTTTGATTTTTGTTTACGTATACGAATAAGCTCTTTTTCTTCTTTCTTTATTTGATTCTGAATCTTTGTTTTTTCTGATTGTATGTCCTTTAAGGTAATCTTTTCTTTTGCAAGTTTTTCAGAGGTAGGATGCTGTGCTAAAAGACTTCTTTTTTCTTCTTCAATTTGTTTTTCAATGCTTTGTCTCTGAGTTTTTACCTGCTCTAGTACTTCGCTTTGGTCATTTACTGCTTTGATTATTTCATTTTGCTCAGATAGTTTTTCTTTTTCTTTTTGTAGTTCAATTTCAATCATTTTTCTCTTTTCTTCTGTCTGCTTTGATATTTGGTGGAATTTCTTGCGAATATTTTCCAACTCTGATTGTTGTTGCCTTACTTGTGATTCTAATGCGGCTTCTTCCTTTTTGAGTTCTTCCTCAAGAAGATTTCTCTCTTCTTTGGCTATTTTTAGATCATTTTGCTTTGATTTGATTTGTTCTGCCAGCCTAGTTTGGTTTTCAACCATTTCTCGTTCAAGTTTAATTTTTTTCTCTAATCTTTCACGCTCAATTTGAACTTGTTTTTCATATTCCTCACGATTCAAGATAATTTGTGTTAGTTTGGATTGTTGAGATTCGATTAATTCCTTGATTCGCTTTTGTTCAGCTAGTTTATCTTCTTCAGTTTTGATCTTTTCATAAATTCCTCCATCATCTGGCTTTTCTAGTACTTCTTGATTTGGAGTCCATCCTTTTGGCATGGAGCCTCGTAATTTTGTAGGTTTACTTTCCTGAATTTGTGGTGCAGGCTTTTGCATCTCTGATTTTTTTTCTTGAATTATAGTCTCTAACTGTAAAATTTTGGCATTGGCATCAGCAAGCTTTTGTTTTAGTTCTAGTGTCACATCACTTTCTTGTCGGGTACTGCTCTCATAGGTTTCTTCAGAAGATGCGCTTGTTTCATTTTTTAGTGATTCTAGTTTGTTTTTCAAGTATGCCTTATCAGAGTTGAATAGTTCTTTGCCAGATTCTAGTGTGGCATAAATGTGATGTAATCTCCCAGGGTCTCCATATCCTAATGAAATCAAATTTGAGATATCATCAAGTAATGATGTGTCTTTTTTTACATGAATTTCTTCTTGTAAATCAAATTTTGATAGTTTATGATCAAGATACTTTTGGTCGGATTTGAAGAGTGGTTGATTTTTTTCAAGAGATTCTTTGATAAAGTTTAACCTGCCGGTATCCCCATCACCAGACTCGATGAGCTTTTCAATAAAATACAGTTTTTCATACTGGCTCAAAGTTTCTATTTTTATCCCTCCCGATTTAATTCAGATAATTACAACTAAATAATAAATAGTAAGGATCGGGTTTTTGAGAATTAAGATTCTGTATTAGGAGAATTTTTTAAAAATTTCTCATACATGAATACATCCTTATCAAATAGTCGCTTTACAGATGCGTATGATTCATCATCTAATTGATTCTCCATCTTCTCTGCCACATACAGAAAGTAATCTATGATATGAGAATCTAATTTTGGTAATCTATCTCCCATGATTCCTATCCGGTACAATATGAATAATACAGATGTGTGTGATAAATGAACACACGAATTGTTTGCTTTGGTGAGGGCATCTGGTCTTGTTTTGACATGCTTTTGACAAGTGGTTATATACGGGCCCAAAAAAGTACTCACATGTCAAGTATGAAATGCATTTCTTGTGGAGTTGGATTTTTCTCACCCACTGGTTCTAACAAGTGTGCCAAATGTGCAGGAAATGAAAAACAAGAATCCCATGGACATGATTCATGTGGCTGTGGACATAGCCACTAAATTATCATTTTTTTAGAAAATTTTATCTGCATAAAAATTGGTTGCCAGGTCCCTTGTATAGTATAAAATAATCATCACTCTGAGTACGGTCTTTTTTTGCAGCTAGTGCATCCTGATACACATCAAAATGCTGGACCAGGTACAATTGGTTTCCTGGAACCTCAAAGTAATCAATGCCAACTAGATTGAATCCTTTTTCTGGAGTTAGCTTTTCTTTTTCTGCATCAGAGATTTCAACCAAGGTAATGACTAAGCTACACGACCCGATTTATTTTTCTTTTTTGCACGTGCCTTTACCTGTCTTTTTCTTGATTGCTTTTCAAGGCGCTTTCTTGTTCTCTCAGATGCCTTTGTTTTACCTAGAATAATTCTAGTCTTGGAACCATCCTTTGCTATTGTTTCCTTTCCTCTGAATCGATTCTCTTCTTCCTGACATTTTTTTAGGTGTTTTTTCAAACAAAATAATTTTCGTTTGTTATCACCATGAATCTCAACTATTTCGCGTGATTTTTTTAGATCATTTATGACATTACGTAGTAGTCCTTTCTCAATTTCTGAGATTCTTTGTAGTTTTCTAAACCAGATGAATCTTGGAATCTTTGCCCACTCTTCAAGTATAGATAGGACTTTTTCAGTTGCCTCTTCTCGTTCAGAATGCTTGTCATACTCCATGATAATGCAAGCAATGTGTCCTCTATTATGAGGTTTTAGTCGACTGCTTCTGCAAACCAGCCATTTGCAATATAATCAGAATCATCTGCTTCTCCAATGCCAGTTGCATAACGCCAGATTTTTTCTGACTCGGTATGCATTGATGACTTTATCTGAATTAGAGATTCCAATTCGGATTGGAGATTTCCATCAGGTTGTCCACACTCTTGACAAAATTTGCACTTTGAATCAATGGTTAATGGAGTGGATTCGATTAACGGATACGCCCTGCATGCCAAAGGTCTGTTCTCATAAATTTTGCAAGTAAATCCCCCATGAGGAGAGCGCAAATCAGACTCTGTATCAAGAAATGGACATGTGTTTCCGTTGGTATCCTTTCCCATTAGCTGAAAAGCCAAGATTTCAGTTGGTTCTTTTGATTTAGAATCTGAGATGCCAATTCTTGGCAAAACTGTAATTTTGATTCCAAGCTCTTTTACTAGAGATTCAATTTTGTTTTTTTCTTTTGGTAGAATCAGTACACCGATTTTACCAAATTTTTTTGAAGGATAGTACTCTCGCTCAATGCAACACTGGGAGCATTCTGAAATGCATGAAAAATCATTAGATGATTTCATTATTGGTAATAAACAGGTGTTGGTTAAAAGTCGACTTCGATGTGCTTGTTTGCCTTGAGCCAGTCAACCTGTGGTAATGTATAACGCCACAAGATATCTCCTCGGTCTTTGTCTCCAAACTCCCATGGAGCAATAATTACAATATCATTATCTCGAATCCAAACCCTTCGTTTTAGCTTTCCTCTGATTCTTCCTCTTCTGGTAACACCATCAGAACACTTTACAAGTAAGTTTTCTCCGCCCATCATCTTGATTACTCTGCCAAATAGTTCACCATCGGCAGGCAATTGCATCTCTTTTAGTTCAGATTCGTTTAGGACCTTACGCTTACCCATGGGATAGAGGCGTAAATGACATCTTAACTATCTTTCTAATTTTATTTTAAAATCAGGAACAAAGTTTGAGGTATTTAGGGTAAAACATGCCATTAAATTCATAATTGTTCAAGGGATGAGCAAAACATGAGTGATGATTCCATAATTCATTGGTCAAAGGATCAAAAACTACGATGGTCTGACTTTGTGGCAGAACCAAATCCAGCCCATGAACACGATGCGTTATCATCGATAAGATTTTTTGTAAATCCCATCATTACTGCAGATAATCCAGACAGACCACGATTCTTTTCAGTATCAAAGATTACAGTGATTCCAGAATTTCAAAAGAAACTATCTTGGGTTAGGGAGTTTGTTATGGGAGATTCTGGCATGAGTGAAAAATTGCTAAACCATGAACAGGGGCATTTTGATCTTGCACAGGAATATTCAGATGAGATTGGACGCCTTGCAACCAAAGCATTTGAGGGTAAGAAATTTCCTATACGAGGAAAAAACGAGCATGAAATACTAGAATATGCAAGAGAGGATGCCTTGTCTTTAGCAAATGAGCAAGTCGAGAGAATCAAAGGAGAGTATTTTGCCACATTACGGAATAAGTATGACTCTGAGACGGAATTTGGGAGCAATGCAGTAAAGCAAAAAGAGTATGATGTCAGATTTGCAAGACTCGGGGAATCATAAATTTTTTGAACAGTGTTAAATGCAAATAACAAGTATACTAGAGTATGCAGGAGCTAGTGTTCTTCATGGATGTATCTCCAAATTGGTGGCTCAAGGCACGCGATGATGAAACCTTTTTGAAAAAATATGTTCTTGAAAAGTTTCAACGAGATTACTATCCTAGAGTAATCATGCAAAACAGAGAAAAGATTGATCTTGATGAATCAGACCACCCAATCAAAGGAATAATTCTACAGGATCTTAAGCTTGGAAATTTTCAATACGAGTTTTTGCCCGAAGATGAGAACCTCAAAGAGAGCTACCTGATTAAGAATGGGAAGATTCATTTTAATCCAATTAGAAAAAAGATAAACTCTCGATTACTGCTAAAGATACAGATTTGATTTAAAGAATATCTAGTCGCTCTAAATCATTTACTAGGGAATCATAACTGTGGAATTGAACTGTTCTTAATCCATAGTCATTTGCAGAGTGAACATTTTGTATTGTATCATCTATGAAGAATAATTCCTCTTTTTTGTATGGCAGATTACTCACAACGTGTTCGTATATTTTTGGATCTGGCTTTACCAGGCCAATCTCGTATGACAAAAACTTGTAATCAAAGTGATCAAAGGACTCCAAGCTTTCTATCACAGAATAAGTGACAGGTTCAGTATTTGATAGAATTCCAATTGAGAGTCCGTTATCTTTTAGCTTTGAGGAAAGGGAATATACTGATTGATTAATTGATACTAGTTTTCTAAATACCGGTTCTAAGATAGAATCCTGTCGTATCAGATTTGAGGCATCAATCTTTTTGCTAATGCTTTCCCAAAACTCTTTCTCAGTCATCTTTCCAGAGGATAAAACCCCTAAATGATTATCAAATTCTTGCTCAAATTTTTCCTTTGAGAGATTGAATTGTTTGCTTATTTCATCAGTTAGCCAGGAATTATTCCAGTTTAGAACAACTCCTCCGAGATCAAAGAGCACACACTTGATTTGTGACATTCTCAAATGTGTATTTGATTACATTATAATAATTTGCAAAAAACTTTCTAGAGGGACTGCCTGATGACAATCCCTTCTAGGTTTGTTGGCGTGCAAACCAATTACGAATTATTTAGTTCTACGTTAAAAAAAGGTTTTCAGTAGAATCTTGAGGAGTTTTTGCACCGTCAAAGTTTAGTGGTCGAAGTTTTTAGCTTCATGCCGAGACCACTAAGCTAGAAGTTATCAGGGAATAGTAGGTCAAAATGAAATAAAAGGCCTATTCTTTAAACATCAAACAAATTTTTAAAAAATTCATTCATTTTGAATATTTTCTAAGGGAGTTTGTAGTTTTATGCATCAGTTTTTGCGGTAACGCAGTATTGCCAAGACCGAATCATTGATTTTTAGCCTATCTAGTACTTTTGGAGACGATACAAACTCTATTTTAGCCGATGTCATCTTTGCAAGCTCTAGCATCTTCATTATTTTGTTAAATTGTGAATCTGTGTGATAGTCGGCAGAAACAATTAGCGTCTCCACTCTGCCGTTTTGTAGTGCCTTGTAAATAACATCATTTTTCTTTGCAGTTAATCCTTCTTTGACTAATTCATCATACTTTGAGATAATTCTTGACACATGTTTTCTTCTGTGTCGGTATAGTTTGGAGATTATTTTTTTGTGAACCTCTTTTTGTGGCGTAGAAAATGACAGATCATCTACCATCATACATTTTTCTTGTAGTCTAGAATCAATCATTCCAAGAAAATTTTCTTTTGCCGAGCCTGTGCCACCTATCAGTATTAGCTCAGAGTCTGAATCCATCTTTCTTAGCTTGTCAGCAACATTTTTGAAAAATACGTGAATCTTTGTTTTTCTTGCCCTTTGGAATCTCCCCTGGCTCTGGCCTCCCTTTCTGTGCCTTCCTCGCAAATCAATTCCAAGACTTGCTTCTTGGATTATCTTATCTCCATGAATCTTTTGTATTTTAGCTGTTTTTTGATCAAGAGTTACAAGAATTACGTTATAGTTTGCCTTTAGAATATCACGAAATGGCTTGATGTATGGTTTTTTGCTTGCCATGTAGATGTACGGGAGACTCTTTGAAGTACCAATCTCCTTTGTGAGTATCTTACCATTTTTTATCCACCCAAATATGCACATAGTCTTTGTGAATTTTCCTGCAGAAGTTGGTTTTCTTTTGAGCTGAATGATTCTCTTTTCAATCTCTAACTCTATTTTTTCAAGAGATTTGTTTCTGTGTGTCTTTTGTAAAAGCGAGATTGTTTCTTTTCCCTTTCCGTACGGATAGTAAACTGAGATACATTGAGAATCAACCTGCTTTATGTCATGAATAAACTGGTTTAGAGATAGCCACTCAGAGGGTTCAATCATGGAAGTTTCAGATGCTTTTTTCACGGGAATGAAACAAGTTTCAGTTTATTTTAATCATTGTAAGGAGTGATGTTACTTTTTACAAGTTTACAATCCAATCATGATACTAACTAGTGCAAACTAGGTCATTTTCAAAATTGGGTTGATTTTGAGCTGACTAATAGTCAATACCGAATGCAACAGATCTTCCAAATCTGAGAAGTCCCAATTACTAACATGTCTTTAACAGAGGCAAAAAAAGGTGGACCGTATACAAAAAACGACAGAGAAGGTAGAAGAAATGAAGTTGCAAGACTACACTTTGAGTTTGGTTATTCTGCAAGAAAGATTGCAGAGACAATGAAGATTAATCCAAATACAATTAATGCAGATATTCAATATCTGTACAACAGTATTAAAGAAGAAACTAGACAGAAACGGGATGATCTGATTCTACAGCAACTTGGAAGATTAGATGCCCAAAGAACAAGAATCTTAGAAGGAATCACTGAGGGAGGAGAAAATAAAGTAAAATTAGAAAAATTACTTTTGGATATTGACAGTAAGATAAATGATATTTTGATGAGAATCTCCAAAGAACCAAATGCGCTAAAAGAAAAAAAAGATGAATCTCAGATAAGAGAGTTAATTTTATTTTTAATAATTAAACATGCAAAGAATCCTTGCATCAGAAATGAAGAGTTAATTTGTGAAATCATAAATTTAGAAGAATGTACAATGGAAAAATCCATAGAAATAGTTACAGATATGGAATCATTGGGACTCAAATGTTGTTTAAAACTTAATGAAGAGAGACTAGCTTATGATCTTCTAGAATTTGCATTATTAAGAAAATACATCAAACATAATGGAGATTTTATTGATAAAATACATGCATTATGGATGATACATCAACATAGTTCATTTGAAACCGACGATTTAAACAGAAAATATCTAAAAGAATTTAGAGGAAGAACTACATGGAGTGAAAAAACACATGAAAAATTTGACGAGGAGATGAAAGCCATAGAAGCGCGTCGTGCAAAGGCAATTGCAGGCACAATAACAGACATTATCAATAATGAAGATGACGGCGTTCTCAGCGCAGAGACATTTATTCGATATGCAAAGTATATGGGAACATTCTTTGGAAATCGTAAAACTGTTTTGGAGGGATTAATTTCTGATTCTTTTGAAACTAATGATGAATTTCTTTGAAGAAAATACAAGAATCTCAACATCATTATTCCTCAGTGAAGAATTTGATGAGAATACTATGAATACAAATTTGGAATTTAATTAATAAAAAATGAACATTCAAAGATACCACTCACAAAAATTATGATAATTGAATTTGCATTTGATGAAAATTTAGAAAATTTTTATTTAATTACGACATTATTTTTTCCATTATTGTTTTGATTTCCTCCCTTTTATCTTCGTATTCAGAATCATCTAACCAGTCGTTGTATCGATTTTGGCAAAAATCTATGGCATTTTCTAGTTTATTGTTTTTTTCATTTCCAATGTAAGTTTCCAAATCACCTTGTTTTAAGATAAAAATACCAGAAGTGTATTTTGTTTCTATATCTACCACGCTTCCCCCAAAATTATCATTATCTCTAATGAAATAACATTTTATTTTCCAGCTATCAAAAAATAACTTCCATTTACTGTAGTAGTTTTTCCCAATAATGTGAATAAACTCAATTTTTTTCAAATTGGATTTACTTTCTCTAAATTTTTCAAATAAAAATTTGTAACAGTATTCATCCGAATCTCCTTCCACTAGTACCACCTTAGTATTAAACAGAATTTTTGTAGCTCGTGTAAAATCCAAGTACCTTACAAGATCATGGTTATCATTAGTCAGTTGAGGTAAGATAGTTTTAGTAAATTTCTCATCTTTTTTATAAAATCGCTGAACGCCCATTATAGTTTTAGAATTTACAAACACTGGTGAATGTGTCGCAATGATGAATTGCATAGTTTGTAATTTGGCAGATTCTAACATAATCTCAAGACAAGTTTCCTGTAATTGTGGGTGTAAGTGAATTTCCGGTTCATCTAATATCATTTGCCCATTTTCAAGATCATTTCCAAAAATACTAAAAATAAAATGGATCAATCCTCTTTCACCTGAACTTAATTCTTGAACTGATACTTGTTGGCCTGTATCGAAATATCGATAAGAAAAAACATAATCTAAGCTGTTTGGGCTTGTTTTTTTAATATGCAGTCTCATTCCCAAAGTCTTTTTCAAAAGCGTATTGATTTTTACAAATAACTCATCATCGAATGCATCTATAGGATCGGTTCCTGATTCAGTAAATTGTTTACTGCCGATTTCTTCTAACATGTGGTGAAAGGCAAAACCTAATCTCTTTCTTACATACATGAAGATGTATGGTTCTTGCTGTTCTGACTCCAGAAGGTTTGCTCTGCTAAGAGCTAATTTTGCACTGTTAATTTCACTAGATTCATCTCCTCCAACTTTAAAGATGGACTCGATTTGATTGTAATTTCTTTGGCTATTCAGTAGTGCGAATGTATTTTTGAAAAGAGTCCATCCTTTTGCCTCTTCTCTGTTTGCAATATGAATTAGATTTTGTAGTAAACTAAAGAACTGGATATAGAAAAGAACAAAAAGTTCTGCTCCGTTATGTCTCGATGTAATAGATAATTTGCGTGGAGGATTAGATGATTCAAATTCTACCGTAATAGAATCAATCTGCATTAGCTCTTGCTCAGAAATATTTGGGAAAGTAGGAAATTTTTTACAGTATTTTTCACAAAGTGAATTTATTTCTGAAGCATGTTGATGAATAAACCGAAGATTATCTTTATCGCTATTGCTTAATCCTATTGTTGCCTTAATCTTTTGTGCATCTGAAGTTGCATATCGATTCTTTGCGATTCTAACTTCTAGATCTTCCAGTTGAATAGTATTTGTAAAATCGGGTGGTCCACCCTTAATTTTATAGCTTTGAATACTTGCTTCAGAATAACTAGCTTGCTGAATTAGCCCATAATTGATAAACTTGTTCACAATTTCAAGAAAATTACTTTTTCCTGATCCATTTGGCGCAATTAGTGTGTTTATACCATCTTTGAATTTAATTTCCTCACATTCGTCAATATTTTCATGATATTCAAAACTCAGCATATTTGAAATCTTAATAGATACTAAATTCATGAATTACAAGATGTTGTGAAAATATTATATTTTTCTGTAATGCTTTACCGATACAATTAATTTTTGAAAATAATATCAATATATTATTCGTATCTTTTCCAAAAGATAGTAAAGCGGTTTAAATTTAACTACATGTTGAAAAAAATATGAAAATAATACTATGTTATGTGATGTTCATTCTAGTCGTTTTTTCGTTATCTCCGTTTTCAGTAGTTTATTCCCAGTATTCTGAAGATTATTCAGAATACACCTCAGATATTCTGACAGGTTCGTCTGAAGAAATTGAAATTGCATTAAATCATACGAGACAGTTGTTGAATGATAATCCACTTCACAAAGAGGAGAGAACCAATGAATGCGCATATCTGTTAGAATTAAAGCAATTAGACGATGCAGAAGACTGCTTGGTGAAAGCTGTTCTGGATTTTCCTAATGATTCTGTATTGATAGGAAATCTAGCAGCACTCCACTTTGTTCATGGTGATTATGCGGCTGCAAAAATACAGTCTGCAATAGCTCATAATTTGGATCCAGATAATATTGTTGCTCATTCCAATTTATTGTCTGCCCGCGTTATGGCAGGTGATGACCCAGAAGAGGTTTTACGTGAAGCTAATGCTCTCATAAAAAAAGGCAATAACATTGACAATCTTTTCTTAACTACTGCTAAGTTGCTTAATGATAAAAACAGACCAATAGAAGCCAGATCATTTTTAGAAAAAATCACGGTCTCAGATAATACTGATATCAAGTATTTTACACAACTAGGGATTTCATACGGATTGGAACGAGATTTTGAAAATGCTGAAAAATATTTGTTGCAAGGATTTCAAAAAGATCCAAACAACGTAGGTGTTTTAAAGAATTTAGGTAAAGTGTATTCAGATAAAGGGGATGAAAGCAACGATATTGAGTACTATAGAAAATCTCTGGGTTTTTACAATGACGTACTAAAACAAGATCCAGAAAATTTATCTGTAAAAAACGGTGCTGAATATGTTCAAGACAAGATAAATGACATTCAAATGTTTCAACTATATGCAGCTATTAGTCTACTTTTAGTCGCAATAATTTCAACTGTTAGTATCACAATATTTTTTAATTATCGTAAAACCGTAGAAGACGAACGTAAAGAAGCAGTTGAAAAAGATCCCACAAAAAAAGATAAGCTAGGGAAAAAAATAATCACTTCAAAAATTTTCATGGTAGTTTATTCAGGCTTTGCGGTGATTTCCTTATCTGTTCTTATTATTCCCATAATCCAACCCGGCTGGGATTTTTCTGAAAGTACTGATTTAAGTAATTGGGGCACAATGATAGTAGAAATTGCAATAGGCGTAATGATTGCAATGACAATTAAAATTTTAGATGATTCTAAAAACACAAAAATTGCAAGACAGCAAATAGAGATTACAAAATTAGCAAATAAAACAAACACTTTGATCACTAATACCAAAGATGCCGTCGCTGAAATTAAGACAATAGAGAAAAACCAACAGAATCTGATAAAAGAAGTACGAGGATTCATTCAGGAAGAAAACCAACGTATTAAGAAACGTAAAACACGTTTTGGAAATTTAATCTACGAAGATCTATCTAGCATTAAACAGAGATACGATGCTCTGGAAATGTGGATAAAAGATTATCAGAAAAATCCAAATCCAAAACTAAAAGCCGATATTATTAGGAATTCAAAAAATAATGGGGATTCAATAACATTTTTCGCTCAAAACATTACCAGATTCGTTTCAAAAATTGAGAATGATTTTGATGATCCGGTTCTAGGAGTTAATTTAGTAAATCTTTGTAAGAATTATTCGTCTTTGTTCTTTTCAATGGAACAAGATTACGTGTGGACAACTGATGGTTTAACGGGAACCCTTCGAAGCATAAACGAAAATCAAAAATTACTAGATAGGGATCTTCAGCGTATCATTAATGAGGGTGCACACAGCGACGAGCAATAGATACAAAAAATCAATTAATTTTGAATTTTTAGAAAATGTAATTATTTTTTCAGTCATGTACCCAATGATTGTGGTCTCTCCCACAATTCTGACATTTACAACACTGGCAATCATCTTTGAATACATCTGATGCTCTCTCCATTCCTTTTGCAAATCTGATTTGATCCTTTTTTCTCATACTAAGTAACAACATGATTACTCCCGTAGGAATGGTAGCAACTCCAATTAGCATACGTTTCTCAAAGTCTACAAAACTTGAACCATACAACATTACCAAAATTCCAATTCCTAGTACTATGGCTCCAATTACTGCTAGTTTTGGCTTTGCACGTCCTTTACGATAATCCCGATTAGAATGTCGTCTAGGTTTGCGTCCATATCCCATAATTCTATCCTAGGAAGGTATGAAAATAAGATTTTCCAAAAGCAGGCTAAGATTATAGCAAAAATAGATTTATCCTCAAACCTTATTTTTCATACATGGATATTCCTGATTTTGAAACCATAATGGCCCCATTACTGAATACTGTAAAAGATGGTAAAGAATATGCAATGACAGATATTGAAAATAAACTAATTCAGCACTTTGATTTATCTGAAGAAGAACGAAATCAACTAAAACCAAGTAGTTCACATGAAACAATCTTTCAAAATAGAATGCGATGGGCTAGATTTTATCTGAAAAAAGCAGGACTACTTGAAGATCCAAGACGAGGACATACAAAAATTACCTCTCAAGGCATAGAAGTTGCAAAAACAAACCCTCAACGAATTGATATTAAATTTTTGATGCAGTTTCAGCCCTTTGTTGAATTTTACTCTAAAAAGAAGTCACCTGAAATTGAAAGGCCCATGGTCCAATATGGAGAAAATTTTGCAGGATATACACCAGAGGATCTAATCATAGAAGGATATCAAGAACTTAGAGCAAATTTACAAAAAGAATTACTGGATAGATTAGAGAATAACTCTCCACAGTTTTTTGAAAGACTAGTTTTAGAATTGATAAGAAAGATGGGTTATGGAATCGATCACAAGGTACTAGGAAGAACAGGGGATGGAGGAATTGATGGAGTAATTAAAGAAGACAAATTGGGTTTGGATGAAATTTATTTTCAAGCAAAACGCTGGAAGAATACTGTTCCAATACACCAAGTAAGAGATTTCGGAGGCGCACTCTTAGGGAAAAAATCTAAAAAAGGAATTTTCATTACAACATCTGATTTTTCATCAGATGCCTATGAATATGTAAAGACACCAGATGCAAAGATTGTCCTGATTAATGGAGACCAACTAACACAATACATGATTGACTATGATGTTGGTGTACAAACTGCAGAAACATATAGTCTTAAAAAAATAGATGAAGATTATTTTGAGAGTTAATTCTTTTTTGGAATAGAATTTTTTACTTTTCTCTTTTTTGTAGATGGTTGTAACTCTTTTAGAACTGCTTTGATTAACAGATAGTCTCTTTCTAGTATTTTACCCAGAGTTTGATTAATGTCCTTTAGAGTGGGGTCAGTATATTCAAAGGGATTTTCATTCCATCTGATAAATGAGCGTTCTAGGTGGTCTGAATACTCTTGTAGGATTTTGATTGCTTTTGCTTTTGTCATTATGATAAATTCTTACATAAGTTAATCTTATTCTTAATCAGGTATCTGATTAATTCTCTCTAAATCTGAAAATGGGTTTTTTCTTTCAAATTGATTTAGAAGAATATACGCTGCAATTCCAAAACATCGAACTGCATCTTTTTGAGTTATCTGCTTCCAATCATGAACAAATGAATTTCGCTTTTTTCTCATTTCATCGATAACTTTTCTAGAAGAATCAGGTATTTTTCCAACTTGAGATAATACTTCGATTTTATTGTATGCCGTCCATGAGACAAATCCTGCTAATGCATCTGTTTCAACTTTTGTACGAGAAAGAGTTGCAATATGTTTTTTCCAAAATTCATCAATAAAATTTTCTATGAAAACCCAACAGAACATGAAACCTGCAGAAGGGGATAATTCGTATATGTGACTCCAACCCTCAGCCAACAATATGAGGCGGTTTACTAATTTTGTATTTTTTTTATATTTATTAGCACGATTTAGAACAAAATTCATTCGCTCAATAGAAATCCAATTCCTTGGAAAAGCATGAGCTATTCGACCATAACGTCCTCCTTCATCTCTATCTAAGGCAATGTAGTTTCTTTCAGTTAATTTTAAGGCATTAAACTCAATTTGATTTAGATTTTTATGAAAAATAACATGTCCAAGATCAGGAGAAGTTGCCTGTTTGGCATAATGTATGCTGTGTAATATTGATGTGGCAAAAATCAAGTTGATATAATTTAATGTCTTTTTTTTATCGTCTGAAATTACGGCTACAAACCCATCATCAGTTACCAGTGTAACATGATCCTTGAATTTTCTCTTTATCACGATGTTTCTATATGACCGGCCTGATTTTTTTGGTGGGGCCCTAGGTAAAATACCGGGTTTATCATTTATGAATACAAATGGGTAAAAAAATATCCCAAATCCAGTAACACAGTTGTTATCAACGTTCATCAATTTTACATAATTTACAACAAAATAACCATTCTCCAACAAATCATAACGTCCGTTAGTTCTAGATGCGTCGTAAAATTATGCCTAAGAGGGGGTCGTTCTCTTTTTACTCTTTATCGATAAACTCATCAACAGTTGGTGGGTCGGGTGCCAGTCCCTTTCTCTTTCGAATCTCAACTATTGCTTCAGATAATCTAGATTTTGGAACCTCAGCCCACATCTTAAAGTGAGAGTTCCACATTGCTTTTCCAGCAGTTTGTCCTCTCATCTCTTCTGATAGTGTAAAGGTCTCTGATGCTGGAATCTCACCAGTTACAATACTTAGTGCGCCTTTTTGTGACATGTCAAGTACTTTGCCCCTCTTTCCAGAAAGAACAGTTGCTACGTTTCCAACCATGTCAGTTGGCACTCTAACTTCTATAGCTAAAATTGGCTCTAATAGTGAAGTTCCTGCAGTGAGTAGTGCACCCATGCATGCACGACGTGAAGCAGGTCCTAGTTGTGATAGACCTCTGTGTGCAGTGTCCTCGTGTGGAACAAAGTGAGTAAATGTGAATTTACAGTCCCTCATCTGCTCTTTACAGAGTGGACCTTCTTTCATTACTTCTTCAAATCCAGAGTTAATAGAGTCAGTTGATTCGCCAACAAACTGGACACCTTTTGTTCCATTAATCATAACGTTTCCACGTGAATCTAATTTCATAATTCTCTTGATAGTATCAGTGTCCCACCCTTGGGCTTTGAGCAAATCTGCCATCTCCTTTTTGTCTTTCATCTCACCAATTTGGCCAGAACGTAACATGTCACCAATCTTTGGCTCCAGTGGCTCAACTTTCATGAAAATCTTGTTGTGTCTGTTTGGTGATTTTGACATGATAGGCTCACATGCGCCCTTGACAGTCTCTCTATAGTTGATCAAGGGTTCTGATGTAATAATTTCAATTTTGGTATCCTGAATACGATGAGTTGCAACATCAAGGTGCAGTACACCCATTCCAGCAATGATAGTCTCACCGCTTTCTTCATCAATTTTTACAACAAGGTTTGGATCCTCAATGGTTAGTTGACGTAACACCTCAACAAGTTTTGGTAAGTCCTTTGGATGCTTTGGCTCAACTGCAACCTGAACTACTGGTTCAGATACATAGCTTACACCTTCAAACATTTTGATTCCGCTAACAGAGGATATGGTATTACCAGAACGAGCTTCAATTAGTCCCATTAGTGCTGGAATGTTTCCTGCACCAAGCTCACCTACCTGTTCCCTTTGGTTTCCCATGAAAAAGTTTACTGATTGAATTCTTCCTTCACGTTTTGCATCAATGATGTTAATTGTTTGGCCATCTTTTATGGTTCCAGAGAATAATCTACCTACTGCCACAGGTCCTGCTGCCTTGTCAAGTACCATGTTTACTACCATCATGATAGTTGGACCATCATCTTTGCATGCAAGCAAAGCCTTTCCAATATCTGAATCCAAATCACCCTTCCAAATTTTTGGAATTCTGTATCTTTGTGCTTCATGTGGTGGTGGATGATGTTTTACAACCATTCCAAGTACTGCCTCAGCTAGTGGCGCTTTTGCTACTAGTTCATCTACTTTACCATTTTGATAAGCATCAATTACATCTTTGAATGTGATTCCTTTTTCCTTCATAACATCAACGTTGATTGCCCACTTGTCTTTTGCAGAGCCAAATGTTACACTAGCCTCCTGAATCTTTACCTTCCACTTGTCTTTGTAATCAGGTTCTGCATAGGTGTCAATTAGGTCATTAAAGTTAGATACTACATTTGCAAGAGTCTCTTGCATCTTTTCAGGAGTTAATCTCAATTCCTTGATGAGCCTGTCTACTTTGTTGATAAACAAAACTGGTTTTACTCTTTCCTCAAGTGCCATTCTAGTTACGGTCTCAGTTTGAGTCATGATTCCCTCTACTGCATCACATACTACTACTGCACCGTCAATTGCTCGAAGGCTTCTAACTACTCTACCACTAAAGTCTACGTGACCTGGAGTATCAATCATGTTAATGACGTATTCAGTTCCTTTGTGGGTATAGTGTAATGTTACATTTGCTTGGTAAATTGTAATTCCTCTCTCTTGCTCTTCTTTATCAAAGTCCATTGCAAGTGCAGTTCCTGCTGCAGAGGGTGCAATAATTCCAGAGTGAGCTAAAAGGCTATCACTCATTGTTGTCTTTCCGTGGTCTACGTGAGCAATGACACCAAAGTTTCGGATCTGCTCCTTATTTTTGATGATCTTTAAGACCTGCTCAGTTGACTTGTACTTTGCCATATTCGCAAATCCTTGGTCTTGAGGTATTAAATCTTATGAAGAAATATCAGTAGATCATCTTATCACTTGCATTACGTAGTTTTTTTGATGTAACAAAATGACAATCTTTTTGGCCTTTTTTCTTTGCCAAGTTTAATGGAACAAGCTGAGAAAAAAAGGTGTAAAAAAGAAATTGTGAAATTTTATTAGCACTTGGCGGATCAGGATGAATAACGTTTAATCCTATTTTTTTGAGTTGTTTTGCAAGATTAGAATTGTGTGGATTTTTTTTCTCAAAGATTACAATGGTATCGCCAGGAACACATGAGAATAACTCCATGTGTGAGAACTGCTCAATTCTTTCATAGTATGCGTCATATCCCAAAATTTCATAGAGTTTTGCAGCAGCATACATTGCAGAAGGATATGTTAACAGATTTCCTAAAAAGAAGACCCTCTTTCCAAGACTAATTCTTTGTGCCTGTCTTTTTGCACTCTGAAAAATTTTCTTAGAATCTTTAATTTTAAAATGATTCACCAAAGAGATACACATTAATGCAGATTCTAAATAGCTGATACTTCCTGCAGTAAAGACATCATTGTTTGGAAACTTTAATGGAATGATTCGTGAAACTGTTTTGCCAAGTTTGTTTTGAGGGTTTGCAGTTATTCCAATGGAGTGCTTTGCAAGCTTTGCCACCCGGATATTAGATATTGTTCTGCCAGATATTGATACTATACAGACATCATTATTTCTTGGGATAGTAGGATTCTTTAGCAGGTCTAGTGGGTCCATGGCACGCACACGAAATTCAGAGAATGCTTCAGCAAGCATGGATGCTGCAAGGGAATCACCACTGCCACAAAAGATTGTTTTTGATTGTTTGTTCCTTGGGATGACACTACATGGTTTGAATTTTCCCAAACACTCTACCTGAAGGTTGATGTCTTTTTCATATGCCTCTATAGTTTGCACTAAAATGTTGTATTGTACCCCAATTATTATTTTGAGTGTTCTCTAATTTTCTATAATTTCTAGATGAGATTTTTCTAGATGATCGGATATTTTGTTGAGCTCTTTTGTGTTTAGATGAGGTAGTCTCTTTGATGCTTCTCTGATTTTGTCTGCCATATGGGTTGTAATTACCATGGAATAATCAAACAAGTAAAATCATAAGTAAACTAGTATGTTCAAAAAAGAACACAGATTCTTTGTGACTTTGATTTTTATATCCAAGTTTTTGAGCTAGACTGTGGAAATTTCAGTTGGACATACTCCTGATTCTGATGATGCATTCATGTTTTATGGAATGTTTACAGGAAAGGTTCAATCATCAGATTTTACTGTAAAGCATGTCATTGAAGATATTGAAAAGCTAAACAGAAAAGCGATAAATCCAGTATTAGATGTCACTGCAGTCTCTGTTCATGCATGCGCCTACATTCCAGGATATACCATTCTAAGAAGTGGGGGAAGTTTTGGGATAGGATACGGACCAATTGTTACTGCAAAAAAATCCATGACACTTGATGAGCTAAAAGATTCAAAGATTGCAATTCCAGGAAAGATGACTTCGGCATTTTTGCTACTACAACTAATGATTGGAAAATTTGACTATGTCGAGATGAATTTTAGTGACATTCCAAAGGCAGTCAGTGATGGAAAGGTGGATGCAGGACTAGTCATTCATGAAACGCAGCTGTCCTATGAGCAAGAGGGAAACAAAAAGCTCTTTGATGTAGGGGAGTGGTGGAATGACACCACAAATGGATTGCCAGTACCACTAGGAATCAATGTAATGAAGACATCACTAGGTACTGATTTGATATCAAAGTTTGATAGATATCTCCAGGATTCCATAGAATATGGATTGAAGAATCTTGATGATGCAATGGAGTATGCCATGCAGTATAGCAGAGGAAAATCAAAGGATTTGATTGAGAAATTTGTAATGATGTACGTAAATGATGTAACTGTAAACATGGGTGATTCAGGTGAAAAATCAATTAGAACATTTTTTGAGATGGCAAAAGAAAAGAATCTTGTGCCAGACTTTGAGCTAAAAATAGCTCCATAATTATACTCCAATTTCCAATATACAACATGGGTGACGGAATCGGAGGTCCTGTGATTAATTGTCTCTCAGGCGACATTTTTGAAATGTCAGTGACACATTTTCGCAAGGACAACAAGGAGCAGTATGATGTGCTAGAAAGAATTCAGATATCAAAGATCGATAATCCAGATGAGCCACAGTACCAAGAAAAGACAAAAGAAGATCTAGAGCGAGCACTGAAAGGAAAGTTTGTCACATGTAATGTAATGTACAGAGACAAAAAGACAGACAGATTGGTTTGTAACATTTTTGTTCAAAGACCACCAGAAGGATTCTAGGAAAATACTCTAAATACGGTAAAATGCCAAGTATTATTACAAATGGTTCTAATCGATAGAAAAATTCTACTTGGAGGAATTGCAATGATTGCAGTTGGAACCATTCTCACACTTTATCTAAACGAATCAATGCCAGTTGGAGTTTCTGGAATGTCAGATGAGGAAGCAATTGATCTAATACTAAAACAAAGAGAGAATCAAGACTTTACAACTTTGGCAGGAATTTTAATTGGAGTAGGATTTCTATTGGTACTGATTAGCTTTGGTGCAAGAAGAAAGAGACCAGGCAGTGCTAAAAAGACAGAAAAAAAGCCAGCACAATAATCAAAGATTTTAATCAAACACAGAGTAATTACATTCATTGATTCATGCAGAAATTAGCCTGTATCCGATTGGCACCAACACAACTAGTGCAAGCTTTTACATCGCAAAGGCAATCGAGGTGATTAAAGACTATGAAGGAGTACGATACGAGGTAAATCCCATGGGTACAATTCTGGAATCAACTAGCATTGATAAAATTTATGATGCTGCAAAGATGATGATGGAAGTAATTCACAACCTAGGAGTACATCGAGTAGAAGTAATCATCAAAGTAGATTCAAGGATGGATAAAAACCAAAAGTTAGAAGAAAAGATGGAATCAATAAAAAAGCAGTTAGGTTCCTAGAATTTTTTTAGAACTTTAAAGTGAGTGTTTCTCTGAGCGGGAACGCGTCCAATCTCTTTTACCATGTTTGCAAGCTCTAACACTGAGGAATCAGTAGGCTTTCCTGCAGCACGATAAATCTCCTCAGAGAATGCTGTTCCAACCAAGTCACTTCCACCATTTGATAGTGCAACTTGAGCTAGCTTTTTGCCAAAGGCAACCCAGTATACAGAGATGTTGTTTAACACACCTGCAAGCATCAATCGAGACAATGCAATAACTTTTAGATCATAGATTGATGATGATTCATGAGTAACAAGGTTCTCTTGCTCTAGCTCAGTATTATCAAGACTAAACTTTAATGGAATTAATGTTAAAAATCCATTTGTCTTTTTTTGCAGTTCGCGAATTTTTATTAGATGATCAACTATGTGTTCTGGTTTTTCAATGTGACCATACAGCATTGTAACGTTGCTCTGAATCCCAAGATTATGTGCTTCTTCGATGGTGTTTAGCCATTCTTGTCCACTACACTTTCCACGAACAATCTTTTGTCTAATATCTGGATGAAATAGTTCTGCTCCTCCACCAGGCATAGAGTCAAGACCTGCATCTTTTAGTCTAGATAAGATTTCTTTAGTAGAAATTTTTGTTAGTTTTGAAAGATAGAAGATCTCTGCAGCAGTAAATGCTTTGATATTCAAATCGGGATGATTCTTTTTGATAATTCGCATCATGTCTTCGTAATAGTCAAGTGGTAATTTTGGATGAAATCCTCCAACAATGTGAACTTCAGTAGCGCCCATGTTTTTTGCGATTCCAACTCTTTGCTCAATTTGCTCAGGAGTCAGTGTGTAGGCATCTTCTTCGTCACCTTTACGATAAAAGGCACACATCTGGCAGCTTGCAGCACAAACGTTTGTGTAATTCATGTAGTATGATGCTGCAAAGGTTACAGTATCGCCAACTAGTTTTTTTCGAGTGATATCTGCTACTGCGCCAAGCATGTGAAGATTATCATAATTTAGCAGCTCCATTCCGTCATCAAAGGATAATTCCTCTCCAGCTATTGCCTTCTCAAGTGCCTTTGATTGACCGATTAGTTGCTCTAACATAATCACCTCACCGAATCTGCAAATATATAACTTGAGAGAGGATATACAGTATCATGGTACTTCCTCTAGTTGATGAAGCAGATCCAAAATGTTACCTGTGCCATGAAAAATTCAAAAGTATTGACGAGATGCAAAAGCACCAAAAATCAGCACATAAGGAATTCTTTGAGTTTCATGAACAGACTCAAAAACGCGAGCCAGCACCAGGCGATGTTACTGTTTTTTAGATTCTTTCTTTATTGATTTTAGCAAGTCTTTAGCTATTTCTGTACTGATATTTGGCAGGTCATAGTCTTTGTCAATTGCCAGTGCTTTCTTAAAGTATGATATTGCGTCTTGGAGTTTTCCCATCTCACCTAGTGAAAGGCCCTTGTATGCTAGTGCCATTGCAGATTTTTTATCGATTCGAATTGCCTTGTCATAGTATGAGATTGCCTCATCATATTTTTTCATCGTATGCAGTAAAGAACCAAGGTTAACTAGAAGATCAGTATTTTTGGAATCTATTTTGAGTGCAGATTGGTAAACCTTTAGTGCACTCTTGTATCTTTGCATGGTTTGTAGTGTAACTGCTTTATCAATTAATGCTTGAATGTTTTCTGGTTCTTCATTTAGTGCCTTGTCATAAATTTTCAAGGCCTCATCAAAGTTACCATCTTCACACAAATCATATGCTTCCATTAATAGCTGCATAACCCTTTTGCCCAACAGAATCAATTAACATTTGATAAATCTCATACATTAACCCTTGGTTAAGAGTACACAAAATTATGATGCTTGTTTGTCTCGAGGATCCAATTCGAGGGATTTGTTAAAGCATTCTACTGCCTCATCGTATCTTCCCATACTACGTAAAGTGACACCTTTTAGATTCCAAAGATCAGGATTAGTTTGGTCTTGCAGTAACGCTTGATCAAAAAAAGCCAGTGCACCCTCAAAGTCACCATCTTGGAGACGAGATTTTCCTTTTTGGACCAGCTCACCAATAGTAACCATACAGAGAATCCCTGTCTGTTTATTTTAAACATACGTGTGTTAAACTCTCAATGATATAGAGGTAAGATAATGAGTCTAAACATTCTCATTGCAGAAGACAATCAGTATACTGCATTACAGTATGAGCGAATACTATCAAAGTATGGCCACAAAGTAGTACTCACAAAAGATGGACAGGAGTGTATTGACACATACAAGAGCTCTGCTGGAAAAAAAGAGTTTGAACAATTAGACAAAAATCCATTTGATGTTGTAATTTTAGATCAATCAATGCCAAAGGTCACAGGTTCCCAGGCAGCTGAAGAGATTCTAAAGACAAAACCAAGTCAAAAGATTGTTTTTGCATCAGCATATGGATTAACAGCAGAGAAAAATTCTGATTCCTTTAAAGACAGAGTTCAATTTCTGCAAAAACCATTCTCATTGACAAAACTGGTTAAGACAATTACTGAATAAATCTCAGTATTGATTTACATTCATTCAAAAAAATCAAAAAAAACTAAATGTATTTTTACTTGATTACTCAACATACATCATGGATGAGATTGATGAGAAGATTCTCAGGAATCTGTTAGTAGATGCACGATTATCTGCAAGACAACTATCACTAAAGCTTGGAATGTCAACTGTTACAGTATTATCTCGAATAAAAAAGCTAGAAAAGCAGAAGATTATCAAAGGTTATTCAGCAAGGCTAGATGATGAGCAGCTTGGATATCATCTTACTGCGATTATAGAAGTGGTAGCAAAAAAAGACAAGTTAGTCCAAGTAGAAGAGAAACTATCAGGAATTGAGAATGTTTGTGCAGTGTATGATATTACTGGAAGTACAGATACGTTAATCATTGCAAAATTTAAGGGAAGAAGTGATTTGAGCTCATTTGTGAAGAGTTTATCATCAATTCCAAATGTAGAAAACACAATCACACACGTAGTTCTCAATACGGTAAAAGAAGATTTTAGATTAACATAGGTAAACCATCATGAAGAAATTTCTACTGGTTGGATTTGCATACTTGATGTTTATTCAAGGTGTATCTGCTCAGGAATCAAACGCTACAGATGATGTACCAGACCTTACCATGACAGAGCTAATCATACTCTTTTCGGTATCAATTATTGTGGTAACTGGGATTATACTCTACATCACAAGGGAGATTATCTTTAGAAAAAAGTTAGAGTATGATAAAAAAAATCTAGGCTCTAAAAAGGATAGAGATTATGAAAAGTATCATTCTGATTGGACAGATGACTATGAAGACTTTACTTCAAAAAAGAAGAAATTTGATGATAACTTTAGAAAGGACTTGGAAGAATCAAATCTGCCAAATTTTTACGAGGTGCTTGGAGTTCCAAAGACTGCAACTCAAAATGAAATCAAGACAAAGTTTAGACAGCTTGCAAAGGAATTGCACCCAGATAGAACAAAAGACAAATCATCAGAGGATAAAATGTCAGAGATAAACAGGGCCTATGAGGTATTATCAGATCCTGACAAAAAAGAGCAGTATGACAAGTATCTAAGCTAGGAATATTCAGAGTTTACAACGATAAGATTTAGCTCAACATGAGATGAGCTCTGCATTGAATTAGTCAAGTATGCCTTGATTGAGACTGCTTTTTTTGCACCATCTTCAGATATGCTAGTCATGATTTCAAGTGGATGATAATCAGTATTAGGACCTAGCATGAATTGTGATAATTTTGAGACTATACTGGTATCATCAACTGTTGCTTTCATCTTGTATGCTATCTTATCAGAAAAGTAAACTCCACCTCGCAGAGTTGGAGAATTGACAGGAGTTGTTGATTTTTTTATAGAGACATTCCTTAGATTGAATTTTTGCTCATTGATATCAAGTGAAAAATCTAATGATGTGGCATTATCAGAGATTAACTCCAAAATATTCTCACATTGCATGTGTTTTAAAAAAAATAACTATTGTATTGAATCTTACTGTAAAAATAAGAAAAAAGGGTTAGATTCTAACCACACCTGATTGAAGGACATTTAATTTCTTTAAAAAATCCGCTCTGACTTGTCTCATAGAATTTCGAATTTCAGAGGGAGCGACTTTGTGCTTTTCTTGTAATTGCTCAACGATCTCTTTTTTTGTTACACCATCTTTGTCAAGCAGAGACAGTATATCGTTGTAAAGATTTTGAGTATTTTTCTTCATTGATAAAGCCTGTTTTGTTTTCATAAAAGAAGAGACGGCCAAAGAGGATTAGTTCATTCGTGTGTCATGAATAGACAAACAATTGTTGTTCATACTGGTAAAGCTACACCTCAAATCACATTTTTTTAAAAGAATTTCTTATTGGACAAACAGAATTTCCTTGAAGGATTGATCGTATTTTCTGTTATGACAGGTATTTTACTTCCAGTTAGACTAGTTTTTGTAGAATATGTTTCAGATGACTGGTTTGGTTCGTTTGGAATCATTTCAGCAATTTCAGTTTTAATGATAGTGCTCATCAGAAAGAACAAACTTGGAAAGTTTGGAGTAATTTTCCAAAGACAGATTGATAAAATTCAGCATGGCAAAAAGGGAAAGTTAGTCTATGCACAATCAGTGTTCTTTCTTCTCATATTGGGTGGAACAATCTTTGCAATTGAACAAGGAAACTCCACATATCTTGATATCAAAAATTCAATAGAAACAGAACATGCAGAGTTTTCAAACCCACAGGAACTACTAGAACAGACTGAGCAGATTCAACCACATGAGTGGGTTTATGGCATAATTGGCCTGTTTATGGCAATATTTCTTGCATTTCCACAGGTTGCAGCAGTGTTTGCTGTGTTAAATGACACATTTGATGGCTGGATTCTTCACTTTTACACAGTAGCATTTGTAGAGTACCTAGAATTGATTGCAATCTTGATAGGATATCGTTTTGCATTTAAAACAAAGCCAGATGTGTCATTTCAAAATTCTCATCATTGATTGAAACATCGTTTCAATTCATCTCAAGAGAATCATCCCCTGATACAACTTTAAAAACCAGAATCATACTTTGATAATGATGCAAAGGGTCGCGGTCCCCCACGCTTTAAGAAATGAAATTAGAACTTTGGCATCAGAATGCGGTCTAGATTCTGATTGCTATACTGAGATGTTAGACTATACGATTGATTTGTTTAATTCACAAGGACTTGGGTCAGATTATTTTGGTTATCATAACATTGATCATGAATTAGAAGTGACATATGTCACACTATTAGCTGCCAAATGGGACAGCATATTAAATGAGATAAAAGATGAAGATATGAAGTACCTTTATGCTGCAGCTTTGTTTCATGATTTTGATCCTCAAAAGAGTGTAGACAAACCACACGAAGAAAGCGTCATTAAATTTATCAGCCTTGATAGAAAATTACGAGAACTATTAGATTCTGCAGGATTAGATATTGAGCTCATCAAAGTTTTGATTCACAGAACGACATTTCCTTGGGCAGGCAAGCTGAAAAAAAATGCAGAAGAAAAAATCCAAGAATGTTTTCAAAATTCAGACATTACACGAAACAATCAACAAGCAAGACTGCACTTTATGCAGCTTGGAGAATTTTTATCAATTGTAGACAGAGTTAGCGGGTATACTCTTGGCGACTTTTCAAAAGGAATGGACATGGCAAAAAAGAATGCCCATGCACTTGGTTGGCATCCATCACTTATCACACAGCGTTCTGTTTCATACTTTGAAACGCTCTTAAACGGTGAAGCAGTTCTTACCCAAAGAGTTCTAAAGTCACTGCCTCAAGAAATGAGAAAAAACTTTATGGATAATGTTTTGTCATTTTTTAAGTTAAGAGAAAGAGAGATACAAATTCAAGGCGATTACATATACGATAACCTAAAACTTGTGCCTGTAATTGAAAAGATGAGCACAAGAAACGATGAAGAATTTATCAAAACACTGTATGATATCTATATTGAGCTTCCAAAGCCATTACAATTTGATCGAGAAAACTTTGAGCAGTCAATAAAAAATCCTGAAATAATTTTAAACACATTACGAAAAGGAGATTGCTCTGGGGAGATAATCGGTTTTGCAAAGGGCGGTCCACTTGAAGGATATACTCTCAGACCGGAGATAAGAGATGAAAATTACGGATTAAACAATACTGCATTCTTAGAACCAGTTGCATTGAAGATGGGATACTGGGGACTGCGTGGTGGAAGTGAGATGAGACACTTGTTTACAATGCAAGCTCATGCAAAAAAATTCAAGTATCTAACAAGCTTTGCACTGCGAGACGTAATTAGAAAACGTGTAGAGAGTCATGAGAATGCAGAGTTTGTTGCATTATTTGATCCTGAAAGATGGGACTATTACAGGATTCAACTCTAAATTAATGAATTCAAAATTACTAAAGCTAAAACTCTCAAAAATTATCAAAGGAGAAATCTTTACTCAAAAAGAAGTACTAGCATTTTACTCTGTAGATTCTAGCTCATATCAGGTCTTTCCACGTATAGTAGTGATTCCAAAAGACAGAAAGGATGTCATTAGTATCGTAAAGTTTGCGGTAAAAAATAAAATTCCAATAGTACCCAGAGGAGCAGGCACAGGCCTAGTAGGTAGTGCTCTAGGAAGCGGCATCATCTTAGATATGAGAAATTTTTCCAAGTTTTCACTCTCAAGGAATTATGTAACTCTAGAGCCAGGAGTACAAAAGGGGATTTTAGACAAGGCACTATCGAGTAAAGGAAAAATTTTTGGACCAAATCCTTCAGTTGGCTCTTATTGTGCAATTGGAGGAATGATTGGAAACAACTCTAGTGGAAGCAGGTCATTAAGGTATGGTGCAATAATTGACAATCTTTTAGAGATTACCATAGTCAATGGAGAAGGCAAAGTCATCAAATTTCCAACAAAAAGCAAAACCACACAAAAAATTCTCAGCCTTGCCAAAAGGATAAACAAAGAAAAATTCCCAAAAGTTACAAAAAACTCCTGTGGGTACAGATTAGATAGAATAACGAATCTTGATGATGTTCCAAAGATTATTGCAGGCTCTGAAGGAACGCTTGGAGTAATTCTTTCTGCAAAGTTAAAGATCTATGATAAACCAAAAAAACGAATCCTGTATTTACTAGAATACAAATCTGCACTCGATGCACTAAATGACTGTCATTATATCGTAAAAAGTAATCCAGTTGCCCTTGAATATGTCGATAAAAACACCATAGAAAGCATTCCAGAAAAGTTTTCAAAAAATATTGGTGCAATGCTATTTTTAGAGTATGATTCAAACAACAAGTATCAATTCAAAACACAGCACATCCACGGTAAAGTATTCAAAAAGATAACAAAGGATAAAGAAATCAACACGTGGTGGAAGTACAGAGACTCTTCTTTGGCATATAGCCTCAAAAAGATATCAAAAAAAGAAAGGTCATTTCACATAATTGAGGATGGAACTGTTCCAGTAAAGGAGCTACGAGTGATTTTAGAAACAATACACCAAATAGAAAAAAAATACAAATGCAGATCTATAATCTATGGCCATGCAGGAAACGGAAATTTACATGTTAGACTAATTATGAAAAATCAAAGTGCGCAAACAATTCGAAGTATTGCCCAACACTATTTCAAAAGAATCATCAGTGTTAGGGGAAGCATCACAGGCGAGCATGGAGATGGCTTGGCAAGATCAGAATTTGTTAGAAAACAATATGGGAATCAAAACTATACCATCTTTAAAATTCTCAAAAAAGAGTTTGACCCACATAATATTTTGAATCCGGGCAAAAAGATCACATCAAAACCAATGACTGAAAATCTAATAATCGATTCAGGATTGAAAAGTTCGACTATAACTAAATAAAAATTTGTACGCAAAGGCTTTAGTATCTAAAACATTTGAAAGGGACGTGATAAGATCGCTTGCCTTGATGATGTGCGTTATAGGAATAATGCTCATCCCCCAAGTCTACGCATTAGACCCCTTAGAGCGGGTTCCAATTGAGTTTCCAAGGCTAGTTAATGCGTTTAATTCTCCTGTTTCTGAAAATGTGAATGTAAATCAACAGGTTCAGATAGCCTCAGAGGTGACAAACAAGCAAGGCACGATACAAGATTTTGTGTACATTGTTCAGATTCGAAATGAGGATAACATCATAGTATCACTAGGATGGTCAACGGGAACGCTTCAACCATCTCAAACATTTAGCCAGGCAAGATCCTGGACTCCAGATTCTCCTGGAACATATACAGCAGACATTTTTGTCTGGAAGAGTTTTAGTGAACCAGAGGCATTATCTGAAGGAAAGACCATCAAGATTACAGTCAGCTAGCTAAAATTTTATTGCAAACTCTTTTTGCAAATATTACCCCAACAATTCCCATTACAACTGCAGGTATTAGAGTAATCAAAAAAACATCAGTTATCATTTCAAAGTATACTTGGGGAATTAAGCTAGGCCAAACGGTTTGTTGTGTTAGAATTTCATTATAGGTAAAAGTAGTTAATGGAAAATATATCGCTAGAAAAGAAGCACCCAAAATTCCACCAACAAATAATACAGATTGCTTATGATGATTAACAAATCGTAACAATAGATCTGCAGAAATAATTGGAATCAAGCTTAGAAAATAAAAAGGAATGGTAAATAGTATTGCAGAGTTTGGAAGAATTGCAGTAAAGGAGCTAACCACTAAAAACAAAAATCCAGTTACTGAAAGGACTCCAAACTGATATTTTGAAACTGCAGAGCTTAGCAACAAACAAAAAGATACAAGAAATGGAAATGCAACACTTGCAAAGAGTACTGCAAAAGTTGGATCTGGGTTGAAATTAAAAAATTCAGTATTTGAAAATGGTAATGAACCAGAATGAAACAATCCTGATGCAGATAGCCAAATTGGTAAAACAGCAAGTACAGAAAGATAGTTGAATCGAGAATCATTTTTTTCTTTTATGAATTTAAAAATTCCAACGAGTGAGCCAATTGCAGTTAACAGCATTCCAGTGATTAATGTAAGATGAGGAGGACTCAGCAAACCATCCAATCCAAAATTTGAATGCCAGACAAAATCAAAGGGTCCGGCACCAATAAGAAGTGCCATTCCCAATAATGAAATCAAAATTGATGATTTGAAATTTTGTTTATCAGATATGATTCGCCAGGTGAAAAATGAAACAATTGTTCCTATCAGAGCTATTGCAACCCCAATGTATAGCAAAGCATGAGGAGGAGAAAAAAATGTCTCAGGTTTGTTTAGAAGATGATTTGTAATATCCCAGCTTCCACCTACTGTGACTAGCAAAATACCAAAGCTGGTCATAACAAGACCAAAAAGCAAAACGAGTTTGATTCGTCTAAGTGAGAGGGTAGGTTTTAGAGTCAATTTATCACCATGAAATATCCATTTTCTATAATTATGGCTTTACAGTAACGCTATAGACCTCAACTAATTCTGATTGATGATCCAAAATGCCTTCTTGTGGATAGTGAGATGCATCAGTAAAGTGAGGAATTCCTATTGATTTTACATAGACATCAAATATGCCAGGCTCTGGTGGGGTGATTTGTACTGATATAATATTGACTGTCCCGCTTGGAACAGGTCTACTGTATGCCTCAATTGATGGATATTGTGCGAGGATTGTTTCTTTTCCTCCAGAATATTTTGCACCGATCTCATCTCCAATCTTTACATAATGAGGAGATTGTGTGAAATCATAATTTTTTATTTTCACAGCATCCAAAGTATCATCTAATCTAGGAAATGCAATTGAAACAATTTGGATATCTGCAATATCACCAGTATTTTTTGAAACTACATCTAAAACAAATGATTCGCCGTTTTGAATTTCATTTGAGCTTAATGTAACATCAAGAATTGGAATCGGAACTAGATTGCTCTGTTGGTAGATTTGATTTGGATAAATGTAAAACGTTACAGAAAAAAAGATTGCAATCAAAATTAAAATTCCCAATAAACTTGCAATATACTTTTTATCCATTCTAGATTTACAATTTCCAATACATTTGAATCATTTTGAAAATTTGATCTGCTGCCAACCTTATTTTTTAAACCTAACTTACGATTTATACCTAAAAATGTCCAAAATAGCATAAAAAAGTGCTTTTTTTGGAAATTTTTCAATATCCAATTTGCCATGTAGTTAAATAATTTTCACAGGATTCTGCTAATACGACCTTTTTTGAGTAATAGTATGACTACAGGATATTGTGTCAAGTGCCGTAGTAAAAGGGAGATCAAAGGCGCAAGCCCAACAACCCTGAAAAACGGAAAACCAGCAGTAAAGGGCACTTGCCCAACATGCAACACAAAGATGTTCAGAATAGGCAAAGCCTAGAACATCGTTCTTCTTTTTTAAAAAAAAAGTTAATGCTTTTAGACAAAAATTAATTTTTATATGAAATTATCAAAATTCCATCAATAGATTTCAAGCTTGTATTCCCAATACCCCATAAATTGCACCAACAAGATTGCTCAAGCGGTAGGGTTTTTGAATTATCACAGAGGCACCAATCTTTTTTATCGAATCAGGATTCGACAGATCACATCCTGTATACACTATAATCTTTGACTCGGAATCAAATTTTTGAATTTCTTTGATGGCAAAGAATCCATCATACTGCGGCATTGTTAAATCAGTAACAATGACATCTGGTTTGTAATACTGATAAAGTTCTACTGCCTCCATTCCATTTTCCCCAACACCAACTACATTCATTCCGTTCATTTCTAGCAGCTCCTTGAGTACATCTGTAATATCAGAGTCATCATCCACAATTACAACTCTTGGTCTTATCGATTCATTTTTTTCGTATTCTTCATGTAGATTCATTGGTAGTATCTATGATCTAATTTTTACAAATATTATTAAAATTTCATGAATTTTTTGCAACAAAGAAAATTTTCCTAAACAATTTTTATTCACTGCAATCATTTGTATGCATTTTCGTGCAATGCAAGCAAAGGCTTACATGCAATGCTTACTGTAAGAAAGTATGAGTGAAGTTAAAAAAACAAAAACAAGTGTCACATTCAGGCTTGATCCAAACAACCTCAGGATATTAAATGAGGAGGCAAAGAAAAAAGAGATTTCACTTAATACACTTGCAAACCAAATTGTAAGCTCTTATGTGGATTGGCATTCTGCAGCTACTCAAGCAGGTTTTGTTTCATTACGAAAACAGTTGATCAAGTTGCTTTTGGAAAAATATTCCGGAAGTGAGATAATGAATATTGCTGAAAAGGTAGCAGCAGATACGACAAAAGACATTGTATTGTTATTACGACAAAAATACAATATCGAAACAGCACTGAATGTGATTGAGACATGGATACGAATATCAAATTATCCATACAGTCACATTATAGATGAAACAAAGCACACTTTTGTTATTCAGCATGACATGGGTGCAAAGTGGTCAATATATCTTTCAGGATTGTACAAATATGTTTTTGAGAGTTTTCAGTTGAAAAAAGTCGATTTTGATTATACAGAAAAATCCCTATCATTTGAGGTTGATACCACCCCTCCCCAATAATATTGCAAAATACTTGCGTCAATACATTATTTGTAACAATGCATCATCATTGTTATCCTACTAAAGAAATATTCAAAAAATTACAGGGTTTTTAAAAACTAATACTTCCATTCATCACTGATTCCATTCCACAGCGATCTAAATGGTTGAGGATCTTTTTTGATCTCTTCTTGAATTCTATTTCTAATTGCAAAGAAAAAGTTCTCCATTGCATCTACACCACCATCATCATACAGTTCTTGACCAATTTGAGAGATCCTTTGTTTTTTTTCTTCTACATCAGATGATTCAGGATTTTGAAGACAGTGAGTCATAAGATCGATTAATTCTTCTTCCAGCATAAAATCCATGATAAAATGCAGATTTTTTATCAGAAATAAAGATTCGTAAAATTATCTGATTAGTTGACTTTGATTATTCCCTTTTGGATTAGAAACTCCACACCCTTTAGGAAATCATTATCTGAGATTTTTCCTTCAGACCACCAGCCTGCATTACTCTTAATCCATGATGGGATTTCAGGAGAGGATTCGCCTGTAGACGATGCAGACACTTTGATTATCTTTTCTTTGACTAGGTATTGAATTCCTGAGACAAAGTCAGAATCACCAATACTGCCTTTTGACCACCATCCAGCATTGTTCTTTATCCATGAAGGAACCTCAGGAGAACTAGTTTCAGTAGTGCCCCCTTTAGATGAGATCTCAAATTCAGTTTGGGATGTAAAGAATTTTGCAAAGTTTTGTTCTCCTTGACCAGTCAAGATTACCTTCATCTGATATTTCCCATCCTTTGCGAGCAATACTGATTCATTGAAGGTTCCACTTGAAGACAAGATTCCAAGATATTTTTGATTAGAGCCAATGTTTGACCAGAATTCTTTTCCTGATGAATCAAGTAGGCTGTATGCAAACAAGATGTTTTTAGCTGGAGCTCCATTAGAGTCAAAGAATGAAAAACTAAATGGGATTTTTTCACCAGATTTTGATTTTGAGTTCCATGAGACTTTTGCTGTGTATCCATTTTCAAATTTAAAGTCCAAGTGATTCAGCTCTGATTTTTCACCAGAGGAGATCTCCACCAACATGGAATTTTTATTAGAATTTTTGTTTTGAATTTGCACTAATTTTTCATGTGATATGCTCAAACGAATTTGGTTCTCATTAGCAGATGAAGAATCAAACAGGATAGAGCTTTGTTTAATTTTTTCTCCTTCTACAAAGACATCTACATCATGACCTTGTTTAAAAATTGAAAAGCTTTTTGGAAGAGATATTGTTTGTTTTATTGCGCCTTCATGGTGTTCTAAATGATTCCAGTCAAATGGAATTTCATATGAAAACTTATTTGATGAATCATCAAACTTGAAGTTTAATACATCACCTGAAAATGACTTTACAGAGATTGGATATTCTTCAGCATTTGCAGTTTTAATGAAAAAGTTTTGTGTAGAAGGAAGTGAAAGAAATGTTTCAAAGTGTAAATCAGTAGTAGTCATTGTTCTAGGATTTGTTGCACCAACAATTGAGACTTTGACATTATAGTCTCCACTCTTATCAAATACAGGACCTTGAATTATTGGAATAGAGCTTCCTCTTGCATAATATGCACCAGCAATTGCATGTTTTTCACCGAGATATTTTGTGCATTTCCATAAATCTTCCTGAGTACATCCAGTAGTGGGTCTGATTTCTAAATCAAGAGTTCCATCTTCATCGTAAAAATACTCATTAGCAACAAGATTATCATCTTGGAAAATTTGCACACGGTATGTTACGCTTTTGATATTGGTATCACTTGTACTATCAAAAAATCGTATGGACAGGTTGGCACTTTTACTATCTCCAAATGAAAAATCCTCAGGAGATAAGACTGAGCTTAGTGCTACCTGCATACCACCAAAGTCAATTGGTGGTGCTAATGAACCACCATGATGCTGAGCAAAAGCAGGGGTAACTGTAATGAATAACATAGAAACGGCAATTAAAACTCCCAGTCCGTAAATCATCGATATCGATATCTGTTAGATACTAAAATACGATTCGGAGTTTTGAAACGTACTCTAAAAGCAATTTACGATAAAAATCAGGATGTTCCTCAAAATAAAAAGAAAAGATTAGTCCCTATTGGAAGGGATCAATGAATGGACAGTTCACTATGTGATCTGAGTCCATCGGTTTTGCGATATTGACTTTGAGTTTGCCTGCTTCTTTGTAGTAGTTGATATCACCAGTTGTCTCTAACAATTTTGCATGATGAGGATCTTCCCATCCAACCAAAAAGATTCTCCACATTGGTGAATAGTTTTCATCACCAGGTGCACCTGCTGCAATTCCAGGTTGGAATCCTAATGGTCCAGTACCCTTAAGTCCATTCATAAATTGGAATAGGTCTACTGCTCCAGAGTTTGCCAAGAGACTTGCAGATGTTGGAGAATAAACTACACCCATCATTTCTGCAGGACCACTCGGGGTAGCGTCAGTTACAATGTAGTAAATTGTTCTACCGTCTGGTCCCCAACCTCTATGTGCAATAAAGGTCACAGTCATTTCTTCAGTATCAATATCTAGTACTTGTCCTCCACCGTATGGTGTTTTATCAGTGAGAGTCTTGTCCTCTTTTACCATCATTTGCCCATCAGGCCATACAATCTGAGGCATGTTGATTACCACAGGTAGTGGTGATAGTGCAACTTCGCCTGCTTTTTCAGCATTTAGAATATCTTCTTCAGACATCAAAAGACGTGCTTTTGATGCATCAGTCCATGTTACATGGATGTGAGAAGTCAATCCGCTGTACATTTCTGGTTGTGCAGGTGTAGATGTAAAGACTTGACCTTGATATCCATGAATACCGTCGCCTTTGACTCCGTTAGTAAAGAAGTATGTCGTAGACAATGCTTCTTCAGGAGCATTAGCTAAAAGTGGAGCTAATTCAACTTTCCAACCTTGCTGTTCGGTAATAACATCAGCATGTTTAGGATCACTGGCATCAGTAATGATATAGTAAACATCTCCGCCATCATAGAATCCATGATGTAATGGAATCGTTGCCGGGACATTTGCTCTAGATAGTTTCAAGCCAGAACTTTCTTTGTGAGCTTCCATGGATTTCATGGATTTGTCTTTCATGTTATCATCTTTCATGTGATCATCTTTCATGTGATCATCTTTCATTGCTGGTTTCTCCATGGATTTCATGGATTCATCTTTCATTGCTGGTTTTTCTTTTGGAGGTACAGTAGTTTGTGTACTTGTGTTTCCAGATTCAAATCCAGCTTTTCCACCAGGAATCTCAGAACAAAGTCTGTCACCACATACCTGAGTTTTAGAACCGTATGATTTTGTTGGAACGCCTTGCCCTTTTGCAGCTTCTGCATCAATTGCAAAGTTTGTCGTCAGTGCCACAGTAAATAGTGGAAGGATTAGTAACAATCCAAGGTACTTGATAGTCTTGTTCATTATGCAAACGATTGGGAAATTAGTTAAAAGACTTTATCCAAATTATGCCGAAATTTCAGAGAATTGGTAATCAATCGAGTCCCAATTTACAACATTCCACCATGCATCAATATAGTCAGCTCTTTTGTTTTGATATTTCAGATAGTAAGCATGTTCCCAAACATCTAGACCTAAAATTGGCCTTCTATTTCTTGTCCAAGGACTAGTTTGGTCTTGAGTGCTAAGATACTCTAATCGCTTAAAGTTATCATCATAGACAAGCCATCCCCATCCACTTCCTTGGATTAAAGCAGTCTTTGCAGAAAATTCCTCTTTGAATTTCTCAAAGCTTCCAAAATAGACATCAATGGCATCTCCAATTTTTCCACCAGGGGAACCTCCGCCATTGGGGCTCATCATCTCCCAAAATAATCTATGATTCTCATATCCCCCGCCAAAGAAATTCACTTTACTTCGAGCAGATTCCGGTACCAAATTCAAGTCAGATAAAATCGCAGAGATGTATGTAGGGTGAAATTGTCCGGCAATACTATCAAGTACAGAGTTTAGGCCATCAGCATATGCCTTGTGATGCTTTGTATGATGAATCTCCATTGTTTTTGCATCAATGTATGGTTCTAGCTCATCATACCCATATCCGAGCGGAGGAAGTTCGTATCGTACCATGACTAGCCCAAACTGAGTTTTTAATTATATTTTTGGGACATCACATTTATGCGGCGCTGAGGGATTTTTCATATGTCAAATCTTGGAACATTGGATTTAGAATTTTTGTATTTAGGAATCAAGAAGAATGGAACGTTTAATGAAAAAGACATTGAAGAGTCAGAGCTAAAAAGACTAGGAGTCGGAAGAACATTGGATGCACTAGCATCGCTTAAGGAAAGAAATCTGATTTTAATGAACAGTGATGGAACGTTTACTATTACAGATACTGCAAAGAATATTTTTTGGGATCATCAAGTACCATTGCGCTTAAAGATTCTAAGAATTTTAGACATCAAAGCATTTCCATTAGAAAAGATAGCCACATATCTAAATGAAGATGAGAAGATAGTTTTTGAAGAGATTGAAAGGTTACGAAAAGAACAGCTAGTCATGATGTCTCCTTTACGAACTGATTCGGGTTTAGAAAAGATGTATGAAATTTTAGATGCAGGAATTGCAGAGATTGAAAAACCTCACAAAATCACACATAGTAAAAACAATGATGAATTAATTGACGAGTTAATTTTACAGATAAAGAAATTACAAATTACTGATGAGCAAAAAAATTCTATCCTAGATAAAATTACACTGATTAAGGAACAATCAAAATAAATTATTTAGTACGTAGTCTGTCTTGAATTTGTGCCAGGATTAGTTGGGCCTTTTCTTTGTTCTCATATGATTCTGCCTTTTCATCCATTATAGCATCAATCTCATAGCTCTTATCGACTAGAACGTTTGCCACATGATCATCAAGGGTACCATTTCCAATCAAATAGTATGCAAATACGGTATTTTTCTGACCAATTCTATGTAGACGGTCTTCTGCTTGCCTGTGAATTGCAGGACTCCAGTCAAGCTCAGCAAAGATTACGTATCTTGCTCTTGTAAGATTAATTCCCACATTGCCAGCACGCAGACCAGCAATCATTAGTTTTGATTTTCCTTCCTGGAAGAGATCAATTTGCTCTTGTCTTGTTTTATCAGTCTGGCCACCAATTACAGATACCGGAGAGAATTCAGCAAGACTCTTGTGCAATAGTTGATGAATCGCCTTGTGATGGCAAAAGACAACTACGCTTTCCTCAATTTCCATGATATTTTTTACAAAGTTGATCACATGAGGTAGTTTTGCAGCTCCTGCTACTTGCCTTTCACTTTGAATTGCACGCTGATATGATGCTGATTTATCAAATTCAGAGGAGGCATCCTTTTGCTCTTCTTCAAGCTTCTTCCAGATTTTATTTAATTCATTGAAATAGTAATCAGTATCAGCATCAATAACTTCCTTGTATCGTACCTTGTCTTTTAGCTCCTTTAAGACATCAGTTTTTTTTCGTCGAAGCATTACATGCTTTTGTAATTCTTTTCGAAGGGATTCACGCTTGTTTTCTAAAACTATAGCTTTTCCCTTCTCATTAATGAAGCAAAAATATCCACAGAATTCTTTAAAGCTTCCAAGCATTCCAGGTCTTAGAATATCAACAATAGGCCATATTTCAGAACCACGATTGTAAATTGGAGTACCGGATAATCCAATTCTATGCTGAATTGTGGGAAGTGCAGCAAGTTTTTTTACAGCAGAGTATTTTTTGGTAGTTTTTGAGCGAAGGTTTTGTACCTCATCACAAACAATTGATTTAATTTTTGTCTTTGCTAAATCAGGAAAACGTTTGTCTAATAATTCGTAATTAATGATGTAAAAGTCATATTCTCCAAGTTCCTCTCTCTTTCCTTTTCTAATAATTGTTGAAGTTGGAATTTGATCATCAAGTATTCTTCCGTTTCTGCTTTTTCGTTTAAGGAATTTTCCAATCTCACGTTGCCAGTTGTTTAGTGTTACAAGTGGTGCGACAATTAATGCTGGAAATGCTTGTGTCTCAGATGCAAGATATGCCAATGTCTGAACGGTTTTGCCCAATCCCATCTCATCAGCAAGTAGTGCATTTCCACTAGATTTTATGAGAAAGTCTAATCCCTCTTTTTGGAAATTTAGCAATGAGCCTTTGAAGAGGTCACTAGGTTTTACACGGTTTAGCTTTTCAGTTTTTTCAATTTTTTCACGTGTAGGATATGATTTTACAATCTTTCTATTCCATGCAGATTTTGATAAGACCTCTAGTGGATAACGATCTAAAATCCATTTTATCTGTTGTATATTTTCAGTGCTGTCTGGAATGATTGCCTCATTTGGCCCATCACCATACCACGATTCTGGAATCAACCGAGAGATCATGTTTACTGCTCTAGAGCCAGTAACTTTCCAGCTCCAAGCTTGCGAGTATCGATCTAAAACGTACTCTAATGTTCCAAAATTTTTCATCAGTATCTCCGTAATTTTTGGAAGGATAGTTTTCTTTACTTATGAATCTTGATTTTCTTTTTGTGCTCAAACATGCTTGTTTTATAATACAATTCAGATCACAGGCCTTATGAAGACCGGAGATCTGCTATCAGGGAAGAATACCAACAATTTAGGGTACATCTCTGCATTTGTCTCTGCAGCATTATTTGGCTCGATCTCAACTTTAGCAAAACCAACAGTGTCAAATGTAGAGCCATTACTTTTAGCAGGAATTGTCTCATTGATAGCAGCTGCTGCATTTACTCCAATAGCTGGAAGAAAAAGGATCAAACTAGATCGTCAAGAGTTTGGAATTTTAGGATTAGTTGCCTTACTGGGTGCAGTACTGGCCCCTAGTTTCTACTTTTTTGGATTACAATCAACTAGTGCATCAGATGCCACAATATTATCAAATTCTGAAATTGTATTTACAGTGATTCTAGCAATACTGTTCTTTAAAGAAAAGATACGACGGACAGGATACTTTTCAATAGGTCTTGTTTTTACAGGGGTGGTTCTGGTTACAATAAATACAGATTTCTCATCAAATGTTTTAGATTTTGCAAATGTTGGAAATCTCTTTATAATTTTGACAATGTTTTGCTGGGCACTAGATAATAACTTGAGTAAAATTCTAACTAAAACAATAGATGTATCACGCATAGTTCATCTAAAGTCCTTACTTGGTGGCATTGCATTATTGGGAATTGTTTTCCTACTTGGAATTCCAATTTCAGTTAGCGAAGAGAGCTGGATTAATTTAATTCTGTTAGGAATAATTGGATTTGCCGCGCCAATGTTTCTATTTTATTATGCAATAAAAAATATTGGAGCAGTCAAAACAATTCTAATCTTTTCAACATCATCAATCTTTGGTGTAGTGTATGCATTTATTTTCTTACAAGAGCAGATACAATACCATCAGATTATTGCCATGGGAATAATGGTTTTTGGAATAATGCTTTTACGAAAAGAGAACATTCACACTACAGACTAGGAGATTATTGGCAATGTATTTGAAATGTCTTTAATTGATTCAGAGAAGTCCATATAATCAAATCGTTGAGGGTGACGCTTTAGGTCATTAATTCCATAACGAAGTCGTTGTTTTACTGAATCAATAGTTTGAGTAATCTTCTTTTTTTCTTCTGGTCCTAGTTTGTCTTTTAGCTCATTTAGGTTGTCTTCAATTTGTTTGATGGTTTTTACTATACTTGTGATTTGATTTTTTTCCTGCTCTGTGATTATTCTTTTTTCATATGCAATTGGCTGTAGCATTCTCATCTGATACAAAAGATAGTAGGTATCGTTTCGTAGTTTACTTCTAACTGTAAATGTACGCAGGGTCTCATGTTCTTTGGCAAGGTGTATTTGTATTGCAAATATAGTAAACGTAAAGAGTAGCACTATGCTTGCTGCAAAAACATTTGTCATATCACATTCTGAATCACATCGAAAAAAATATGGCGCCATATCATGCATGATTGAAGACAGTACGATAATCTCCAATGGGTTGGCAAACATATCAAAATATGGTAATTTTAGAAGAATTAGCTTTTGATGTTCATTTGGACGAACATCGGTTTTCACTCATTGTGAGCTTGCTCGCTGTGAGGCGGGGTGTTTTCATCATGACAATCACAGTTGCACAGGTACGTCTTATGGTCATTCATACAGTCAATGCAGTCATAGTGCTTTCTATTTTCACACGCTCCACAGATCATACCTAGAGTTACTAGAGATTATTTGAAAAGCTTTTCCGATAATGAATTTAAGAGTCAGTAGGTAGTCTCGCTTTTGCCAAGTAGTTCTTGTGTCATCTCCATGTATCTAGCTGGATCCAATTCCTTTGCAAATCCCTTGTCAATGTGAATCAAATAGATAGAGTGTAGCCTAGCATTTTGGATATCAGAGTACTCTATTGGTGGGTTTTTGTAAAATTGATCGCATAGTGATTTTACTTTGTTGATTTCATCTTGCGTTCTAAATTGAGGAGCAACTAGGAATAGTTTTGCCAAAGGTAAGATTCCAATCACAGGCGTTGCTAGTGAAAATTTAGAGCAGTACTTGCTGTATCTTGCAATTTTACTCATTATTCTTGCAGCATAGTAATCCACAGTATCTAGTGCATGCTCAGGTGGTGTAAACCCAGTCTCTATTTCAATAATTGTTGTGCCATCTCCTTTTTTGGCAAATATATCACATACTAGCACATCAGAAACTTGCTTCTCTACATCAACCGAATAGTCATGAGAGATTAAATTTGAAGCACAGATTAACTCTAAAACAGAATGGTTAATCTTTACCAAATTTTTTTGGTACATTTCAATTAATCTTTGCCGAACAAAATTTAGTCTAGGTTTCTGCTCATCATTGAGGTGTAAGGATAGCTTTTCTGTAATCTCATAAACATCATCACGAAACTTTTCTAAATCCATAAATCATCAGAATAATTGACCAAACTAAAGAGATTTCTACTGAAAAGATCTCATTTAATTTGCTTTATAAAAACCACGAATGCTTTTTGGAATTCGCAGTGTAAATGTAGTTGGCGATAAGGTAACATCAATTGTTCCACCGTGTTGCTCTACAATGTTTTTACAAATAGATAATCCAAGACCTGTTCCTGTCTCTTTTGTTGTGTATAGTGGTTCAAACATCTTCTCCATTGTTGCTTTTGTCAATCCATTTCCAGAGTCAGTGAATTTTATCATTGCATTTTCCCCATCATCTAAAATTTTAATCAAAATTTCACCAGATTCATTCATTGCCTGTATACCATTTGTAATCAAGTTGGTAAATACAGCCTCTAACTTTTTGGAATCACAGTTTACTACGACATTTCGATAATCACGAACAATCTTGACAGATTGTGGTACCATGATGTTAGATATTGATGAATCCATGATTTCAGATAATGGAACACGCTTTAGATGTAATTCTGATTGTCTGACAAAATCAAGTACATCTTCGATTTGATAAGAGATTTTTTTAGTTGCAGATTCTATTCTTCGAAGTTTTTCTTGAATAGACTTGTCAAGATCCGTGTGTTGAATTTTTAGTATTTCAACGGTACCCTTGATGACAGATAATGGATTTCTAAGATCATGGGCCAGTCTTGATGCCAGTGTACCAACGGTTGCCATTTTTGATGCCTTTGCAAGCTCTTTTGATTTTTGTTCAACAGTAAATGAAAGTCTCTTTTGCTGAATTTCGAGCTCCTTTTCTCGAACGATAAGACTCTCAAGATCACGTTTCAGTTTTTCATTTAGTTTGTTGTATCTTGCTTTTTCTGATTGTAATTCGGCGTTTGTTTGTTGAAGACGTTTATTTTCATCATCTAAATTATGAGATAGTTCTTGGAGAAAGTCAACCTTTGATTTGAGGTCACGGTTTGTCTTTGCAGCTTCCATAATCTTTTGACTAGATGTGTGTGCCAAGTCTTCTAGTAAAATCTGCTTTTCATCTAGCTCTTGTTTTGCTAGCTCCAAATCTTTTTGTGCCCTAACGGTCATTTTGGAGATTTCATCCAATAGCTTAAAGTTGGACTCTTCTGATGCTTGCAATGACTTTCTACAGTTTTTTGGCTCAAAATCCTATTACACTGTGTATGTTGCTATTGAACACACACTGAACCTAGCCTCAGACTACATCAAAATGTTACACATCACGTAAAAAATAGTAGATATCGGATCTTAACAGGAAAATTTCTGAGCGAGTCTCATGAAGTCACTTGTGGTATTTTTTGGAATTATATCATTATTTGTCATACCTGGAATTGCATCCTCTGAATCAACATTATGGGATTTGCTAATTTCTGCAAGTGTAGAAAATGAACCATTATTCAAGGGAGAGAATCCAATAGTTACAGGTCAAGTGATTAATCATGCTGGAAAACCAGTCTCTAATGTCGATGTAAAAATAAGATTAGATGTACAATCAGTAGTGGTAACAACTGATGAAGAGGGATTCTTTTCTCACGAGTTTACTGGGTTAGACCTCTTACCAGGAACACACATCATTAACATCATGGGAACATCACAGGATGAAAAAATTGGATTAGCAAGCACACAGTTTCAAGTAAAGGGTGAGCTGCAGGTTTCATCGCAGACATCAAAACTGCTTCAAACGCCAGAAGCAATCAAATACTTGAATGCAAAGGCAAGTGACTTTGAAAATGATTCTATTGGCATCACGCTATTCAACTATTATCAAGAGTTACAAAGAAAGCTAGTATTACAGGAATCAATACAAAAGAAGATTGTAGAACAAGATTACATCTTAGAGCAGCATCGTAAGGTATCAACTGAGATTAGTCAAAAAATAATTGATGAAAAGAATCCAGGTGCAGGTACATACTCGGGATGGAAAAAAGATGTCTTTGTGGATAATCTAGACCCCTCAGTAAAAGGAATTATCAAAAATCAGTTAAACTATACTCTAAATGTTTTCAGTGAGGCACAAAAGGCAATGAATGAAGTACTACAAAAGGGAGGAACCATGAAGGAGGCACGTGAAGCATACTTAGCAAAAGCTATAGTTCCACGTGATGTCATGGAAGGATTAACTGTAGAGAAGAAACAAGTGAATGCAACTGTACCGCAAACAGAAGAGATTATCATTCCAGTGGAAATCACGACAAACTCTACACTTTCAAATACTCAAAAATCAAGTGTCGATTTGATTGTAAATGGCACTTCAATTAAGGTAGGGTCTAGTCAGACCACAATATACCTAAACATCAATGGGACACTAATTGAGTTCATAATTAATGGAACGCAGATAATTCCAGTCACAAATTCCTCTCAAAATTAGATATTTTATTCCAAAATGGAACTATATGATACGATCAATTTCCGACCTCGATATATCAAAAGCCCGTTCATGCCCAATTAATGTTTGAAACGAGGGTTAGCTTGGGCAGAGGGATACTCAAAAACCTATCATCGATACTAATCGATGAGCAGGGAGTACCTATTGAAAACATTTGGGAGACCATAGAGGACTTTGGCATAAAGCGGGACGAATTAAAGAAGATAGACCCCACCTACAAAGAACTCTTTGAGATCTATTCAGCAATTAGGGCATACAGAGTTAGTGTAAGGTACCTAAAGGAGCTGAAAAACAAATTCAATCCTGCATAGGGAGAATTTGTAAAATGTTAAACCTCACCTAAGTGAACAAAAAATGGGCATGGGCATAAAATGGACAAGTGTGATCTTAAAGAAAAGTTAGCGATACTAGCTATCACTACCGGAATCTTTCTACCAGTTAGGGTACTCTTTGCATCATATGTATCAGAACACTGGCTTGGAAGTCTAGGACTAGGAACTGCATTTGGATTATTCTTTGTCATAATGATTAAGAAAAAACAGCTTGGATGGTTTGGCAGAATTTTTGAAAAACAGATGAGAAAGACCCTTTCAGGAAAGACTGGCAAGTATCTCTTTGTATTTTTGATAATCTTTGCAACCTACTTTGGTACTAGCCTATATTTGATTGACAGAGGAAATACATTTTATGAATCAGACAAAGAGATATTCTATATTGTAATTTTAGAAAAAGGTACCAATCTAACTATCTCAGATATTCCAATTGAGCAATTAAATGGACCAATAAGAACTGCTGCACCTGAATTTTCCTGGATATACAATATTGACTATGCCATGAGTATTGCATTTGCAATAATGGATGAGTCCACAAATGGATGGTTAGGTCATTTTATCTTTGTAGTATTTGTGGAGCAGTTAGAAGGAATAGGCCTAGTATGGTTCTACAGAAAGACGTTTAAGAAAACAGCCCCTCTGCCTGTAAATTCATAAAAATTGTTTGTGCTCAAGACACATACACAGGATAATAGGCTCTAAATTTTTCAAAGCTGTGCCTAATGAGTTTAAAGCATTCATCTCAAAATAATCAAGACGTTGATTTTGAGTCACTAAGCTCACTTGAGACAGACAAGCTAACCATAGATGAATTACCAAAAATTACTGCAAAATTAGAAGAAAATCTAGAGTGTGAAAGCCTCGAAGTCTTGCTATCCATAGCAGTCAAAGACAGTATTCACAGAATTGTAGAAAATGTAATGGGTACTCTTTCTATAAAAGATGAAAAAAACTATTCCATAGAGGCATTAGGCATCAAGATTCAAAATTTTGTCAAGGACCAAAATGCAGGAACATTTGAGTTCTATGACAGAGCAGGAAAGAACGTCTTTAAAATTGAGCACAGTTTAGGCAACATTGGGACTCAGTTCTTTAAAGATCTAATAACTTCCTCCTTAAAGGCAAACTTTGCTGATGTTTCGTATCATTCAACAGAATCAAATGATTCAGTAAGTGTTGTGTTCAGACAGATCTAAGCTACTTATAGATTTCTCACCAATTATACAGATTCGTTAAATTTTAGATTAGAATATTGCAATACATGTTTGAATCAGAATCAAACTGGTCTAGTCATAATACAGATCTAATTGATTATGTAAAACCATCAAAGTCACTTATTCATTTCAAAACGATCTCAGTTTGTAATTCATGTGGAAATCCATCACCAGATCCACCAAATGATCATTTCTTTGAAGCTCCAAACATGACTCTCTGTGAATCTTGTTATCTTGATTATACAATGTTAAACAATAACTAAGATCACAGTAATACTTCAAGTATAATTTATCAGTCCTACGCGCGTCTTATATTCAAAATTTACAAAATGGAATTATGAAAGTAGACATACCAATTCCATGTCCCTCTTGTGGTGGAAAGATGTACTCAGTTGCATATAATCCAGCATTAAAAATTCTCAAAAACAGAAGCTGGCATGTTTGTAAAGAGTGTAATTTTGAAAGAAACGTAGAGGACTTCAAAAAAGCCATCTGTTGTGCGTAGCAGCAGATTCTTTTTTTCTTTTCCATGTCTGTTCAAAACGCACAGACAAATCAAAATGAACTCATATTAGCATCTAAAGTGGGGCAATGTTACTATTTCCACCAATATTTCATGGATTGCTAGGATTTTTTCTAGTTAGTATCATGGCCCTTTCATTGTTTGTTTTTCCAGAAATTTTTGCAGAAGAATGGACAATTGAGATTCAAAATGGAGCATCAGAAGGCATGTTGGAGATGGCGTTTCTGCCAGACAAAGTTGCATTTGCAAAAGGAGACACAATCAAAATTAGAAACAATGACTCAGTCAATCATCACATAACCAGCGGATTGCCAGACTTTCCTGATTACTATGGATATTTTTTTGATGCAGGAGTAATCAAACCAAAGATGGAATCTATCATTCCATTAAAAGAAGTAAAAAATGAGGCATACTACTATCTGTGTGAAATTCATCCCTGGATGACAGGCAAACTGTTTGTAAGTGATACTATAGTTGCACAGCCTGAAACACAAAATCCAATTACATTAAACAAGAATCTAGTCAGTAAAGGAGAATCAGTAACAGTGACAGGTACTGTACACGCTGATTTTTGGGGCTCAGAGTATCAAATGCAAATTTATGATGAACAAAATAAACTCATAGACATCATTTATGGAAAGTTTGATGATAAATCAAGCTATTCCGAAACTATTGATACCAACATGCTTGTTGCACCTGGAAATTACAAAGTAAATCTAGTCTATGCATTACCAAGTAAAATTGCAAAAGCTAATTTTGAGTTCTCAAATGAATCTCTGTTAGCTCAATCAGATGTTCCTTCATGGATAAAAAATGTAAGCAACCTATGGTGTTCAAGTGATATCAAAGATGCAGAATTCTTAAACGCATTACAGTACATGATCAAAAATGAAATCATTAATGTTGATTCCAAAGTAAAAATCTATTCTGAAAAAAGAGATATTCCAAATTGGGTGAAAAATAACACATGCCTTTGGTCTGATGATAAAATCTCAGACATTGAATTTATCTCCGGTATAGAATATTTGATTAACACTGGTGCAATCAAAGCATAGTTCAAATGTTTTTTTACTGGTCTTAAAACAAATCAATAATGAAGATTCTTCACAAAGGTTCCTGCATTACTTGCAAAAAGACCATATCTCAGCTTGATAGAATGAAAGTTGACCTACAAAAACGAGACTTTTTCAAAGAGCCACTTTCAGAATCAGAACTAAAAAAAATCCTAAAGCTAGCTGGAAAGAAACCCTCAGAAATAATTAGAAAGAGAGACAAGATGTTCAAAGAGCTAAATTTTGAGCAGAAAAGCTACTCTGAATCTCAAATCATAAAATTTATGATAAAATACCCAGGATTGATTCAAAGGCCCATAATCATTACTAAAAACAAGGCTCACATTGGCAAGGTTGATCCCAAAAAAATCTAAAATTACTCGCTGTTTTCTTTTAGAAATATTCGTACAGCTTCAAGATGAGAGCAGTTTGCCTTGATTCCTTTTCCATGGTGAAATTTGTAAAAATTTTTGAAACCAGGACATTCACAAGAATCAGATGTAACAACATATGATTTGTCTGGATCGCTTGAGGACTTTATCTGATAGAGATCATCATCTATTTTTACAACGCCTCCACTTTCAACCAATTTCTTTGCTTTTCGTATAGTATTTGCACTCATTTTGTGATACTAATAACGCATTTAGTAATTATTGTTATGGTAATTATGGAAAAAATTATTTTTCTAGTTTTTCTAAATAAAAAAAACTGATCCAAGATCAGAGACATTCTAAAATAGTTATTTAAAATCCAAGATAATCGGAGAGGGGAGAATACTGGTAGTAGAACGTAGGTTTAACCAAACACCGGGAGATACAAATTTGAGTATCTTAGGATACATGAATAAAATAGGAACCTGGTTGAATCTAAGACAGATTACAACGGGAACACCAGGTTCAGACCTAAACAGAGACAGATTAAAAAAAATCATCGACTCATTTATCGCCAAAGGATTTGTAGAAGTCAGAGATAGTGAAAATCCAAAAGCAAAATTTGAATACAGAATTACTGACAAAGGAAAATCATCATTTAGAAAATGCATAGACTTTGATCCAGATATCAGATTTGTTTTAGGATTACGGGATCCAAAGGGAGTTTAGAACCTAGTCGATCCAAAGCATAGAGTAGCCTTGTTCTTCTTCAAAGATGAGATCAAGCTTAAAGTATTTGGGAATAGAATCCATCAGGTCAACTAATTTGTTTGACTGTAAATCATCATCAAAATCTTTTGCGATACACAGTACACGAAAAACTCTAGAACGTCCCTTTGCCAATGCAGAACATAATGAACTCAAATCATCAAAAGTGACTTGTTTATCGTAAAACTTTACGATAAAATCACCTTTCTTTGTAGAAACAACTGCATCCACTTGTTCAGAACCAACTGATACATCTTTACGAACACGCATTGAATTTGCATATTCTCCTCTTTGGAGCTCTTTTAGTGCAGGAAATACTAGTGAGGATTGATTTAGAATTTTTTCAACTCTTGTTTCTCCTTCAGGAATTGACGTCTCAAAATTTACAAGATATGATTGCCTGATAAATTGTCTCTCTATTGATTCAAATTCTTTTCTATGAGAATGTCCTCGGTATGTAACCCAGAGAAAAAGAAATGACAAAAGACCAATTACAATACCGTTGCCAACCATAAGCCAAATTTGGGTCATATACAGAGTAACTATGCCATCTGCTGGAAAGATCTCTTCAGAATATGGTATAAACGCAAGAAGAGTCACATCCTCATCTGCAAGGTAGATTTCTTCAATGTGGCCGTGCTGGCCTATTTCCTGATGAAAGTAAATTTGAGATGCCGAAATGATTCCAGAAAGCGATACTAATCCAACAATTACAAAGATAATTGTAATTCTATACCAAAAACCAAGTTTAGTGATTGCAGATTCTAATCTTTCAGATAACGTTAAGTTGGCCTCTCCACTTGCCACATAAACCCCCTTAACTTAGCGTATTTAACGAATTGTGACAAATTGTAACATGATACAAAGTCTTCAAAACCGCTTTTATAGATAAAATTGTCTCACTCTCATGTCACAAGCAAATTTCGGACAACCAGTAGTGATTGATTCAGATGTAATTCTTAAAGAGTTTCAAGAAGGACGTTCACTAAAACCAATTGCAAAAAGAATCAAGAAACACAAATCACGAATGGTGATTCCAGAATCAGTATTAGGAGAGATAAATAAAATCACTGGGACAACTCCAATTCAAGTTTTAGACAAAGTTTACGAGTATCACAGACATCCAATCACAATGGATCAGACAGAGGAGATAAAAACAGAATCAGAAAAAATTTCTGGAAAATACACTACATGTGCATATCCAGATAATCTGATTTTGGCAACTGCCAAAGTCACAGGCTCTGCTCTAGTAAGTTTAGACAAAGGTTTGTTAGATACTGCAAAACAGGAAGGAATTCAAGCATTTTTGCCAAGAAATTTCATCAGATGGTGGTAATTAGGAGAAGGATGATGAAGTTTCTTGTTCTAGAACCAAATGAAAGAGTGGCAAAAATGTACCAAAAGTTCTTTGAGCAAAAACAGTATCAGTCATCTATCGTACCCGATGAAACAGAATGTATGAAGGCATTTGAAGCAGGGAACTTTGATTGTGTCATACTAGAAAAGTCAATCTTTGTAGAGAATAAAAGATTGGAGGATCAAATTCTGGAAAAAAATCCAGAACAAAAAATTTTATTTTTATCACCATACATGAATATGGATGCTCCTGGCATATCCAGAGCAACACAAGAGATCATTGAAAAGCCATTTGCCATGGTTAGGCTTCTTAGTCAGATCCAATTTCAAAAATCTAAAAAAATTCTAGTAACGAATTAGAAAAATCATTTGTATAATTAACAAAATTTACCTGTAATAATATAAGTCAAGTTTCTATCCGATTTTTGTGGGAATAAAGCGATACGTCTCAACACGGCTAATCACCATGTTTGGGGTCCTTATGGCAACGCTGCTGCTAACAGTAGCGTTAGTTGGCTCTAACATGGACACCATTTTGACTCAAGGAGTAGTGTTTCAAGTAAGAGCAGAGATTACTGAGAATCCAGAAATCGTAAAGAGTTTTTCAAATGCAGAAGAGTTTGAAAGTTTTGTTCAAGACCAAATCAAACAGAGAGTCAAAACTTTAGGATTAGACGAGCCGTGGTATGCTCCACAAAGAATTGGCCTGACAATGTTTAAGATCTTAACATTAGATTTTGGTCATGCTACATTTCTAACAAGTGATTCAGGTTCATCAGATGTCAAGGAGATCATATTAGAAAAACTTCCACGGACAATTCTGTTGTTTACCACAGCAACAATAATTATTTCAGTTATTGGGATTTTTCTCGGGGCAGTATCAAGTAGTAAAGTTGGCTCAAAGATGGACAGATTAACATCAAGTTTTGCCATTATTAGTTCAAGTTTTCCTGTTTGGTGGATAGGAATGATGATGATCTTTTTGTTTGCATTTGTGTATCAGATCTTCCCGGCAAGGGCAACGCCGTCAATATCACCTACAGACCCAGGTTATTTTGCAGCTTTGCTATACCACATGGCTTTACCATTAATCACTATCGTACTAATTGGGTTTGGGTCTTGGGCATATCTTGTTAGAAACTTTATGGTAGGAATTATGCAGGAGGATTTCATCTCAGCAAAAAAAACTATGGGCATTAATCAAAAAAAGATCATATATCGACATGCATTAAAAAACGCAGCACCTCCAATAGTTACCATTCTTGCACTAAGTCTTTCAGGTTCTTTAGGCGGAGCAATCATCACAGAAGCTGTGTTTGATTGGCCTGGAATGGGAAGATTGTACTTTGAGGCAATTACAGTAATGGACCTACCAGTAATTATTGGTGCAACATATGTTCTGACTGTCTTTTTTTTGATTAGCATATTTGTTGCAGATGTGCTGTACGGTTATTTTGATCCAAGAGTGAGAACGTCATGAGTAATGTAACTACCAATGAGATACGACATGAATTACTACATAGTAAATTGGGCATATCTGGAATTGGAATATTAGCAATTCTTGTTTTGATTTCAGTAATTGCAATAATTGCAATTCCACTTGATACTTTTAAAGAATGGAATAATCCTAGCAGTTGGCTCACTTATCCTAAAACATCAGTTCCAGCATGGGTGAATAGTTTTCAAGCTGAAAAGATTCCAGAACATAGAATTTTACAAGAGACATCATCAGAGAATCAAATTGCTGGAGACCTGTACGTTTACACAGAACAGTTCAAATTTAATTATTCATTTGATGATTATCCAAATGATTTCATCTACGAGTTTACAGCAGATTATGTTGGTTCTCCATTAATTGATATCATAGTAGTGAGACCAGACGGCCTTAGTTTAGATTTAATTTCAACATCACTCCCAAATGCAGAATCATCTGTCATACATAATGAAAGAATTTTTTCAACGGATGAGGTAGTAAAGAAGAATTTGCTATTGCAATCACATAAATTCAATTTTGACTCTACAAAATTGTCTGCTGAAGATATTGTATTTTCAAATCAGATGAATCATGAAATTCTAAAGGGAGATTACGTATTTGTGGTAAAGATGTTTTCTGTCAATTCTGAAAGCAAAATTCAAAGTTCTAGTTTGATCATAGGAGGAAAGGCATTTGGAATTATGGGCACTGATGAGCTAAGACGTGACCTGGCAATAGGCCTACTTTGGGGAACTCCCCTTGCATTGTTTATTGGAATTGTAGTTGCAATAGGCTCTGTCATCATGGGATTACTATATGGAATCTATGCAGGCTACAAAGGAAAGTTTGTTGATGAATCAATGATGAGATTTAATGATATCATATATGCACTGCCTGCTCTTCCATTCCTAATCATACTGGCAGTAACGATTAGCAACAGCATATTTTTGATGATTGGCTTTTTGATGATCTTTGGATGGGTAGGAGTCGCCAAAGTTTCAAGAAGTATGGCACTACAAATTAAGACAAAAGGATATGTCGAAGCAGCAAAGATGATGGGTCAAAAAAACTCAAAGATCATTCTAAAACACATCTTACCCCAGTTGCTACCATACGCCTTTGCAAGCATTGCAATTTCTGTTCCAGCTGCGATAACTACTGAAGCAGGTCTGAGTTTTTTGGGGTTGGGAGACCCTAGTTTTCCAACATGGGGTCAGATTCTTCATGACGCAAACACATTTGGTGCTGCTGCAAGAGGACTTTGGTGGTGGATAATGCCACCGGGGATAATGATTGCAATTACAGGTCTTGCATTTGTATTCATAGGAAATGCATTAGATGCAATAGTTAATCCAAAATTAAAAAAACAGTAAAACTAGAGAGAAAATTTTCTTATGATGTCTAGTGTTGCATCATTTAATTTAAGAGTGTATGCTGCAGCATTAGGATCTTCTGATTCAGATAAAATTTCTGCAAATTTTGTCTTGTCTTTTCCTCTCTCATGCATTCCACCAGATTCTTTAATGCATAAGGGAAATTTTTTCATGTTTAGTTTGTTCTTTGTAAGATAGTCAATGAATTTTTTATAATTTTCAGTCTCATACCAATCTAAGTCTTTTTCCTCACAAGCAACAATCCAAGTATCAATTGAATTTTGATAAATTGCTTTCTTGCGTAGTTCTTCTAAGGTCATCTTTGTAATTTAGAAATCTGCACGCTTCATCTTGGAGCCACAACGTGGGCATTCTCCACCCTTGTAACGATTGTTACAAACAAGACAGACGTACTTTACAGCAGAACCAGCATTAGAATTCATGCCAAAGAATCCTCCAGCACCAGTTCCAGAACCACCATAGCCTCTAAATCGGCTCATGTATCGACGTCTAAGCATTAATGGAAATGCAATAAAGATTGCAATTGCAGCAACCAAGCCGTATGGCGGAGGAAGAAGTAATTGTAAACCTATGCTTACTGCTAGAGATGCAAACAGGAAAATCAAATATGTCTTATAATTGAACAAATCATTGTAATTTCTTTAAAATACCATATAAGGTTTTGTCAGTTTTTTGTCTACTTAGACTATGGATATCGGAATTGAGTTTCCTTTACTATCCCATGCCAAAATATCATCATCCTCATAGGGGGATTTTACAATCATAGATACTAATCCAAAGAAATTATGTAAATCAGTTACTGATGGTTCTGCAGGACCAGTTGGGTGCGAATGTACAGTTCCAACATAGCTAGTATCAAAAGGCAAGAATGAATGTGGAAATCCAGCAAATGTCGGACCCCCGTGTGAAAAAGGAGGAATAACCAAACCATCAATCATTATGTTTCCATTTTTAGATTTTCCTTTAAGAATTAAAATTCCTTCATTTGGATGCTTCATTTTACAATAAGAAAGAATTCCATCGCGTACATCGGCTTTTAGAGAAACACGTCGCTCAAAATTTGATTTTTTAAAAATCATGTTTGGATACTACTCTGAGGTAATAGAATAACGTATGGCAGAGATTCCATCTAATCTCTGCTGTATTTGAGAAATAATTCTAGGTCTAGAGTCATTTAGTTCCTTAACTTCAGATTCCAAGGAGCTAATTCTTGATTCTAGATCTTCTATATTCTCAACATGTTTTTGCAAGGCATGTTCTTGATCCTTTAGTTTTTTTGAATCAAAAACATCAAGTGTAGATTCCAAATCATTTAATTTTGCATTGTATTCAAAGATCTGCTTGATGTATCCATCAAGCATTTCTGTTGTCTCATCAAGATAGGTAAGTGATTTTTGTACATCCTTAACAGATATAGATTCAGAAACGACTGCCTTTCTTACAGACTGAATAATCTCAATTAAGGCAGACTTGTTTTCAGATGTGAGTACATCAAATGGGTCATGAAGTAACTTCTCCAAGAGGTTACGCTTATCCTTATCCAATGAAGATACATACTGATACTTTCCCAAAGGCCTAGAAATCTTTGTGAATTGTAAGTCAATTTCATTTTTTATATCATGCTTTGTGATTTTAAATTCGTCAATTTTTGCATTAATATCTAGATATTTTTTGTATTCCGAACTAGATCTGAGTTGTTTTATGTTATTGTCCACTTCTTCATGTGATTTTTTGGTTTGAAGTAGGGTTTCAGAGAGTTCAGAAATACGATGTTTCTTTTCTTCGATTAAAGACTTTTCTTCATCTAATTGTTTGATGTAATCTAAGATGTCGTTTCTGCTGGAATCTATTTGGGTAAAATTTTGTAGTATTGTTTGTATCTCAGAGTTGTCAGAATTTAGAACTGATAAAATGTTTTTGAGTTTGTCAGCATATTTTTTTGCAAATATGTGTATGACACGGGATTGCCTACCTAAAACATCACCCATTTTTTTTAATGCATGTGATACATCATTACCAAGAGCCACAGCATCATCATAAGAGTCAATTTTTGAGAATTTTTTATTGGCTTCGTTTTTAATTGTGGAGATTACTAGTTTTTTTCCTCTTACCACTAGAACCTTGAGATGCTTATCAATATCATCGACATTCAAGTCATCTTTTTCCAATTCTTTTGCAATTTTGATTAATTCCTCCAAATTAGGATTAATTTTTGCACCAAAGTTGTTTATTTCAGCAATCAGAGTCTTTCTTCGAATTTCTTTGATATCATCGACTATACTTGGAATCTGTTCTATGATAATTTGTTGTTGTTTTGGTTCAACTTTAACTTGATTTTCACTCTTCTTTTTTCCCCAACCAAAGACCATTTTTGTTATTATTCATAAGTCCGATAAATGTGTTAGAGTGTTTGAAAATTTAAATGGTCATCTAGTGAATCGGTAAATCATGAAAAAATACCACACAGGAACAGTCAAAAAAACAGTTACAATCAAGGCATCAAAACAAAAAGTTTGGAAAAAAATTTCAAATATCGTTGGACTGGATTGGCTTGAAGGACAAAAACGTACAACTTACTTGTCAAAGAAAAAAAGAGATGTTGGTTCCATTAGAAAAATTTTCTTTGATAATGGAGATATCGTAGAGGAGCACATAGTCGGCTGGAAAAATAACGAGTATTTTTCATACATTGCAGTAAGTGGATTGCCACTTCGTGCTTATCATGCTACAATATCAATGGAAAGTGGGAAAAATTCCCAAAAAATAACGTGGCAATCGTATTTTAACAGTGAAAAGATGACAAGAAAAGAATTTTCAGATTTTGTAAAATTCCTAAGTTGTTTTTACCAAAATTCATTAAAAAATTTAAAGATTTCTTTGGAGTAGCTATTTTTTTCTAGACATGCTGTCTATCTTTCGCAATAGCATGTTTAATGAGAATGGCTTTTCAATAATGTCTAATTTTCCTAGTAATTTTTCTCCAGTTTGATCCTCAATTAGGCTTCTAAGATAGCCTGATGCAAATAATATTTTTTGATTTGGTTTCTTTGAAAGAATTTCTTTGGCTGCCTTTGTACCACTTTTTTTTGGCATATTATGATCTAACAATACAAGGTCAAATGGGTGTGAATCTATAGAATCAAATTCAGAACTAGACAATGCATCAGCATATTTTTTTACACATTCATTTCCATCACTAGTAATTATTACAGTGTGTCCATTGTTTTCAAGTATCTTTTGATACTGCATTGCAGTAAATTTGTTATCTTCTGCAACTAGAATTCTTAATCCCATATTACTCAATTTTTGGCCAAATTTTGAGTCTATTAGTATCAGTATGTCTAGTGTGAACAACACAATTACACACTCAAACTGTAAATATGATTATGAAGGATTTAACCTGTGAGCGATACAAGATTTACTTTAATTGGAGTCGGATTCATCTTTGCGGGATTTATGATACTTAGCATCTTTGGAAACCAATTCTTCTTTGTATCAATTGAAGCTGAAGAGTTTGGAGAATGTTTTGAATATTTTGAAGATAAACCACCTGTCCAAGTGGATTGTGGACTAAAGACTCAGGATAAAGGAATCTTTCTTGGAGGAGTAGTTGCAACTTTAGCTGTTGGAGTTGTGTTTTTGATAAAGGGTGTCAAAGGACGATGGGATCAAGATGTAAAACCAGAAGACATGGTAGGTCCAGGCCATGACAAACAAACTGGGAAAGATGATTCAGAAAAACCCAACTAAAAACGAGTTATGACAAAAAAGGCTGCAAACCCAATAAGAAAAACTATTCCAGCATAACTTAGAATTTTTAACCAGAGTGGAGGCTGAGAATCCTTTGTGAGATACTTTCCAGTAACTAGTTTAAAGTTAAAGATTGCAATTACAGGTGCAATCAAAAATGATAATGTAGTTGCAAAATCAACGAGTAGTTTCAAATTATCTTGGAATTGGAACACAACAATTAGAGAACCAATGCTCAAGATTAGAATGAAGAATACATAGTACCTTTGGAAACTAGTGCCTGAAGGATTCCAAAGTAGTGTGACTGTTCTGTGAAGAGAGCGAGAATAACCATCTAAAACCGCAATTATAGTACCAAACATTACGCTAAATGCAGAAGCTGCAATAATGATATAGCTCCATTCCCCAATTGTTGTAGTGTATAAGGTTACAACTTTATGAGCAAACATTGAGTTATCATTTGGTAAATCTTCAGTTGTTCCATAAAATATGAAAGCACCCAAAGTTACAAAAAATACTGCCAGTACTGCTGTAATGATATAGCCAATTCGAAATTCGAGTAATGTCTCTTTTAGTGTTGGCTTAAAATTAGTCTGTTTAATTCTCTCCAATGTCCACAAGCTATTCCAACTGGAAAGATCAATGGCAGTTGGCATCCATCCCATCAATGCAATTAAGAAAAATATTCCAGACTGTGACCAAATTTCCTTTGCGATAAATTCCTCCTCAGGTTTTATTGGCCCGTTTATCAGAACTAGTGCAAATGCAATAACAGTGGATACAACCAATACAGAACCAATAATCTTGATCAAACTATCTAATGTTCGATATTTACCAACGCTTAGAATTGTCACACACACAGCAAATAAAATTATTATCGGATATACCCCAAGAAATTCTATTTGAAATAAATTTTCCAAAAACCCTGCAGTGACAAAACCTACTGCAGCTGTTACAAAAAACATAGAGCCTATTGTTATAAAAAAATAAAGCAACAAGGCTTTGCGCTCTAATCTTTGATATCCATCTATTATACTGGTTCCAGTGACATTTGCATAACGGGAGCCATACTCAAAGAAAGGATACTTTAGCAAATTTGCTATCAATACAATTCCCAATAATAGAAATCCATACTCTGCTCCCGCTCTAGTAGATTGTATTAGATGAGACACTCCAATTGCTGTACTTGCAAACAGAATTCCCGGTCCGAGTGTCTTTAAGAGACGACTATATTTTTCCTTCAATTACATTTCAGGGTTTAAGAATGAAAGTATATCAGGCTAATGTCGAAGCAAACCTAGAGATTTTAGACCCATAGTTACTGCAAATATTCCAATAGATAGGAGCACAATAGTTCCTGATGGAGTGATACTAAAGGCATATGATAGTAAAATTCCTCCAACTACAGAAAAGATTGCAAATCCAATCGATATTAGAATGGTCTTCTTGAATCCTTTTCCATACATAATTGCAGTCACATTAGGAATAACAAATAGAGCAGAAATCAAGAGTATTCCAACTAGCTGTATTGATGTAACAACGGTAATTCCTGCAATAAAGACTATCAGATAGTTTAATCGTTCAACATGAATGCCGCTAACTTTGGCTTGCTCTTCATTAAATGTAGAATAAATTAACTGACGATACAACAACAATACAATAATCAGAATTGCCCCAGTTAATCCAAGAATGAGAATTGTATCGTTTGTACTAACTAAAAGAATGCTTCCAAAAAGAAAGCTAAGTATGTCAATTGTAAATCCACCGGAAAGACTAATCAGTACAAGACCTGCTGCAATTCCTGAAGACAGAAGAACTGCCACTGATGCATCCCCAGAAATTCTAAAACTTTGTTTGATTCGTGTAATGATTACTGCACTGATTAAGGAGACAGCATATGCAGTCCAAAGTGGATATATTCCCACAAGCAAACCTGCAGCAATTCCACCAAAGGATGAGTGTGCAACTGCATCACCAAACAATGAGTATCTCCTAAGAACAAGAAACAAACCAATCACAGAGCATAAAATTGCAATTGCAATACCAGAGATTAGAGCTCTCTGCATAAACCCGTAAGATAGAATTTCAAGGGACATGATTACTCGTGGTGATGCATGTGCTCCTGCATTGATGCTTCTGAATACTGCTTAACAAGTTCTTTATTGGTAAAAAAGTCACTTGATATCCCGTGAAAGAATAAAGTTCGATTAAGGCACGCAACTTTGTTTGCTAAATTATTTACTGCATCCATATCGTGTGAAGACCAGATTATGGTAATGTTTTGAGTTTTGTTTAGCTCCTTTAGTATGGAATAAAACATCTCAGTACTTTGTTGATCAATTCCAGTGACAGGCTCATCCAAGATTAGGACTCTAGGATTATTCACAAGTGCCTTTGCAATAAAGACGCGTTGTTGCTGGCCTCCAGACAATTCTCCAATTCTTCTATTTGCAAGCTCATGAATCCAGACGTCTTGAAGTACTGTCTCAACCCTTGATTCATCAATGCCACGACGCATTCCCATCTGAATGACTTCACGCACAGTTGCTGGGAAATTAGCCTCAAAAACTGGCTTTTGAGGCACATATCCAATATCATATAGGTAATCACGAGATTTTCTAATGTCCTTTCCAAAAAACTTGATGTAGCCATCATATTTTGTCAGCAATCCCAGCATACAAGAGAATAATGTTGATTTTCCAGCTCCATTAGGACCAATGATTCCAAGAAAGTCTTTTTCATTTACAGAGAAGCTTATTCCATCTAATGCCTTAACATCACCATATCTAACTGCAAGGTCTTGAATCTCTACTAGTTTTGACATAATGCCACCTTTAGATTCTCAAGATTGTCTTGCATTTTTTTAATATAGGACTCATCATCTGCAATTTCAATTGGCGATAATGTCAAGACGTTTATTCCAATCTCTTTTGCTAAAACTTGTGATGTACGTTCATCAACGCCCTCTTCAGAAAATATTATCGTGATTTCAAATTTGTTTGCTAATTTTACAATGTTTTCAAGGGTCTTGGGATTTGGCTCTGAATGAGGTCCACTGGTATCAACAACGGTATGTTGGGTTAAACCATATTGATTGGCAAAATATGAAAAGGCATTATGGAATGCAAGAAAGTCTCTTTTACAATTAGAAAGTTCATTTGAAATTCTTTGATCAAGTAGAGACAGTTCTTCTTTGAATTGATTTGAATTTTCTCGATATGCAGATTCGTTTTGTGAATCGATTTCAGATAAGGCATCGGCAATGTTTTGAACTTGAATTTGTGCCATTACAGGATTGAGCCAAAAGTGAGGATCAATTGATGACTCATCATCACGTGATTGAATTAACTCTATTCCATGACTAGTGTCTATTATTTTCACTTTGGAATTAATCTCTGAAATATTATCAATCCAGTTCTCAAAACCTGCGCCATTAATTATTACTGCACTTGCACTCTCAATTTTTTGAACATCCTTTATTGTTGGCTCCCAATCATGTGGTTCAACACCTTTTGGTACAAGTAATGATACATTGATGTTATCACCACCTACTTGCTTTGTAAATTCGTATATCGGATAAAATGATGTTAAAATCACAAGTTCAGAATTTGTATTTTCTTGTATCTGAGATGATGAATCAGAAAGCCATAACCCAACTGACAGAGTAGGCATTACAACTAGGATTACTGCTATTGCCAGAATCGACTGATTGGTCATACGCAAACTATGAGGCAATTATTAATAAAGTTAAGAAAAGTTAATAATTTTAATGGTTATCTTTATAAGAAAATTAATAACAATTTACTCATGCCCATTGTCTCCATTTCACTCAATGAGGATATTCTCAATGAATTGGATTCTCTTCAAAAGTCAATGGGATTTACTGGAAGGTCTGAAGCAATAAGGGCAGGAATTCGAAGTTTCGTAGTTGAGGAAAAACAAAAGTCACAGATGACAGGAAATGTTCATGCCATCTTACTTGTAGTTCACAATGATGAGTTTGATCATGTCGTTTCTGGAATAACTCACGATTTTGAGGATCTCATCACTACTCATCTGCACAGTAAGATAGAAGGAGAACGATGTATGGAGCTTTTTGTAATTGATGGAGATGCAAAACGTGTAAGCGTGATTACACGAAACTTTCAGACAAACAAAAAGATGGACACTGTAAAACTAGTTACACTCTAAATTCATTACTTGTAGAATATCACATGGTGTATAATTTTAGACTAGGGTGAATTTCTATAGTATTATTCCAACTGATATCATGAAAAATCACATTGATTTTATGATGAAGATTCAAAGTAATCCGTATTATCCTGTCCCTATTGAAAAGTACTCAGAGTTATTTGATTTTGTTTTAACACAAAATGGTATGATCTATTTTGAGCGATTAAAAAAAGAGTATGATGCAGGAAATGATTTATCTGAAGATGAAAAATTGTACCTTTCAACATTACACCTGGCATATGCAACAATGAAAAAAAGTGTCAAGGAATGTCATGAGTGGCAAGCATACATGTTCTTGATAGGTGAAGAAGTAAACATAGACAAATCTGGAATTAAAGAGAATCTGAAAAGTATGAATTGCATAGTGGATAATCCAAATTATAACCCAAAGCTCTACAAATCACATATTATTTGGAAAAACGATATACTAGATACAATAGACCCTAACTAGCAAACAAAGAAGAGATTCTAAAATAAAATTATTGTATAGCACTTGCTTTTGCTTCTGGTGGAGAGTTTATTGGATCAACTGTTATAGTAACAGTATCACTTGCTTTTCTTCCAAATTCATCAAAGACTCGAAGCTCAAAGACCAGTGTCTTTGTTTGGCCATTTGCCACAGTTGGGCTTGCAAAGGATGCTTTTGCAGAGGATGGAGAGGTCAATTTTACTTCCTCACCAGAGAGTTGTTTCCATGCATATGTCAAGGTCTCACCCTCTGGGTCATGGCTATTACTGCCATCAAGAACAACCTTTACTTTTTCATTTACTATTCTATCAGGACCAGCATCTGCAACAATGTTATTGTTCATTAGATTAACTACAGATAGAACTAGAGAGTCAGAACCAGATAGTCTTCCATCAGATGCACTACATGTCAAAGTAATTTTTGTATCCACTACAACGTTTGGTGCATTAAATGAAATTACACGTTTGCTAGTATCACCCAAAGCCACATTTCCATTAGAAGACCAGTTTATTTGCAAATCATCACCATCGATGTCAGTTGCAGTACACGTAAGGGTAACAGGAGAATTTTCATCAGCAGATACATCTGCACCAACTCTGACTACCGGTGCACTGTTTTCAGGCGATACATATACAATCATTTGATCAGCGGTTCTTGCACCTTCTGAGTCAACTGCAGAGAGTTGGAATACCAATCTTTTTGATTCATTTGATGCCACTTTAGGTGCCATGAAGCTTAGTTTGGTTCCATCAGAGGTAATTTTTACTGCTTCACCACCAACTTGGGTCCAAGTTACAGTTATTGGATCATTATCTGTATCAAATGCATATCCATTAATTGATACACTTGTCTCACCAGTGACTTTACGGTCAGAACCTGCATCAACATAGGGAGGATTGTTTGCACGAGTAATGGTTACCACAACATCATCTGTTCCAGTGTTTCCAAACTGATCAGTGACTTTGAATTCAAATACGGCATCAACTGATTTTGTATCAATTAGTGGTGTGAAAAAGTAAATAATTTGAGGAGAGCGTTCATAATACTCCATCTTCAGTCCTGACTTTTGTGTCCATGAGAACTTTATTCTATCATTATCAGGATCCATTCCAGTTCCAGATAATTCAACTAGACTTCGTTGTCTAACAGAGATATCATCGCCTGCATCAGCAATTGGTGATGCATTCTTTGGAAGAACTTTTACCATTGCTAAATCAGATGCCCATCCATTTGATGGGGAATGTCCAGTCAGTTGGAAAACCAGTAATCTTTCTCTATTATCAGAAAGGTGAGGAGCAATAAAATCAACATTTGCTTCGCCAATTGAGCTAAGTCTAACTCCAGGGCCAGTTAATTGTACCCAAGTGTAGCTAATAGGAGCATTGTTTGCAGTAGTTCCAGAACCTTGTAAAGTGACAGTTTCACCAGAAGTTACAGTTTGTAGTGGTCCTGCATCAATCTGAATTTTGTCATTTCGTAGTATTCCTTCATATGGACGAAGATAGACGATATCACTTCCTTCTCCTCCATAACCATCGGTAACTGTTAATCGAAATGTTACAGGTACTGTGATTTTTGATTTAAGATCATTTGGAGTTAAGGTAAGAAATCTTTCATTTGTAGTGCGTAGAGTGATTGGATCACCAGAAATTTGTTCCCATTTGTATTTTAAATCATCACCATCAGGGTCAATCACACTGCTTACGAATGTTACAACAGTTACTGTATCAGAGATTAGTTGATCACGTCCAGCATCAACTATAGGAGCATGATTAACTGGATTGACAACGACTTCAACGGTTGCAGTACTTTTGGCGTTTTGAGTATCAGTGACAGTTAGTTGAAATGTTAAAACTTTGATTTGTCCGTTTTTTACATCAGGTGCCATAAACATTGGATTGGCACTGGTATATGATGAAAGATTTACAGTCTCCCCGCCAATCTGTTCCCATTTGAAGGTCAGGTCTTCTGCGTCCTCATCGAAACCCTCTCCAAGTAGGGTAACCATCTTGTTTTCTACCACTTCAATTCGTTCAATTTGTTGGGCGTATGAAAACTCTGAATATCCAATTAATAATGAAAAAGCAATCAAAACTGAAAGCAACGCATATCTAGATTCGCTGTTCATTGTCTGTAGAATCGATGGAAATATAGGTAAATAAATTAGATCATCGATTTCTCCATATCGAACTTTATGCTACAGCATTAGCCTTGTTTGTAGACTGTGGTATAGTACCCCAATTCGTTTTTGACCAAAACCGTTCATGGAAATAGTATATTCCAGTTGCAAGAATATTGAAGACTAATGTAATTATTGATGTCTCATAGATGTCATTTGTAAATAGCCAACTTAGAATAAAGAGCATTCCAGTTGTAGAGCCACGATAAATTGCAGTCTTGAGTAATGTTCTTTTTTTGCTATCCATGAAAAAGAGTCTCTTTGCTTTAGGTAATCAAAACGATGTTGTGCAGTAATTGCTACACCGGTTTTTAAGAAAATTTGTTTTGCAAATGAAATTCCTATATAGACGAGTTAAGATTGGACAAAGTCATGGAATTACTCATCAATGGATTGTTTGTTGCAGTTGGACTTGCAATGCTTTACTTTGGAGCAGAATGGCTGGTCAAAGGCTCAGTATCCATTGCACAGAAATTCAAGATTAGTCAGCTAGTAATTGGTTTAACCATTGTTGCCTTTGGAACATCTACTCCAGAATTATCAGTTAGTGTCTCATCAGCAATAAATGGAGTTTCAGATGTGGCACTTGGAAACGTTGTTGGAAGTAATATCGCAAACATTGGACTAATACTTGGAATCTCTGCAATCATCACACCAATTGCAGTTGCAAGACAGACTATACGCAAAGAAGTTCCCATTATGATTGGAGTTTCAGTTCTATTGTTAGCTGTGTCACTTGATGCACAGATCTCAATGATTGAAGGAATTTTATTGGCAATTGGAGTTGTAGTGTTTACTGTTTTTAGTTACAAGAGTGCAAAAAAAGAGGAACAGATTGTAGAATCAACAGATGGAATAGTTAGTGTAAAGACAACCACATATCGCTCTATAATCTTAATTGGGATTGGCCTAGTTCTTCTCACAATTGGTTCCTTTATGACAGTAGATAATGCAGTATTAATCGCACAAAATATCGGCATCTCTGAAAGAGTTATTGGTCTTACTTTAGTTGCAGTTGGTACCTCACTACCAGAATTAATCACATCAGTTGTTGCCGCAAGAAAAGGTCATGCAGACTTGAGTGTAGGCAACATAGTTGGAAGTAATATCTTTAACATATTGGCAATAATTGGAATCTCTGCATCAATTGCAGGAATTACTGTCAGTGATTCAATGTGGAGTGATTATTACATTATGATAATTTTTGCTCTAGTTCTTTTACCCATAATGAGAACTGGCTTTAAGATTAGTAAATTAGAAGGAATCGCGTTGCTTGTAGGTTATCTAATATACACTTCGGTTTTGCTCTTGATGTGATTAAAAGGTTCTAAAGGGATTTGAATTTCTTCATTGCCTCTTTTGCTAATTTTTCAAGATCAGCGACAGAATCTTTTGTTGGGTCTTCAGATGCAATGGCCTTATCATAGTCATCCTGAGTGTTGCTAAATTTTTTCTTTTTTTCTTCCATGATATAATTGGAGTATTGAAACTATTAAATCTCTTATCGCAATTCACAAATAAAAATAGATGGCTGAGTTTAAGGCTCAACCATTGCTAATTTAGCTTTTACGCTGTCATAGTATCCGTTAATCTCCATTGCAGGAACATTAAACGTGGCTGATACTACGTCACCAACTTGGGCGCTACATTCTGAAACAACTACACTAATGCCCAAAACAGATTCGCCAACACAGCCATATTCTGTTACTGCTAGAACTGTCACGTCTTCTGTAACTTGTGTTGGAATTATGTTCCAAGGTGTTAGTGTAAGAACAAGTACCACTGTTAATCCAGCTGCAATCAATGCAATCACTGGAATTGCTGGTGCTTTCTTTTCTTTTTGTATTGATTCTTGCATTTTTTTCTCCTCACTATACTTACGCGTTCACTCAATATAACCAACAGGGGATTTTTTCACTAGTGCCAACAATTTTGAGCACTATAACACTAGAAAAGAAATTCTTGAAAAATGTTTTTGACACCATGAAAAATAGTCATAATGAAAAAAAAATTAACATCTTTTGAAACCAAAAAATGACTTTTTATCTTCAAATTTATGATTAGTTTTAGTACTTGATTGTACTTTACAAAGCATGGCATCAGAGGATAGCGTACGCAAGTTCAAATGCAAAAAATGCGGTTCACGCTTCAAGTATCAAAAAAGATTAGACAAGCACGATGAAATTGCCCACAATAAGAAGAAGGAAAAATGTAGAGCATGTGGTGAGGAATTTCATTCAGAAGATGATCTAAGAAAGCACAAAAAAGTTTGTACGGAAAGAATCTGATTTAAATTATTAGAATGAACTAAGGCAGATTGTGATCATTAATCAAGGCACGATTTAGTTCTGTGAATTTGAAGTAATTTTATTTTTATTAAAATATGCTATTTTAAAACCAATTGAAAAGGTAGTAGGGTTATTTTTTACAGATATAGAGCCGCCTTGATTATTTAGAACCTGTTTGCATCTTGATAGTCCAAGTCCAGTCCCGTTTTCTTTTGTAGTGTATAAGGCCTCAAAGATATTTTCCAGATCAGATTCAGGTATGCCAGGGCCAGAGTCCTGAATATCAACAAAGCACTGTTTATCAACTTCTGTAACAAAAATTTTGATTTCGCCTTCTTCTCCAATAGCTTGGATAGCATTTAGGACAATATTAGAAAAGATTGAGATGGTTTTTGTTTCATCACATAGTACCGTGCATGAATTCTTTGGCAATTCAATTGTTACAGTTGGTTGAATTACTAAATCTGCAATTGCTTTTTTAATTAATTCAAGTACATCGTGCTTTGAAATTTCGGGAGGATTATCCTTTAGAAATCCCAGAACATCATTTACTTGGCCAACAATGCTTTGAACAGCTTTTTCCATACTCTCAAGGGATTTTAGCATGATCAAATCTTCATTTTTTGAATATCGTAATCGCATCAAATCAACATGTGCTTTGAGAACAGTCAGTGGATTTCTAATGTCATGTGCCATCTTAGCTGAGATCTCCCCCAAGTGTGAAAACCGCTCAACTATTTCATAATCTTGTGATTGCTCTTCTATGATACTCTGTAATTTTTTTTGTGATTCGTGTAAGCTTCGTCTTGCTTCTTCTACTCTTTTTGTTTGGATATTGATTTTAGAATGTATGTCTCTGCATTCAGATTTTTCTTTTTCAATATTTCTTTTAATAGAATTGATTTTTTTCCTATGCTTTATTGGATTTGTAAAGGAGTTTAGAGAATAATCTTTTGTTTTGGCAAAATCCTGTTTATCTGGAATCTCAGGCTTTGTATCTAAATCATCAGATGAAGAGCCTTTGGAATCTAATTTTTCATTTTCCTCATCTAATCCATCAAACTCAGTTGAATACACATTATTTGGCTCTCTGCTAAATTTGAGAGTTCGCTCCGTTGCCGAGAATGGATCATCATCCATTTTTTTCTCTCTTGCAATGAATTTTGCCATGTATGAGTGTATGAATTTCTTGATTTCAATTGTTGAGTGATCAGTTTTTGCAAACAGTTTTTGTTGATTTACTAATTAGAGATGTGTAAAATGCGCCAGGTAAGGGATTAGCTAAATCAGTTTAACCCCAGCAATCAATCGATATATTCTAGGCGTAAAAAATCACTTTAGATTCCAAACAGGTGCTCGACTACGCCAATTTGATACATGATATGGAATCCCAATACAAGACTGAATGATCCTGCAACATAACGAAATATTTTTTGAACTAGTGCAATTCGGTTTCCAAATGCCAATGGAACACCCATTAGGCTTCCTACCAATGCCATTCCTACCATAGAACCGATTCCAAAAATCACAATAAATCCTAAGACCATACCAACATTATCCAAAGTGCTTGCAGTCAAGACTACAAGGCTTCCGCTTCCTGCCAATCCGTGAATCAAGCCAATCAGGTATGATCTGTGGTTGTGTTTGTGGTTTGAATCGTCATGTTCGTGCTCATCAAAGTGTATTGTTCCGTCTTTGTGTTGATGGGGATGTTTGTGTCTGAATCTTATCTTTTTGTTAAGAATTGTATTGGCTCCCAAAAATACAAGCATCAATCCCACTACAAATTCCAATCCAGAAAAAATCTGAGATTGAATTGTTACTGCAAGGGCATAAACCAAGAAACCAATCAGGACCAGTGTGGTTGTATGCCCTGCGCCCCACAAAATGCCAAGTAGTGATGATCTTGTTAATGATTCCTTGATTAACTGTCTAGTGGATTTTTTAGCAAACTTTGATTTTGAAATCTGCGTGCTTACTGCAGCAACATGATCAGGCTCAAAGGCATGTTGAATCCCAACTGCTAGACCCAATCCCATAACTAGTGCAGGGGTAAGCATTCCAATCTGTTCAATGATTTCTTCTATGATGTATCGGTGATTATCTGCTGAGCAATTATAAAAATTTTAGATTAGAAGATGATAAGACTATGTATTGTGATTATTTTGGTACTAAACAGGTGTGAAAAGTGTCAGGTTTTATTTTTCATCTATTCTAACTTTACATTCTTTAGAAATTCCTCTGATCATCATAAAATAAGTTGCAATCAAGATAGCAATAGCTACCAATCTAATTGGTATTTCATATTCATAAAGAAAAGACAAGGTTGAGGCTGCTGCCACTCCAAATGTTGTAATTATTGAAAACCCTATAGGCCCACAACTTGTACAAACACCTGCACCTATACCAATCAAAGAACCAATAACACCAGTACCTGTCTTTTTGGAATTTGCTTTTAGCATCCTAATTTGATATACTGCCAAGCTCGAAACTAGAGATATTAGTCCAGCTACAACTAGAATTAAAACAAACTGTGGAATCCAGTCTGATGGAATATGGAATGCCCAAAATGGTTCAAAGAAGAGAAATTCTCGTGCAGATAAAAGAAACAGTAGGAGGCATACAAAGATGATCCCAGAGATTATCCAATAGGTAGTTCCAGAGTATACTAATTTGAGTGCCTCCTTATGCAAAGCTTTCACCACTAAGACTCACAACTACATCCCTTTCCATATTTTGGGTTACACACTTTGCAGTCAAGCAAACATCGGTCATCAGGACAGAAACCACAAAATTGTTTTTTTGAAAACCCCATTTATTGTTCACTTTCTAGATAGGCTAAAGATATAGAATCTTTTTTCCATTTTCTGGGTTTGAATAAATTTAGATTGTTTCATGCCTAATTACCATGAAAGAACCAGCCTCGTTCGATTAATTTTTCAACAGTTGATGGCTTTACGCATGCAGGAGAATCATTAGTGATTTTAAACATTAATTGCAGATTGCTGTTACATATTATATCATTAGGAGATACGCCATTTTTCATTTGTTTTAATGGAGTGACATTATATTTCGATAATTCCTTGGAGGCATTTTCAGAAATATTTTTTGTAGTGTTACCTTCAAAATTGCTCTTGTTGTATTCAGTAATCTGTCGTACCTCAAATTCATAGACTAGTGTTTCTGTACCATTTGTAATCAGAATTATCCTATATTTTCCTGGAAGCTCATTATAAAATACAGTTTGAGGGATTTGCCACTCACTATGAGATGTAGACGGAGATATTCCAGTTCCTTTTGTTATTGTTTTCCATACATGATTGTCTCTAAGAATTTTTACCGTATCTGGAATTGTTCCATTTCCAGCTAGTCCATAAAATGTTCCTAGATCAACAATTGTTAATTGTTTAACAGGATCATCTATTATTCCAACTGAGCTGTCTACAACGCCAAATATTGAGACTGATTGAGGTCTAAACGATTCAATACAAGAAAGGGATTGAATCAAGTCATCATGTTTGTCCTTGGTGATTTTGGCATAAACAGTCTTCTCAGAAAATTGGAATTCAATCTGGCCTTGAGCATTAGTAATTAGCTTGTCATGAAATTTTTTCATAGAGGAATCCTGATAGATGTAGACAGAGGCATTTTCAACAGGATTTCCAGATGAAAGTATTGTTAAAGTTAGCTTGTTGTTTATGCATTCATCAATAACAGATAACTCCTCAGCGAAGACCTGATTATTCAAGAATATAGCCATTGCAATCAATATCGAGAATACAAAGTATTTCCTAATCTGCATGACAAGCAATAATTTTTGAAAACCCCATTTATTGTTCACTTTCAAGGTGAATTATAACTATCAAATCTTTTTTTCAGTCTTAACATAGATAAGAACAATACATTACAATTGTAAAGTTCTTTGTTGTTTCATAAAATTTAGAACAACTCACAAGTCATTTTTAATATGCATTTGTTTTTCCTAGTTTAATGTCATCTTTGAAAGCGTCATCGTTGAAGAATAATGCTTGGAAACTTGGAATACTATCATTTGGTTCTGGTGCAATCGTTATGGCACTAGAAATAGTTTCAAGCAGAATTCTTACTCCCGTTTTTGGAAGTTCGACATACACATGGGGAAGCTTGATTGGCGTCATATTAACAGGCCTAAGTCTTGGCTATTTTATTGGAGGAAAAATTGCAGACAGGAATCCAACATTAGAAAAAATATGCTCCATAGTATTTGCAAGTGGATTATTCATCACGATAATTCCATTTCTGAGTCCATCCATAGTTGAGTTTGCCATTACTGTACTGCCAGGAACACAGTACACTGCATTTGTAGCCACGTTTCTTCTCCTGATTTTTCCATCTTCATTGTTAGGTTTTGTATCTCCGTATATGATCAAGCTTGGAGCCAAAGCATTACACAATTTAGGAAATATTTCAGGAAGCCTTTACGCCATGGCGACTCTTGGAAGCATAGTCGGAACATTTTCCACAGTGTTTTTCATTTTGCCAAGTTTTGAAGTGTCACAGATAATTTTTGCATTAGGAGTCGCTTTGATCATTCTTTCCTTGATTGGATTAAAGAAGATTCCAAAGATGATTACGATTGGAATAATCATCATTTTGCTTTTGCCGTGGTCCTCATTTAGCACCAGTGTGGTTCTCCACAAGAAACAGCCCATCTATGAAACAGAAACTCCGTACAGCCATCTGGATGTAATAGACTATGGTACCATTCGTTCTTTGTTCTTGGATGGTGTTGAACATAGTGCAATGAATGAAAATGATCCACTTGCTCTAGTCATAGATTATACTGATTTCTTTCATGTTGGGAGCTTGGTAAATCCTAACATTCAGAATGTCCTGTTTGTAGGCGGTGGTGGATTCTCAGGTCCAAAGAACTTCCTTTTGGTGTATCCAGAGGTTAGGGTGGATGTTGTTGAGATTGATCCTGAGGTGATTGATGTTGCTTACAAATACTTTGAATTAACAGACAATCCAAGGCTACGAATATTCAATGAAGATGCAAGATCATTTCTGACTTCAACAAATAATTCGTATGATTTGATAATTTTAGATGCATATGCTCCAAGCCATATTCCATATCATCTGATTACTGACGAATTCTTCCAAGTTTTAGATTCCAAGCTTAATCCAGATGGCATAGTCATCTCCAACGTAATAGGATCTTTACACGGGGATCATTCTAAATTATTCAAAAGCATCTACAAGACTATGGGGGAAAGCTTTCCCTCACAGTATGTTTTCTTAACTGAGGACGGTCAGAATAATGTGCAAAACATAGTTCTTGTTGCAATAAAAACAGATGTAAGGTTAGACCGAGAATCATTATTGCAGACTGCCAGACAAAACTCCATAACTTATCTTGTTGATGATCTGGAAAAAGAAAATCGTTTTATCAGTTCAAAAATTGAAACCTCAAATGCACTTTTCTTAACAGACAAGTTCTCATCAGTTGAAAATTTGTTAGATCCTTTAACACATCAACCGTATCAGGTGGAAGATCTGACATTTCAGGAAAATCAGAAACCTGTAGAATCTAATGAAGCAATACTTCACTCTCTGATGGCCATCATATGGATTCTATGGGCATTGTACATGGTAGTTCTTTGGAAAAAGAAAGAAGAGGCAACGTTATCCACATAATTCTTTTCCCACAGCCAGCTCAAAGTAAATTTGAGTCTCTAGAGGATTTTAATGGAAATCTCACGCTATTTTTGCAATAGTCGTCTATTGTTTGATCTGACCACCTTAATGTATGACGATATTTGTAAAACAAGAACTGTGATGCTCATCACTACAAATGGGATTACAAAGATGCTTTGAGGAGGGACCGTTTTGTGAAATGATTCTGTATAGTGTATGAAAAGAAAGTATGACGTGTGTATGGCAACTAAATAAAAAACAATGTTAGAGCCAGTATGTACCCATTTCCAAGAGGATGCTCCAAGCCATCTCATTGCTCTGTCTGAGGAGGTAAGTGCAAGAATTGCAATCCACAAGAACGCAACAAACCCAATCGTATTTGCCAGACCAAATCCTGGTTCCATTCTGACAATTCTATCCAACTGCGGAATGAATTCATAGCCAAAGAACCTTTCCACGTTCCAGTTTGCCCACCCATGTGCAATCAAGATTCCGTGAGTTACTGCCATTACTGCAAACCAAATTGCAACTTCTCTTCGAAAAGTAAGCAAGGAGGAAAAACGTGGCCATAATTTGGTTGCAGGTCCAATGATTAGTGTCATAAAGAGCATAGTGTATCCTGAATCTCCAAATGCCCTCCATAATCTCATCTCATCATCCCACTCATAGTGTGCCAACCAGAAAACAAATGCCAAAGCAAATGCAATAGAGCCAACAAGCAAATGCCTTGTGAGTGAATTATTTTTAATACGGATTTTCTTCATTTTTCAGTCTCTCAAATTTTCTAAATTTTTTAAGTTTAATCATGGTTGACACACATCATAATTAATAATTACAGTTTACAATTGTAAAATACTGTTGTTATTAACGTCAAAAAATCAGAGATACTATTGATTTCAAAAGTAAGGACAAGTCTGATTATTGGTTCTGTTTTGTTAATAGCTACAGCAGTATATTATTTTGAATTGTCTTCAACTAGTAACGATATATCAACAAGAGAGATTCCAAAAGTGATAGACTCTGAAGAACAGCTAATTAAGCTAAATGATGAATCAGTGGATTATTCTAAATGCAGTGATGAATGGTACATTACTGGATATTTTACTCCAGTAGAAGATGATCATTCTGGAGATATTCTAAAGGTGATCATCGATGACAAAGAACATACTTTCAAGAAAGATTTTGTTGATGCAGTAAGAATAGAGGGTTGGGGAAGAACTCAATCAGGAGAATATCTAGGATGGTATGATGAGTCATATCATCTTAGTGATATACCACTAGATGGAAACGGGCATGAATTAAAGATCAGCACCATTGCTGTTGACAAATCTCTGATTCAATATGGTAACAAGGTAACAATTCCAAGCCTACCTCATCCATGGAACAAACAGGTCTTTAATGCTGAAGATGAAGGACCGTCAATCATAGGAGAGCATATTGATGTATACACGGGTGAAGGAAAGCAAGCAGAATTAGAGACATTCAGGATTACTGGAAATGATAATACTGTATGCATTCTAGAATCATGATGCATCGGCCCATCATTACAGAATGTGAAAAATAGTTCCGTTCATTTTATGGTTATTATTTTAGTCCTTTGTTTGTCCCGATTATCTCATAAAAGCTAACATCGTAAGGAATCTTGAAAACCTCCTGGAATCCTTCAGGCGAATAGCCACCAACATAGAGCATCTTCTTTTGCGAGTCTGCAGCCATGCTTGTGACTGTGAGATTGATATCTTGCATGTCATTCCAAACTTCTCCCTGATCATCAGAATGCACCAAACCGTACATATCTACTGAAGCAAAGAGATGTCCTTCATCATCAAAAACAATGGCATAAACTGTGATTCCTTTATAGTTCAGATGCTTCCATGTCGATCCGCCATCAGAAGATTTGTAGATTCCATTTCCTGTTCCAGCAAATATCGAATCAGAATCATTAGGCGAGATTGCAAGTGCTGAGATGTATTCTGGATACTCTAAGCTGTTCCAAGTGATACCTGCATCAGTTGTCTTAAACAAACCTCGTGCACCACTGTCAAAGCCAATCAGGACATTAGGATCTTGTTTACTAATTGCCATTGCATGAAAATCTGCAGGAGGTTCAATTACGTTTGATACAAATTCCCAAGTCTTTCCTCCGTTGTTGCTTTTGATCAATCCAGTATTCCCACCAGTTGAAGGATGTCCACTTGCATAAAGCGGAATGCCTGGAGAAGGTGGAGCATTAAATGCCATGTAGTCAGATCTTTTCTCATCTACTTTTACGGGAAGATTACCATTCAGGCTTTGGTAGAAATCCCCATGAGCTGCAATGTACAAGATATCAGGATCAACAGGATCCAATCCTATACCGTGCACATGACGCCAGTTGACGGTCTTTTCATCATTAACGGTACTGGAATCAGTAGATTTTGATTGTTCAACAATAACAAGCCCTAAAACTGCGGTTATAGAAGCAACTACAAGTACGACAAAAATCACACTAAGCAAAAATGTCTTGGTGTTATTTTTTTTGTTTAGTGATTTCTTTTTCATGTTATGCATCCTCTCAGTAATAATTATACTATTTTCCAGTTTTTTATTTCTGGAAGGTCTTTTACCTTGGTTCTTTTTTTGGTAATTCTTAATGACTCTCTTAGTTTTGTAGAACGTGGGCTATTTCGTAACTTGCAGCTACAACAGGGACAACGTATCTTATCATGATACATGAATCGATGGCATATACTACACCACTTTTGGCCTGAGCCGTAGCGTCCTTCCCCTCCAATGGGTTTCCTAACTCTAAATTTTTTACATATATCCTTGCAATGAAACATGGGCTATCTATCCATAGAACTTTGTGCTGCAGGCAATGGTGATGTCAAAAATGACTTTTTCTTGGAATAATAGTCATCACCTTGGAATGATGCTTTGAATCTATAGTCGTATTTTGTACTTGGTTCTAGACCAAGTAGAGTTACCTTATGCTCAGTGTGTCCCATATCCATCATGCCACTATCAGTAGCTGTGCTGGAATATGTCTCGTTTATTCCATATTCCACCTCGCAGTTTACCTTGACTTTGGTTGTACCTACAACTTCTACACTGTTTTCAGTAATACTTGTAACTCGAATATTATCAAATCCCACTGGTGTTGAAAGAGCTTCAAGGTCTACCAATTCATTAGATGACATAGACAAGGCGACAAGGATTCCAATAAGTGCTATTCCAGTAAAAATCCCTATCTTGTTTTTTAATACCAAGATATGATACGTGTGATTTTGAGATAAATAACAATACCATTTTACAATTGTAAGGTTCTGTTGTTATATACAATCGGTTTTAATTAGTTGCAATGAGTGAGTCAGAACAAGGTAAAGTTGCAAAGAGTTCCAACAACAAACTGCTAATTTCGTTAGTATCAGCTGCTGTAATTGCCGCATTCCTAGGAGGATATGTTTTTGCTTCTGAATTCAATCCACCACAGCCGATAATAATTCAAAATGCAGAGGATGTTATAGGTCCAACCCGTACTCAGCCAACACAACCCCAGACAGGTTCTACCACTCTGTTTATTTCACTAGATGATGATCCCATCAAGGGAAATCCAGATGCTGAAATTACAATCGTGGAGTTCTCAGACTTTCAATGTCCTTTCTGTGAAAGGTTTCATAGAACGACATTACCATTGCTTGAACAAAACTATTTGTCAACAGGAAAGGTGAATTTTGTGTACAGGGATTTTCCAATTCAGGGAATTCATCCCAATGCAGTTCCTGCAGCATTGGCCTCTGAATGTGCAGATGATCAAGGAAAATTCTGGGAATATCATGATCTGCTGTTTGTGAATCAGAAGAATTGGCAAGATCTTGAGATCCCTGTGGCAGTCAACACATTCAAGCAATATGCCTCGAGTCTTGATCTAGATATGCAAGAGTTTAACGACTGTTTTGAGAGTGGGAAATATCTTGCAGAGATTAACGCAGATCTTGAGGATGGAAGACAATACGGAGTCACAGGTACCCCTGGATTCTTTGTGGGAAATGAAAAAACGGGATTTACAAGGATTATTGGTGCCCAGCCATATTCTGTATTCCAAGAGATTTTAAATGAAAAGCTTTCAAACTAGGCCAAGGCTAGAAGAGCCTAACTTTACAAATGTAAAGTTTAGTGAATAAATATCTAGGCAAGCTAATCATGAATATGACTCACGAACTAGATGAGACAGACGTTGCAATAATCAAGTCCCTAATGGAAGATGGTAGAAAGTCATTTAGACAGATCTCAAGAGAGTTAAAAATTAGCACTCCCACCGTAAAGTTTCGATATCAGAGATTGGTAAATGTCGGCCTGATAAAATCCGTTGTACCTCTAATTGATGCAAGTAAACTTCAGAAAAAACAGCTAACAAAACTTGAGCGAGTTCACACAGAAACAGATGTTCCTAATGTTGATTTCTCAAAAAAGATGTCAGTAAAGATGGTTTGTGATTTATGTGAGGGACCAGTTGGAAAAAAACCAACTGTTTTAAAATTTGCAAACATTGAGAGATTCTTTTGTTGTAGTTCCTGTAAATCACTCTACAAAGAAAAATATCGTGGAAGAATAGAAGCACTCATAAAAAAATCACCCTAAGTCAGAAATTATTTTTTAATTAATGATTCTAACTCTTCTTTTTTTGGTATTCCTGTATATACTAGCTTATCATTTACCACCAAGCCAGGTGCTGTATAGATAGGATATTTCTCAAGATATTCTGGCTTCTGAGTTACATCAATTATGTCGTAGCTTACTCCCATCTTGTCTAACATCTCTTCAAGCCTTGAACAGCTTGAACAATCAGGCGTGGTTAAAACTTCAATCTTAAGAGTCATTATTCAGAAATTGTTCAGGATTTTTCTCAAATGCCCACCTACAGCTAGCACAGCAGAACCTGAATTCTTTTCCTCCATGTGTTATTGTCTCACCTTTATCATTGACGTCCATTCCACAAACAGGATCTTTCATGTTGTAACCTTCCTTTTCTTAGAAATAAAGTATGCTACAATTGGTGAACCTAGTAACAATAACAGAATTAATTCGAAGTTTAGATTAAGTGATTCCTCATGACCATGTTCATGTTCATCCATCATGTACTCTGATGATACTGGCGTCATGTCAATTAATTTGTTCCACCCTTGATGAACAAATGTTTCTTCATACCATTCATGACCTTCTGGAAGTCCATTGATTATCAAAAAAGAACCAATAACTAATAGCATCCATCCAGTTGCTTTCTCAATTGAAGCTCTCTTAACAGTAAGACTCTTTGTTGCGTTAATTCCCAGCACAGCAAGAACGGACATTAGTATTAATGGAATTGCCCTGCCGACTCCGTGCACTACTCCTAGTGAAGCTCCAATTTCCAAGCTCCCAGTTCCTGCAATGTATATCAAAAGCCAATAGAATAATGGATTGGGGCAACCAACTCCTGCATTTCCTAACAGTATACCCATGAAGAATGATTTTGAAAAATCGCCTCTTTTTTGAATGAATTTGGGGGTTCCTGAGTACGAGGGAAGCCGAATTGAGACAAGTTTTAGCTGTGAGAGTCCAAATACGAACGCCGCCACACCAGCAATTAAGAACATAATTGTTGAGATCTGATCCAAGGAGGCTGTCTGACCAAAGTATGCCACTCCTATCCCATAAGCAGTAATGGTTATCGTAAGGCCTGCTCCAAATAGTAATGCCATTGACAGTCCTTTTCTGTATCCCTGTCCCATGCTCATTGGTACTATTATGAATACAAGAGGCAAAGTGCACGGTAGTATAATCATAGAAAGCCCAGCAGCATATGCAATAACAATCCATGACAGATATGATACATGTTCTCCACCTTCAACTGCTATGTTACTTGTGGCAGAAAATATTGCACCAACAAAGATGAGTGAAAATAATGCAAACATTACAATTACCATAGACTTTTTTGTAATGGTCTGATATTCTGACATGATTTAGAATACATGCAGGGATACTTAACGAATAAACTTTACAAATGTAAAATGCACGGTTGTCTTTATGCTCAAATCCAAACAAAGTTTCTTTTTTTACGGAGAGTTTTTCGTGAGTTGTTTGCCCTAGGAGTAATCCGCAATAGACTGTTACAGCAAGGACATCTGTTCTTACTCCATTTCAAAAAGATTGTGCATGTCTGGCAACGCCTTTGTCCGTCTTCATATCTGCTTTTTCCTCGATACGTCTTTGCTTTGAATTTCTGACAAATGCCTTTGCATGAATTCATGATTCTGGGTTAATGCGTTGCTTACAGATACTTAACAATAGAACTTTACAATTGGAAAGGTATCAGAATTAATACAACATCAAAGAAAATTTTTCATTGTACAAATCTAAAAAGATTAAACTGTACATATTACTTGCAGTCATCTGGTTTGTAATATCGTTGCCACTACCTTGGCTGATAAACAATTCTTCCGTTTCTGAATCATCGTTTTACACAATTTTGGGAATTGTTGGTCTCATGTCTATTCCTTTTGTTGTACTTGGTATTGCATGGACGATAAAGCCTGAATTAACAACGTAAAGAAAAAATTCAGAAAAATATTTTGTAGATTACATTTCAAGATATCTCTAAATAGAGCAACTCAAATTATCTGCAAATATGCCAAAACAAAACGTTTGGATAATAATTACAGCTGCTGTTTTCTTTGTAGGAATAGGAGTTGGTTTTACTGCCTTACAAGGCTCTAATCAGGGAAATATCATGATGGATAATCCCCAACATGGAAACATGATGAATACCGAAGCCATGAAGGGATGGATGGCAGATGCCCAGCATGCACAGATGATGTCTGAGGTAATGAGTGACGATCATGATTTCATGATGGAGATGATGGGAGTTATGTTAAATGATCCAAAGATCAGATTGCAGATGGTGGCTCATATGGCTGAGAATCCAGAAGCAATGAAGGACATGTCAAAAGCCATGGGTTCTAGCATGAAAGGTCAGGAAATGATGATGCAGATAATGGAGAATCCAGAAACACGACAGAAGATGATCCAGTACATGAATGAGCACGTAAATGAGATGCAGTCTCTTCTCTCATCAGAAATTTCAGATGAAGAATTTAACTCACAAATGGTTCAAATGATGCAAAGACACATGGAGCAGATGCAGGATATGATGCCCATGAATCACGAGAATCACATGATGAAATAGTAAATCATTCACAAAGATGTTTTTAGTTACTTTCTGCTAGTTAAACCATGAAAGAGATTTTTATTTTTTCAATTCTTCTGATTTTTGCTTTTCCATCAGTTTTTGCTGAGCAGGATTCTCAGGGGTGGAATACTCTTCCAGAATTGCCTGAGAGAAGATCCGAGGCGGGCTCTGCCGCAATAGGTGATAAAATTTTTGTAATCGGAGGACTCGATAATGCTGACAATCCAACAAGGACAGCGTTTGTGTTTGATACGACAAAGGAATCATGGGGTTCCGCAAAACCTATGCCGTTGGAGCTACATCATGCAGGAGTTGCTTCTCATGAGGATAAAGTGTATGTTGTAGGAGGATATCTTGAGGGATGGATTCCAAATGTTTCCCTGTTAATTTATGATTCAAAGAAAGATTCTTGGAGTTTTGGTGCTGAGATGCCTACTGCAAGGGGTGCATTGAGTGCTAAATTTGTTGATGGAAAACTCTTTGCAGTTGGAGGATTCAACAAGTTTACCCGTGCAGAAAACGAGATGTATGATCCATTGACCAACTCATGGGAAACGAAATCATCAATGCCAACTGCAAGAGAACATCTTGCGACAGCGGTTCTTGATGGTAAACTATACGCAGTTGGAGGAAGAGCATTGCAGTCAAACAGTGATTCAAATGAAGTATATGATTACAAAACGGATTCTTGGAGTGTCTTGCCGCCGTTACCAACTGCAAGGAGCGGTCTGTCTGCATCGGTTCTTAGTGGTGCAATCTTTGTTGTTGGAGGTGAAGGACCTCTATACACATTTGAAGAAAATGAGGCATACATTCCTGATGAAGGATGGTTTGTTCAACAGGCAATGCCTATTGCTCGTCATGGGTTAACAACTACTACCGTTGGACAAAACATCTATCTTTTTGGTGGAGGAGTAATTCCTGGTTTTAGCTCTAGTACGATTGTTGAAAAATATCACAATACTGTAGTTCCCGAGTTTGGCCTTTTGGTATCAGTGATACTTGTAATTGGCATGGTATCTGTCATTATGATTTCAAAAACCAAGATTGCAAGAATTCCACAATAAAGTGTGTAGTGTAAAGTTTCAGTTTTGATTCCTAGTGATTTTACAATTGTAAAGTCTACTCCTTTACTATGTATCATTTCAATACCAAATGAAGAAAAATGCAAGTTATACAAACTTCAAAAACAAACAAACTTCACGAGATAACCTATTGGGGGATCAGATCTTCAGTAGGAGTAATCTTTGTAGTTTATGGGCTTCAGAAATTTGATCCAATATGGAGAGAACATCTAATCGGATTCGGATTGCCGCCAGAATTACAGATACCAATAGCCTTGGCTGAAACCATTGGAGGAATATTCCTAATTGCAGGTTTCATGACCAGAATTACTGGAGCAATATTTAGTGTAATACTTCTAGATGCAATCTTTCACATTAGATGGAATAATGGATTCTTCATTGCACAAGGAGGATGGGATTATGATCTTGCTCTTTTAGCAATGGTTCTTTTTGTGATAGTTACTGGCTCAGGCAAACTCTCTGTTGTCTCAAAGATTAGAAAACTGCCAAAAGTTCTTCATTAATTTTTTTTATTTAGCTTAGTATGAATTACTTGGAAAGAATGTCTAATCATATTTGTATCGATATACACGATAAATGTTATCTGAATTTTTTGCCCGATGTTGCCATTTCCCAGATGATTCATCGGTGATATCGATAAAAAATTTCTGTATACTTGGATGTAGTAGCTCATGTATGTCTTGGCCTACAAGAATTTGATTTGATTGTGCCAAGTTTTGAATCTTTGATGCAACATTCATTGTTGGTCCCAACAAATCAACGTATGCTCTTTGTTCATCTGCACCATATCTAACCACGACATTTGTCCCAAAATCAATTCCAATCTTTACGCTAATTTCTTGAAGGTCCGCCTTTTCAGTCAATATTGGGTTTATTCCACGCCTTACAACCTTTAGCATGGATTCTGCACAGCCTACAGCATTATCTACAGTCTTAAACGAGCTAGTCTCATCTTCGACAAAATAGCCTATCACTGCATCGCCGACAAATTTTAGAACATATCCGTTGTGAGCGTTTATGACATAAGCCATCTCCTGAGAAAATGAGCTTATCAGAGTTGAAAGTTTGTTTGGGGGCAATTGCATACTGATTTTTGTAGAACCCACCAGATCCACGTATAATACAGCCGCTTTTACTTGCTGAAACACTCTTTCCCGTAGGAATTTTTCTGAAGAATCAACTACTCTTGTGTACTGATATCCTTTCTCCAAGGAATCATTGACTCTGTTTTGTACATTTTTTATCAGTGTGTTAGAATCTACTGTTTTGTCTACCTCTTTTCTACTCAGAAGTATGTCTATCATGTTTGGATTTTGGTCAGATGTGTGTTCTATGCTGTCAGGATTGTTTTCATTGTTATTATTTGTACTGAGTAAGTTTAATTCAAAAAAAGAATTTGTAATTTTATAAGTGAAATTACATGGGTAAACAATCTAAGAATATTTTTACTTCAGTTCTGTTGTTCTTTCTAGCTGGTCTTTGCGAGATTGGTGGCGGTTACCTAGTTTGGCTTTGGCTGCGTGAGGATTTTAGCTTTGTACTTGGTGCAGTTGGTGGTTTTGTGTTGTTTCTCTATGGGATAGTTCCTACGTTTCAAAAGACTCACTTTCACAGAGTCTATGCAGCTTATGGTGGAGTCTTTATTGTAATGTCGGTATTTTGGGGCTGGTTGATAGATGGTGTACAACCTGACAGCTATGACATCATTGGTACAGTCATTGCAGTTATTGGAGTCTTGATTATTTTCTACTACCCAAGAAAAGGAGAGAAGGTTTGGTCGAAGTAGTTGCATCAACTCTTGGGTTGTTCTTTTTTGCAGCCTTGTTAGAAATTGGTGGAGGTTATCTTGTATGGAAATGGCTACGAGATCATAAAGGAAAGATATTTGGTTTGATTGGTGGTTTGGTTTTGTTTTCCTATGGAATTAGCATGACTTTTCAGCCTGCAGATTTTGGCAAGGTCTATGCTACCTATGGAGGAATCTTTGTTGTTGCATCAATTATTTGGGGATACTGGGTTGACAAAAAGAAACCAGACAGGTTTGAGATAATTGGCTCGATAGTTGTTTTAGTTGGTATAGCTGTGATGTTTTACTTTCCTAGATGAATTGGATAGGATTATCGGTATTCATTAGTAGAAAAAGCTCCAAGAAAGATTCTAGTTTGTCTTAAATTATTTTTGTTTTAATTTAATTTCCAAACCCCGTTGAGATTTGATAATGTACTTGTCTCTAATTCTAACGCTGACCCAATCTATTACCAAAACAACAATGAGTACCACAGACATGAAAACGGCGGCTTTTCCGTATTCAAAGAATTGAATATAATTAATTATGTAGTACCCAATTCCACCAGCACCAACAAGACCCAGTATACTAGTTTGCCGTACATTATAGTCAAACATGTAGAGCATCTGGCCTAAAAGATGCGATGCAGATTCTGGAATTACAACGAATCTAATTAGTTGCAATTTTGAAACCCCAATGGAGCTTATAGCATCCATGGGATCAGAATCAATTGCCTCAATGGTTTCATATTGAAGCTTTGCTACAAAGCCTATGGTATACATAATAATAGCTAAAACTCCCGCAAAGGGGCCGAGTCCTACTATGATGACAAATAAAATGGCCCACAATATGGATGGAAATGTTCGTATCATTGCCAATAATGCTCGGATTGGAGCATACACCCATTTACTGTGAAGATTTCTAGCTGCAAGTATGCTTAATGGTAAAGCGATTGCAACGCCAATCATTGTTCCAATAAAAGCCATCTGAATAGTTTCAAACATTGCTACAAATGCCACTTGGAATAGTTGTGGCTCAACCATAGTCATCTCTTCAGCAATTTTTAGTATTTTCGGAAAGCCATTTACAAAATTTACAGGATTTGCATCGATGTTAATTGATGCTGCAATGATTAATGCAACTATTATTCCAAAGATTAAGTTATTTCTAGGCGTCATCATATAGCTCCAAAATATCTCGTTGTGTCATGTTTCCAGTTTGAAAGTCAACAATACTATCTCCTTCAACACCAATTTCAAGAATTTTTTCTCCCTCTTTTATTACAGCAACTCTATTTGCGTATTCTAATGCAAGATTCATATCGTGATGAACCATCACTGCAGTCAAATTAATTTGCTTTTGTGCTTCAGTGATCAAATCCATTATTTCATGTGCAGTAACATGATCTAATTCAGATACGATTTCATCTGCAAGTAGTATGTCTGGTTTTTGCATTAATGCCCTAGCGATTGCAACTCTTCTTTTTTCGCCCCCGCTTAATTGATACGCTTTTCGTTCCAACTTGTTTTCCAAACCAACCATTTTTAGAATTTTATTAGCTTCATTAATTTCGTTTTCAGGGAAAAGATTGAAGAGTGATTTTATTTTATCTACTCTAGGTAGTGAACCCAACAAAGTATTTTCTAATACGGTAAGATTTTTTATCAAGCCCAATGTTTGCGGTATGTATCCAATCTTTGACATTATTTTTTTAAAGTTTTTATCAGACAGGTTTGGGACTTGATAATCAACACTAACTCTTCCTCTACTAGGATTCATCATTCCATTAATCAATTTGAGTAAAGTAGACTTGCCAGAACCAGATTGTCCCACAATTGCATAATTCACGCCACGATCAATAGACAGTGTAATTTCTCTTAAGGAAAAATTTGCACCGTCGTATGATGCCCAGACATTGTTCATTTGAATGATTGTCTTTGTTGAAATCTTAGGAATTGACATTACTTGCATCATCAGTGTTTGATAGTGCCTTTAATTTGATTTGCTAAATATGTGGAATTTTGGTTTTCGCAATAGCATTACCAAGTTCAGCTAGATGGGCATAATGGTTTACAGGTACAAAGTCTGTTGCCCCAAATAACGCAGATTCAAGTAAATCAGGACGCTCTGACTTCATGTCAAGTACTGCTTTTTCAAAATTTGCAAGTAAGCTTGGTGTTATAAGATCAGTTCGATAGATGATTCCGTGTGTAGGGACTGGACCTTGTTTTTCAATGACCTTGATTTGATTCTGCTCTTCTGGTGTGAGATATCTGAATTTGGCATGGTCACCTCCAGCAGCAATGTCAACTTGACCTGCAATCAATGCATTAAGTGACTGTTGGTATCCGCCACTAAACAAAACGTTACTAAAGTATGTTTTAGGGTCATCTCCAGCTTTGATCAGGCTTTTATCAACAAGTTTTGCCAATGGGAAAAGATAACCGCTTGTAGAAGTAGGACCAGAAAATGCCACGTTCTTTCCTTTGGCATCTTCAAGTGTGTTAATACCACTATCCTTTCTTACCCAAAATTCACTATGATAAAATGTATCCAATTTTTCTCCACCTTCACTCGTAAAGGGACGCACTTCTGCCATAAACAATAAAGCATTTCCATCACTTCGTTCATGTGCTAGTTGTGCAGGTCGTGCACTCATAAAGGCAATTTGAGTAGAGCCTGTTACAAGTGATTCAACAGTAGTTGTTGCATCAATTGGATAGAAAAATTCAGTCTCAATTCCCAACTTTTTTGTAAAGTATTCTTCTAATGCCTTGCCTTGCATTTCAAACTTTTTTGGATCTTCATTAGGCATTACAGCTATTGTAATTTTTTTGAGCTCTGAGGATTTGGATTGTATTGTTATGGTTTCTTTGTCTGCATTGTCAAATCCACCCACTGTGAGACCAACTCCTAGTCCAACAACTGCAGCAATAATTATTCCAGATATCAAAACTATTTTTGATTGCTGGGAATTCATACGATAACAAAAATTAAGGCCTATATTAAGAAATTTCAAATTCTATAAACATAAAATGAAAGTATATAACATGTAGAATCTATTTAATATAAAATTCTAATTTACAAAACATTTACGATTGAACATGACGATGAAACATTTTGTTTTATCATTGTACCAATTTTCTGTAGCATTAAACATTTCAAGAGAAGACAAAGTCAATGGTAGAAGATTCAATTTGTGGAATGATAGTTGAGGAGAAAGATGAATTACTTAATGATACTGTCAATGATACAAATCTCAAATCATTAACAATAACGATAGTGCTACATCACGTGCACTGTGATAAATTCTGAAAGAGTGACATCTGGCTGAATCACGCTAATTAGGACTTTGTAGACTCCAGGTTTCGTAACTTCAGACACAAAAATCTCTATAGGAATATTTGTAAAATTATCCTCTGACTGTCCATTATGAATTGATATGTGAATTTTATCACTTTCTCCAGTAGTACTTTGAATGTCTATTGGACCAACAAAGTTTTCACTAGGAATAATCGTCAACATTACAGAAGACATATCTCCTTGTTTTATCGATAGCTCTTTGGAATCAAATTCAATTTCCAAAGGTAATGGAATGGAGGTGTCTATTACTCCAATATTGTTCTCAACCCATGCGGTAAACCAGATTTGATCATCTGCTTTTGCAAATCCAAATACTTGCGATATTCCACAATCAGTTTTGCCCTCACAATCTGCCCAATTTGGATTTTTGGAAGGAATCAGATATTCAACTAGTTTTTCTGTTTTTGTATCAAGGATTCCAATCATGTTTGCCTGCTGTTCATTAAAAATTAATTTTTCATCATAAATTGAATTCCAGTATGGTCTAGTTATTGGTGTCTTGATTAGTCCAGACGAGTTACCAAATGTAGATTCTCTTGGAAAACTAGTTACATACTTTATAATTTGTTTAGAATCTGGATTAAACTTGACTATGTTACTTGATGCAGTGTCTGAGATCCATAGAGATTCGGCATCATCTATGCTTAATCCGTTTGGTGCCAAAACAACACCTGTAAGATCAAACATTGTTGCCTTGTCATTTGTATGATCATATTTGATTAAAGAGACTGTTCCCTGATACTTCCATGCAATGAACCACATCTCACCGTCCTTGCCAATTGCTGGAGGTCCTGTAAAAAATCCCTCAGGTGTTTTGACTTGTGCGGGAAGAGCCAATCCCGAATCTAGTTCATCATGATCAAGAATTGAAATTTTGTTGCCAGTAAAGTCATTTATCAGAAACGTACCGTCGTTTTCCACTATTAATTGTGGAAACTTCATTGTATGATTACCTGTAAACGTGTACGCAGAGTATTGTTTTTTGTCAATGGAGAATTTCCACAGCCTGTCATACTTTTCGTCTGTAAACCAGATTTCATTATCATCAGTGTATGCGATTCCCCACATCATAGAACCTCCCATAGACCACAGTTCATTTTCATATTCTATGATTTCCTCTGTTTTTGGATCAAACATTCCCACATTTCCAGTATTTGTCTCTGTAAACCACACTAATCCTTCGGGATCAACTACAATGCCCACAGGCTGTGTACAGATGGTAGGAATTTCAAACTCTTTGACATACGAGCTTGAGGTTGAATCCTGAGTCCCACAATGTGAGGGTCTTTCTTTATCAGGGTAATTGTCTGCAGGCGTTCCAGTAACAGAATGTGTTGAAACTTTTGTCTCTTTATTTTCTTCAGTTACAGATGACAGCTCCGATTGTGCCATTACTGCTGCCACTGCGGCAAATAAAATTATGCCACCAATAAGATACAATTTATTGTATTTCTTCACAGCCATTAACCAATTCATTTAGTTATATCTGCAAGCATTGTTTGATGATTGTACTAAGTTTGAAAAGAACTATGGACTGATTTTTCCAAGAAAGGTTCCAATATCTCTTGTTTGATATGTGGCATCCAAGATTTCATCAATCGATGATTGGCTTAGTGTCAAACCCATGCTTAGCAACGCATCAAAGTGATCAGGAACACGACCGTCTTTGGATACATACACCAAGCATTTTTTTTCAAAATACTCGTCATATTTTTGTGTGGAATAGAACTCGTTTTCAGTCAATCCTATGCTTTCAATGTTTTCTCTAATGTAAACCGACATTTCATCATAGATGACCACCTCTTGTACCTCTTGAGATGGTAAATTAATTACTGTAAAGCATCTCAAGGGGGCATCCTCAATAAACATCTCAACTGCAGACTTTTCAGTAACATGAAAGGATGAGCTTTTAGAGGTACCATGGTCTTCAGTAACACTTGCCAGTGTTGGAAATACAATCAATGCAGACGCAGTTAGAAAAACAATTGAAATCACAACATGAATTGAATTCAATTTATGATATTTTCTCCAAGATAATTCAAGATAATGAAAATTTTTCATATAAAGAATAGCTTGTACGCCAAACAGAATTTGATTAAAAATTACAAAATTCTAAAAGAGTCTAGAATCATTCTCACTTGTTCAAGAGAATTACCATCCAAGGCATTGGGGGGAAGTCCTGAATACTGTATCATGTACAATGTATTATTTTGAATCTGCAAGAGTTGCTCTCCATAGGATGTATCGTTTGGTGTTTCAACTGCAATGCCAAACAAGGCCCAATTGTTTTCAGGAGATACCTCATATACATACAAAGTTGATTCGAATCGTTCTTTTAGCTGCCCAATTTGTGTATCAACATATTCAGAGAGCATGACATCTTGTTTTGAGATATCAATTACTGCAACAAGCATGTCTGTGCCATCGTCTTTTTGTACGTAAATTCCACCGACAAATCCTTTGGAATCAAGGAATTCCTTGTCTCCGTTTGCAAGATCAGCAACATCTTGGTTGATGCTCCACTGATGATTTGGCAGGGTTATTTCAAATCCCAAAGCATCGTTAGAATACTTTAATTCAGAGTCTGTGTTCTGAGGGTGGTTTTTCTCAGAAATGGTGATTTTGCCAAAACCCGATTCCAGCTCAGTTCCATCTGATGTCTTGTCAACAACAGAGTCTAGATCAAGATCATCAGAGACTCCTTCATACAGAGGAATTACATCAACATTATCATCTACATTTTGCGTTTCGTGTTCTGGCAGATGTGGAATCTCATCAATGATCATTCCAATTAACAAGCCAACTGGCATTACTATCAGAGCAATTTTTATGAGTTTTCTTTCCTTGGCACAGCTCATGTTTTTCCCCTATACTGGAGTTGAGATCCTACCAGAAACATGATCTATATGCTTTTTTCGTTTCATCAAAAATACAACTGATGCCAACAAGATTCCAGGGATTGCTATTATCAGCACTGCAATCTCATAATAAAACTGAAATGTCTCACGAGGTTGAACTATTTTTTCGGTTGTCACAGTTTTTTCTGGGTTATTGTAAACAATTGCAGTAAAATCAAAGATTCGTCCTGTAGGATTGTCTGTAAAAGAAATCTCCATGCCACCAACGGTGCCAAATGACTGTATGTTTCTAAACTTGACAATGACTTCTCCTGGCTCCTCAAAAATCCATTGCCTAAAGTCTCCTCCTGCACCAGAAACTGCCCCCTCATCCCTGTACAGTTCTTTTCCGTTATGGATTATTATGATATCATACTGAAGCTTTCGTAATGGCTGATCATTTATCGCATCATAAAACCTGTAAATGAAATTAACCTTTTCATGGGTTTTGATCACTTTGGGATCCCATGAAAAATTAATCTCCACAGACTGATCTGGGCTTACTTGTATGATGGGAAATTCTTCGAGTTTCTTACCTGTAGTATCGTGTGGATAATCAGGAATCAAAGGTGCAACTACAATCAGGGCTTCCATCCAGGGATGAATTATGCAATAATAACGATACTGTCCTTCTTCTTCAAATTTCTTTGTCCATGACTCCCCTGGCATGAACCGTCCGCTGTCAAACAAGCCATCAGGTTCGCCAAGTTTCTTGCTTCCCATCCATTCAAACCTTCCAGCTCCCTCTCCGCTTGTAACAGTGTGACCTTCCCTGTCATCATTTACCCAAGTTACAGAATCACCGACAACAATTGAAAGAAGGGGAGGATCATACCATACATCTGTAGGGGTGTTGAGTTCTGGATTAAACGCACCAAATGGAATTGAAACAACATATTCTTCAGCACTTGCTAAAGCCTCAATCACAGTAACAAGCACAACAAAGAGAATTAAAAAAACTAAAAGTTGCCTCATGAAGAAAATGACGATTTCAGAATTAATTAATGATGGTTTTGTTTTATCGTTGTACCAAATTTATGACATGAGCATCTCAGTCTTTTCTGAATATTCCAAATGCAAAAAATGACAGCATCAGCAGAATAAGTCCGTGTGTAATTAATGAATCATAATTTGTAAAAGATGGGGGTGTTGAGAGCAACAGTAGGGAGAGGGCAGTAATTTCTGCAAGACAGATTGAAACAAATGCACACATGACCAAAAACAGTCGTGTTGTTTTAAATGATCTGTATGTTATGACTCCAACTACAGATAAGAACACGGACAGAATTATTGCACAAGTGTGAATTAGAATGTGTAACTCATTTCCATTCTGAAAGCTAGAAATTGAAAATGGTACGGTTGCAAGTATCACTGCAACTAGCGAATACAGCAAAACTTTGTACTTTGTTTTGATGTCCATTGAAGAGTTTTGCATGATTGTAAAACCTTGTATCATTATTAAAAGATCTTCTAGGATGTGTTTTTGTTTTATCGTTGTACTAATTTTTTAAAAAAAAACTGCAATAGTTTGCTAAATCAATTTTATAATGGCTTTGTAATGGAGAAGATGTGTTCTCAAAATCTATTTCATCTTTTGTTGTGTTTTTTCTTTTGTTTAGTTTGACTCCCGCCTTTGGTCATGGCATAGGTGGGGAGACGTTGCCTCCAGTTACAATAGGAGATAGAAACGCAACCATTTATCTGGAAATTGAACCCCCTGTTTATGATCCGAATGCAGGAGAGCAAAGAATTCTGATTCGGTTTTTTGATGCAGATACTGATGCAGTGATTGAGCATGTCACATACATGGTAGAGCTCAAAAAAGACGACAAGAGAATATTCCGACACATGTTTCATGATGACTTGGGAAACCTGATCATGACCATAAAATCCACCGATGATGAAAATATCACCGTATCAGGCAAGGAAGCCCCAGTACTTGGAGGTTACATGAGGGATGGGGACAAGCCACTTGTTTTGCAGGGTCCGATCTTTAAATCAGGTGGCTTGTACGAGTTTAACGTAGAAATTCTAACTTTAGATGAAGATTCCAAAGTACTCGATAAGAGGATTTTTTATCGAGGAGCAATCAGCGTTGCAGACAAAACAAATTACGATGTAAAAGGAGGAGATGATAATGATTACCAGATAGGAATCACCTCGTGGTATGACCAAGTTTCAGATTTCAGATATTCCCCAGAAGAGAGAGAGGTTTCATTTGCAATGCCTTTTGATTGGAGTAAGGAAAACATCGAGCAGGTTCAAGTAGTTCATGAAGAGGTGCACATTCCAAAAAACTTTGGTGAGCTTTTAGTTACAAAATATGATGTCATGGTAAATGGAATACCTCTACCCTCAAACACGGTTGTTGCAGATGACTATTCTGAAGAAGATAGAATTGTGCATGCAATTCTGCCAAAGAGTGAGCTTCTATCAATTAGAGATAAGGCTTCCAAGGTTTCTGACTCTTCAATGTTTTTTACCTTTTCACCAAGTGAGGAAGTTGTTTTGCCACTAGTGTCAAAAACTACCAGTTACGTGTATGATATTTCACTGTGGTGGGAACCACTAGTCATAAAGAGTAATGAGCCTACAAAATTTTTTGTCGATATTTCGGAATCGTATGTGATAGACAAAAAGAAAGTTCCTGTAGAATATGACTTTGTTTTGACGCAGTATGGAGAGGAGATTTTCCGAAAAAGAGTCACTGCAGAGATGAACGCACCGCCTAAGAGTTCTTTTGAGGAGATCACTTTTTCAAAAGATCAGGTTGGACCTGTCATGGTAGCAATAGAAAACATTAATGACACGTTCTTGGGATCTACGGATTTCATGATAGTTGTAGAGCCGCAAGAAACTCCCATACAGGAATTTCCCATACGATTGGAAAGCATTGGCAGTGAAAAAGAAGCAGGAAGTTATTTTGTTGATATTACCTTAATTCCCTTCCCACAAGAAATCAATGAAGAGTCTGAGTTTATCATTACCATCTATGATAAAAAAACAGAGATGCCAATACCAGGGTCCCAATATGACTTTGTGTTACTAGATCAGAAGGGAGATGTTTTGAAGAAGGTAAACGGCTTTGCCAAAGGCGGAGGCAGTTTTGAGAACCATAGGTTTCTAGAAAAAGATCTAGGCACAAATACACTACGAATTGAAAACATCAACAACAGTGATGAGTATGTAGAATTACCAATCACAGTTACTCCCGAGTTTCCGTTTGGGTTCCTTGTAGCATTTTCATTATCATTGGGAATGGGCATAATCTTATGGAAGAGGGCGTTTGGGATACCAAACAGATTACAGATATGAGAATGTATCAGAGAACCTGTCTTTGAGTTCTGAAGTAAAGTCGGGTTTTATTTTTTTGAGTGCGAAAAGGACTTGCTCGTTGTTTGTTAATCTGTATGTCCTTTTGAATCCTGACTCTCTAGATATCAGACCCAATTCGATCAACTGTGTTAATGTCAATGACACCGTGGATGGTGCTTTTTTTGCTTCATTGCGTATTTGAGAAAAAGTGGAATCTGGATGATGCAATAAGAATGTGAGAATACGTTTGCATGTTTCTTTTCTAAGAGAAATGAAACAGTCAAATTCGTTAGGATTTATGTGTGGAAGAAAGAACCATGTTCTCCTGTTTGATCTTTTGATAGTTATTCTAGAGTTTTTTTCTAGATTTGAAATGCAGTTTGAAAGAGTGCCATTGACTAGGCCTGATTTCTGTTTTAGCTCTGAGTAGTTTATTCCGGGATAGTCGTCTATAATTTCGAGTATGTTCTCAAGTTTGGTTTTTTTGGAAGAAAGATAGCGATTCATGTTCTGATATGTAAAAACACGTGTACCCTCCTCAATATATCCTGCTGTTTTGAGCAATTGGTTTTGTGTCATTAATGCTATTCTTCTGTAAACTGTTGCCTGTGGAATTCCACTTTCTTGGGAAATCTCCTTGATGGATTTAGGAGTCTTTGTGATATTGAGAATCGTCTTAACGTCTTTATCAAACTTTAACTTTTGATTGCCAGACATTATCCAGTTTGAGCTAACATCCAAATAAAAAACTTAGATATGTACTGAATGTTTTATCGTTGGAAGATTAAGGATTCATTCCCATCATAGGACCGCCCATCATTTGATTTCCCATCATTCCAGTCATGTTTCCTCTCATCATGCTCATCATTCCCTGATTGTTCATCATGGAGTTCATCATTCCTTGATGTCCCATCATGTTAGTCATCATTTGTTGCTGCATTTGTGGATCATTCATCATTGTAGACATCATTGGACCCATCATTTGGTTCATGTGTTGGGGATTGCTCATCATCATATTGTGCATTTGCTGCATAGCTTGTGGATCATTCATCATGGTACTCATCCACTGGTTCATTGCTTGAGGGTTTTGCATCATGGTTTGATGCCATTGGTTCATTGCATTAGGATCGTTCATCATTTGTTGCATAGCTTGAGGCGACATCATCATTGGTGTAGTTTGGGATGACTGCAAAGCAGCATATCCGATTCCTAAACCTGCAAAAAATACTCCAACTGAAATTCCAATCAAGAGAGCTGTGCTTACCAATTTCAGTTATGATTATGCTTTTTTGCTTAATATACCATCAATACGATTTTCATGTGTAATTCTCAGAATAGGTTCTCAATATCATGTGGTTTATTTTACTAATTTCGTGAAGATTGAGTGAATTCAAATGCCAGATGATGATAACTTGCCAAAAGATCTTGCCCATATCACGCCTTCCTATCGCAGAGCATTATGGATAGTTGTATTGCTCAACGTGGGTTATGGAATAATTGAGTTGGTTGGAGGATTCTTGGTAGATTCCCAAGCACTCAAAGCTGATTCCCTTGATTCTCTTGGTGATGGATTAATCACATTTCTTGGATTACTTGCAATCACATGGAGTCTCAAATGGCGTGCAAATTCAGCTCTCATTCAAGGAATATTTCTGGCTGCAATGGGAATATCTGTTCTAGCTTACACAATATACCGTACACAGGTTTTGAGTACACCTGAAGCTGGTTTAATGGGAGTTTTCGGAATTGTTGCACTCTTGATAAACATCATTGCTGTTGTGGTGTTGATTCCCCATAGGAAAGGAGATGCAAATGTTCGTGCAGTTTGGGTATTTAGTCGCAATGATGCACTTGGAAACATTTTGGTGGTAGTTGCAGCTGGATTTGTCTTTTGGACAAACACATCATGGCCTGATCTTATTGCTGCTGGAATAATCGCATCGATATTTCTACAATCATCTTGGTCTATAATCAGAGATGCCAGAAATGATTTAAAAAAATTCAGGTCCTCCGTCTAGTTCAATTCTGATAGGATTAGGAGGATTTGGTGACTTTTTTTGTACCAAGGAAATTTATGATTGTTAAATCACTGCAAATCGTACTTCACAAAACCAATTTTATCTTATTGTTTTTTGCTAACTTCTATTCTTATGTTTAAATTATTTAAGACCAAAAATTTTTTCTAATTCTGACATAATCTCTTATTCGAGTAATACCTTATTATCTAAAAACATTCAATTTTGTTTATTCTGTTATTCCTTTAATGATTTCATTCAGATGGGTTATGGGGTGATAATTAGACTCGAATTCGTAGACCCCTTTCATTAGAATAGCTTTCACTGGATGCCATCCCTCAGCTTCTACCAATCCCTCATAGTGCTTATCGGGTGGAACCACTGGATGGTACTCGTTTTCATAGTAAACCTCTACAAATTCCCCTTCACATATGGGACATCTGTTGATTCTGGGCTCTTTTTCTACCTGCAGATTGCTATATGATAGGTTTCCAAACCAGGTCACAGACTTGTATCCTTTTTGGATGCCACAGTGAGACAAGAGATAACAGAGTGTTTGGAATGTGGATGATCTTTCTCCAGCTTCTTTTACATACCATCCGTATCTGCCAAATGCATTTCTAATATCTGATTTATTACCAAACCCAACCAAATGAAAATGAGGATAAGGGTACCACTGTCTTGTAGAATGATTGAGCCTGAATGGATGAAAGATGACAGCACCTCCTTCTATCTGTCCCAGTCTCAGAATATGGCTCATCCTCTGACGCAGTATCTTTACTGGTGTACCATGCTGTGAAGGAGGGACAGAAAGAATCAGATGAATTGGAGTTTTGTTTTTACGTTTTTGAGAATATGTATTGATGCGTGTTGTTGCATTGTTTGCCTGCCTTGCTATCCATTTAAGATAACAGGTTTTACAGCGAGCTCTGTAACAGGATCTCTGGAACTGTTTGATATAGTAGAATTTTCCTCTTCCAAGCTTTTCATGTAATGAATCATTAAGGCATCCTATTGTCTTCCACATGCCACACCAATCATGCGGTTCTGATACTGCTGGAAGATGCCAACCTTGAAAGGTTATCTCATACCAGTTTGAAAGAAACTTGTACTCTTCTACGATGTTGGCCACCAAAGACAGACAAGAAATAGTTCGCTCAGAGGCGGGACGAAAGAATTGAGTTAGGGTTTGATTGTGCATTACGCTGTCACTTTTTTCTTATGGCGTGGTTTTCTGCGGAGGGTGGTTTTACAACAAGGGCATAACAGATTATCATGAATAATTGAAAATCGACATTCGGAACAGAATTTGTAACCTAAACAAAACTTTGGGTTTCCAGAATACCCTTCAAACGTATTACAGATTCCTTTACATGACATATTTTATCACAGATTTTTCATGTCATTACAAGTAGGACATGGTTCAAATCCCATGGTTAATTTTTCAAGTCGGTCTAATCCACATTCATAACAATGCAAGAATAGCTTTTCAAAGGGTTTCTTCAGAATCTTTTTACAAATATGACATTTCTTCATTAAATGAATGGTCAGCCTTAACTTTATACGCAATATGTAACATTATGCCATCAACGGTAGCATGCTAGAATTAACCAAAGTACAAACCAGAATTTTAAAAGCAATTTTTGAAATTCAGCATAAAGAGTCTAAAGGTAAAGGAGTCACAAGCTACAATATAAGAAATCAAAAAATCCCAGGGAGAACATTTGATATCAATAAGGATGTTTTACTTTATCATCAAATAATCAGGATAATACGTGAAGAAAAAACTGGGAAACAAACTCGCCTATACTATGAGCTGACACCCATAGGGTTTTTTGCATTGATTAAATCCCTATCAAATGACAAACCAGATGTCCTTTTGAAATACATCAAATTCATTCCTCATTTGGGGGAACAATGGGAAAAGTATTCCTCCGCCATGGGCTCATATCATTATCTTTTGCTAAGATTACTGAAACGAGCTTTGAACGAGCTTGACATACTGACGCAATATAGACTACATACTAGAGATTACAAATTCAGACCACGCATTGAAGAAACTACAACATTTTTGTTTGAGGATAGAGGATTAGAAATTAAACTCTCTGATCTATACTATCCAGCAAAGAAGGAAGAGCGAGGCATACATCATAAAACTTTCTTACAAAAAAAGGAAAAAATCTGGAAGAATATTTTTTCTAAAGATTCTATACAAATATCGGATCGAACGGTAAACAGACTCATTTTCTTATTCTATTTCAATGCAATGAAATTGCACTATGATGATAGATTTGGCTTTCATCTTTTCAATGATTTTCATGCATCTCAGATGGGAGAAAGCACACTAGAAATTCCAAAGGAACATGAAAAAATTGAGGATTTTGAAAAATTAAAAAATGAATACAAGAAAAAATGGGATGATTATGACAAGTTTTGGAAAACAAAACGAAAGGAATTCTTTGACATCATAATAAAAGATGTTTTTGATAATGATTCTTTATTTTTTATTTTTGCGGAAGGGTTTACAAGCTTACTTGCAGTTTACAGCCACAAGCCTACAGTGATAGAACAGATTGATAATCATTTTTCCAAGAAATTAATCGAGAAAGGACTAGAATACGGAATAATTGAAAAGATTCCTAAAGATTCAGACTCTGAATCAAAGTCTTAATTTCATTTTCTGGCAATTTTGGAATTTTTCCCGTCATTAGCATTTGAATTAGTATCTTTCCTGCAAGTTTGTTGGTCACAAAATTCTGTTCACTTGCCTTTTCTTCCAAATCCAAAGCCTTTTGAAGATCTAACGGCTTCCCACATTTGTTACATATTTCAGATTCAGAAGAATTAGGCATCTTGCAGATATGACAAATTTTAGGAGTTACTGGTTTATCGTCAGGCTCGTCTGCCATTCCTAGATGCTTCAGGTATGCCTGTTCCACATCAGAGCTTACAAGATGAACGTAATTAGCAGGCATTTTAGAAGTAGATGTCCATCCATGTCTTATTCTCATTTGAGCTTCAGTCATGTATTTGGCAGTTTCAGTAGCCTCACTATGTCGAAATAACTTCAGATTAATCTTTTTGGTAATTCCTGCTCTTTTGCACACTGTTTGTAAAACTTTGTTTGCAGTAGCATGAGACATAGGTTCACCATAATGATTTACATCAATCTTAATCCAAAGAGGAGAATCAGTAATTTCTTTGAAGGGATGAGAATCAATCCATGAAGCTAAGCTAGGAACAGAAGTAACTAATCTTACAGGACGTGGACCTGTTTTACCATCCACATGAATGACAGCTCCTTTATCATCAAATTTTACATGTTTTATTCTCAGGCTTAAAATTTCTCCAGGTCTTGTCCCTGCTTCTGCATGAACATGAATTAAGGCCTTATCTCTGAGATTGCCCCTACAGGCTCTAAGTAATTTATCAACATCATTTTGTGTTATGAGATCCTCCCGTACAATTTTACTTCTTACCTCTTTTAGTCTGACATTCTTTGTCTCTTCAGGATCCCCAACAATGCGATATTGTCGATCCCCAAGTTTGAACCATCGAAAAAATATTTTTAAAATTTTTTTATGATCCCAAGTTGAGTTGGTTTCCTGCCCAGTTTCAGGGCTATACCTTTGCATCACTTGAAAAACCAAATCGTTAACATCATCTTTTGTAACATCATGCCAATCTTTTTTCAAAAGTCTGCTCAAACTGAGAAGAATTTCAAGGTGTTTTCTTCTAGTTGCCTTTGCCAAAGACTCTCTAACAAGAACCCTGTCATACTTTAGAATAAGTTCAGAGTTTTTGGTGGAAAGTTCTTTTTCAATGCTAGATAGCAGGGAATTGATCGCCCCATCATAGTTATGAATTTGAAATCTTTCTTTTTGAACAAGATTACTCATAAGATAATATCAGTGCATGCAGGGTTTTAAACTCAAAAGTAAGCGCCAGGTAAGGGATTCGAACCCCTGCACGCTTGCGCGTAGCCGTTTTCGAGACGGCCGCCTTACCACTTGGCTAACCTGACAAAATTTTATTGAAATTTCTCCTTAATATGATAACTGCAATTTAGAAAAGACAAAAAACAGGTACTAATACAGAATAACAAATGGGATTAGATCTAAAGCAATTAGTAGTTAGAGAAAAGACAAAGCTGGAATCATTTCAAACCAAAGTAATAGCCATTGATGCATACAATGCAATTTACCAGTTTCTTGCAATAATTCGCGGTCCAGATGGAATGCAGTTATCAGACTCTCAAGGTAGAGTTACAAGCCACATATCAGGCCTGTTCTATAGAAACATCAATTTTCTTTCACTAGGTATCAAGCCAGTCTATGTCTTTGATGGTAAACCTCCGTCATTAAAATCAGCAGAGATTGAAAGAAGGCGTCAGATCAAAAAAGATGCTACCGTAAAATACGAAAGAGCAATTGCAGATGGAAACATGGAAGATGCAAGAAAGTTTGCACAACAGACTACGGCAATGAGGGATGGAATGGTAGAAGACTCTAAAAAAATTCTCTCATTATTTGGGATACCATACATTGATGCACCATCAGAGGGGGAAGCAACTGCAGCTCATATGACTCAAACTGGAGCAGCCTATGCATCAGCTAGTCAAGACTTTGATTCAATTCTGTTTGGAGCAAAACGGCTGATTAGAAACTTTACAAACAGTGGAAGAAGAAAGATTCCAAATAGAAATTCATACATGGAGATAGAGCCTGAAATCATCGAAGCCCAAAAGACACTAGAAGCATTGGGACTAACAAAGGAACAGCTTGTAGATGTTGGAATATTGATTGGAACGGATTTTAATCCTGACGGTTTTGAAAGAATTGGTCCAAAGACTGCACTAAAGATGATAAAGGATCATTCAAGGTTGGAAGATATTCCAAAGATTCAGGAGGAATTAGAAAGTGTCCCCTATGAGCAGATTAGGAAGATCTTTTTGGAGCCAAAGGTATCTGAGATTTCAAATGTGGATTTTGGAGAGATAGATTATGAAGGAATTGTAAAGTATCTTTCAGAAGAAAGAGACTTTTCAGCAGACAGAGTAAACTCCTCACTAAATAGACTCAAAAAAGCAATCGAGAAGAAGAGCCAGACACTAGAGCAGTGGTTCACGTGAGTTTTTTTTTTTGAAAAAATGTTTTCCATGTGACGTTGTGAAATAATTTAAAAAATATCAACCATCATTTTTGTTCCCTTCTTAATCAAAAATGGTGCTAAGAAGGTAGTCAATATTACAACAGTTCCTACAATTGGGAACAAAAACGCACTAATTGCACCCATATCTTGACCTACTTTTAATACAATAAATGAAAATTCCCCTAGCTGTGCCATCGATAGACCAATTCCTAGAGCATTATGACTACCTAGTCTGAAAAGCCTTACACCTGCATATGTTGCAACTGTTTTTCCAATTATTGTTACTATTGTGATTATCACAATTGGAATCCAATATTGTGTAATTATTTGTACGTCCATTAATGCACCGATAGTAACAAAAAATATTGCAACGAAAATTTCTCTTGTTGGGGCTATGAGGGTAGAAATATCATCAGAAAATCTTGTGCCAGCTAATATTACACCAGCAAGAAATGCCCCAGTAGCAGCTGAGAATCCCAAACTATATGACAAATATGACAAACCAAATGCCAATCCCAAAGCTGCTAATATCATAAACTCGTATCGTTCAAAGTTAGAAAGAAAAGAAAACAATTTCGGAATAGAAAGACACCCAATTAAGGCCGTTAGTCCAATGAACATACCAATTTGAGCTATCAACCAAAGCGTGTTATCAAGGCTGAAAGTATCTAGCAAGATGGTAGAATGTAGCATAGAAATGAGTACGGCTGCAATCAAATCCTCAATTATCAGTATTCCGATTATGAGTTGGGATGAGGGTTCCTGTACAACATCCATCTCTTCTAAGACTTTAACAATTATTGCAGTTGAGCTAATTGATAACGCTGCTGCTAAAAACATAGAGTCAATTATTGACCAACCAAATGCTTGTGCCACTCCAAAACCAATAGCTAACATTACAGCTACTTCGATTATTGCAATTACACTGCCAATCTTTCCAATTGATCGAAATTGGGATATCGGAAAAGTTAGCCCTA